>NZ_JBIEIS010000005.1:11870-319857 GCF_043496855.1 Nonomuraea sp. JJY05
ATCAGCTTGGTGGCCTCGCGGTAGGTGAGCACCACGTCCTGGGGCGCCTGAGGCTGTGCGAGGGTCACGGCGTGCCCTCCCTGATGGTGATGACGGTCCAGGCGCCCAGGTGGATCCTGTCGCCCGCGCCGACCCTGACCGGCACGTTGACCTTGACAGGCTTGCCGTTCACCTGGGTGCCGTTGGAGGAGCCGGGGTCGACCAGCATCCACGAGCCGTCCGGCTGCGCCAGCAGCACGGCGTGCAGGTGGGAGACGCCTGGGTCCTCGGGCGGCCCGGTCAGGTCGATCTCGGGGGCCAGGCTTCTGGCCCTGCTGCGCCGCCCGATGCGTACCTGCTCGCCCATCAGCGCGAACGAGCGCTCGGGGCAGTACGGCGGGAAGGCCATCGTCGCCGCGTCGGGCCCGCCCTCGGCGATGACCTTCTCGTAGTAGGTCCGGTCTGCCGCCGTGACGGCCTCGAACCTGACCCCTCGCACGGGGACCGAGACGGGCGCGCTGCCGCCGGTGTAGTCGTGCCCGCACACCTCGCAGAACTGCCCGGCACGCGGCGTCTGGCAGACCGGGCACGCCTCGGCCGAGGGGCCCGGCGCCTGGGGCTGGGGCGCCGCCGCGGGCGCGCCCCCCATCTGGGCGCCGCAGACGTCGCAGTAGTCGTCGGCGCCTGACGGGTGCCCCTGCGGACAGGTGGCCATCAGTTTCCTTCCTTGCGCAGCCTGCTGGTGCGGACGGAGCCGGTGTCGAGCTCGAGCTCGTCGGCCTTGTCCACGTTCCTGCGCAGCCTGGCCGTACCGGTGGCCGGATCGACCTCGACCACCTTCTCCAGCAGCCTGGCCGTGTCCTCGCGGCCCGACTGGGTGGCCAGCTGCTGGGCCTTGGCCAGGCGGGCGGTCGCGGTGTCGACGTCGCCCATCGCCCGGGCGCTGAGGCCGTCCTGGATGAGCTCGTGCAGCTCGGCCTGGCCGGTGTAGTGGGCGACCTTGCCGTTGATCCGGGTGGACTGCGCCAGGTCGTCGGTCCACTGGGCGAGCACGTTCCCGCTGGCCAGGACCTCCTGGGTGTCGGGGCGTACGAGCTTGACCCAGCCTGCCCTGATCTCGTGCCCGATCTGTCCCGGCGGCACCTCCACGCAGAGGTGGTACTCGCGCTCCTCCGCGCCCCAGGAGCCGGTCGGGTAGTCGCCGGTCAGCGGGTTCACGTCGGTGCGCTTGCCGGTCAGGTCGAGCAGCGTGGGGGAGACCTGCTTGACGAACTTCAACGTCGCGGTCTGCGGCACCCACACCCGCAGCGACAGCTCGGCCACGGTCTTGCTCATCGACGTCTGCGTCAGCCTGCGGAAGTACTCCGACAGATCCCCTTGGTTGCGGACGAAGTCGAACGAGCCGAGCATGGCCTCGGCGACCTTCCGCAGCTCGGCGGGCACCCAGTCCTCGCCGATGCCCAGGGAGTCGCACACGAACTTGCCGCTCCAGCCGGCCAGCACCGAGGCGAACACCTCGGGCCGCTCGTTGTTCTGGCCGTCGGTCATCAGCAGCGCGTGCCGGATCGCCGACGGGTGCGCCGAGAGCAGATGCCCGGCCAGCTTCAGCCACTCGCCCATGGCGGTGCCGCCGTGCGCGCTCAACCGGCTGATCGCCCGCTCGGCCTCGGCCCTGGTGGCCGGGCTCGCCTTGACCAGGTTGGCGTTGCCGCCGGGGTAGACGACCTTGGCCCGCTCGGTGCCGGCGACCACCGCGAAGTAGACCCCGTCGCGAAGGGTGTGGACGGCGGTCGTGGCCGCCTGCCTGGCCTCGCGGATCTTGCTGCCGCTCATCGAGCCGGAGGTGTCAATGATGATCACTTCGGCGGCCTCGGCGTTGACGGACTGGGTGGTGACGCCGCCGGTGGAGGTGACCGTGAGGATGGCGTGCACGTCGCGGCCGTCGGTGGAGAGGTACTTGTTCTGGTCGATGGTCAAGGTGAAAGTCGGCTGGTCACCCATGCGTCACTCCTAAGGGGATCAAGGCAATGGTCACGTTGTCCTGGCCGCCGGAGTCGAGCGCGTGGCGCAGCATCTCGCGGGCCATGTCGAGGGGGGTTCCGGAGCTGGGGAAGGCGTAGCCGTCCAGATAGCGCCACAGGCCGTCGCTGCACACGAGCAACAGGCCCGGCTCCTCCGGGGTGAGAGTGCGTACGTGGAGCGGGACGTCGACCGCGTCGGCGCCCAGCCAGCCGGTGATCTCGCCGGTATCGATCGCGTCGTCCACGGTCAGCATGACGCCGGGCCGGCCCGCCGGGGCCGGCAGCCAGTAGGCCCTGGTGTCGCCGGCCCAGCCGAGCGTGATCCGGCCCCGCTCGACCACGGCGGCGATGTACGTGCAGGCGGGGGCGTCGTCCACGGACGTGGCGAGCTTGGTCACCGCGCGCCCGGCCAGCTCGAACGCCTCCTGCTGCCCCAGCCCCCTGGCCAGCGCGGCCGAGGCGGTCTCGACGGCCACCGCGGACGCCTCGTCGGCCCTGGGCGAGCTGCCCACGCCGTCGCAGACCACGGTCACGATCGCGTCGCCGGACGTCAGCAGCGCCACCGCGTCCTCGTTGCGGCTGCGGCGCAGGCCCTTGTCGGTCACGGCCGCCGCGCCGCCGTCGATCACGCTCTCCGCGTGGTCCCTGTCGGTGGGCTGGCGCAGGCCGCACCGCTCGCAGTAGCCCTCGGCGTCCACGGCCGCCGCGCCGCACGACGCGCAGGTCGGCGCGCCCAGGGCGTGCCCGCACGCCTCGCAGTACGTGTCACCCGCGAGCACGGGCGCCTCACACACGGGACAACTCATCAGAACCACGTCCTCGGCCGTACCGCGTTCGCCTGGTCGATGAGGGCGTGGCGCTCCTGGCGGGACTCGGCCGCGACGGCCAGCTTGCGGTAGATCGACTCCAGCCGCCTGCGCAGCCCCTGCTCGGTGAACGGTGCCTCGGCCAGCTGCGCGCCCTTCGGCGGCGAGCTGCTCTCCAGCCAGGTCAGTGCCGAGGTGAGCAGCTCGGCGGTCAGCACGTCGCGGCGGCGCGGGTCGAGGTCGGCCTGCTTGGCCAGCCGGTCGGCCGAGCCCACCAGGTCGTCCGTGGTGAGCCTGCTCAGGTCGGCCCCCCGTACGACGGAGACCGCCAGCGCCACCTGCGCCCGAGCCCGGTAGACCGAGTGGGTGGGCACCTCGTCGAGCACGCTCATCCGGCCCGACCTGGCCAGGCCGAACACCGCGCTCACGTACGAGTGGTCGGTCCGCCAGACGGCCTCGTACCAGCCGGCGGCGGGCTTGCCCGCGCACTCCAGCGCGAACGCCAGCGCCAGCTTCGGCGCCAGCTCCCCGGGCAGTGCCGACAGGCACGCGTCGAACATCGCGACGGCCTCGTCCGGCCGCCCCGTGGTCAGCGCCAGCACCCCGCGGTACCAGGTGACCCGCCAGTCGCGGGGCAGCTCGATGTCCAGCTCGTGCAGTGCGACGGGGGCCTCGGCCGCGGCCCCCTCGGCCAGCAGCCTGGCCCGCATCAGCTTCGTCTCGGGCGTCTTCGGCAGCGCGGCGAGCTGGTCCATCAGCTCCTTGCCGTCGCTGCCCAGCAGCCCGGCCAGCGCGCCCGCGGCCGCGTCGGCGGGGTCGACCAGCGGCACCGGCAGCGCCTGCGCGACGGCCACCGGGTCGAGCGGCCCGAACACCACGTCGCTCTCCTCCGCCGGCACGGTGCCCACGGCGGTCCGCTCGGGCCCGAACATCGGCGAGGGCGCCGGGTACGGGACCTTGTCCTCGATGGCGCTGACCTCCCGTAGCACCCCGACGAGCTGCTCCTCCATCTCCTCCGCGCTCTGGAACCTGTCGGCGGGATTGACGGCGGTGGCCTTGCGCAGCAGCCGGGTGAACGACGGGTGCCCGCAGTCCTCGGGCAGCGGGGTGGCCACGCCGTTGGCGTACGGGGAGAAGCCCGGGATCGCCAGCACCGCCAGCGTCCTTGCCACGGTGTAGAGGTCGGCGGTGGCGGCGGCGGCGTGGCTCTCCACCTCGGGGGCGTGGTAGCCGGGCGTGGCCCAGCCCGAGCCCGGCGGCGCGCCGATGGGCAGCACCGCGCCCAGGTCGATGAGCTTGAGCCGCTTGCCGACCCTGATCACGTTGGCGGGCTTGAGGTCGCAGTAGACCATGCCGTGCTCGTGCAGGTAGGCGAACGCCTGCAGGATCTCCCGGCCGTACATGAGGGCCTCGCGCAGCGGCAGCGGGCCCTGGCGGCGCAGCTCGTGCAGCGACTGGCCGCCGACGTACTCCATGACGATGTAGCCGAAGCCGCCGGAGCGCTGGAAGTTGAGGATCTTGACGATGTTGGGGTGGTCGACCGTGGTGAGGAACTTCCGCTCGGCCTCCGCCGCCGCCAGCGCCTCGGCGTCGTTGGTGTTGAGCAGGCCCTTGAGCACGACCCACATGCCGTCGAGGTTCTCGTCGGAGGCCAGGTAGATCCAGCCGAGCCCGCCGTGGGCCAGGCAGCCAAGCACGCGGTACTGGTCCGCGACCAGGTCGTCCTTGTCCAGCTTGGGGGTGAACGAGAACTGCGTACGGCAGTGCGGGCAGAATCCGTCCGTCAGTCCCGGCCGGCCCTCCCTGGAGCGCCCGACCTCCTGCCCGCACGCCGGGTTGGCGCAGTACCGCTTGTTCTCGGGCACCACGGGGTCGGCCATCACGGCGGTGGCCGGGTCGCGGTAGGGCACCGACGGCAGGTCGGCGATGGTGGCCAGCACGCCGGCCCGCGACCTGCCGCTGCTCACCGGAGAGGTGACGGATCTGCTCACCGGCTGTGTCTGCAGGGGGACGGAAACGGGCCCGGAAACGGGCACGGAAGCGGGCACCGGTGCCGGGGCGCTCGCCGAGTGGCCGCACAGGTCGCAGTAGCCGTCCTCGATCGTGCCCGTGCAGCCCGGCTGCGCGCAGCGGGTCATGGCTTACCTCCGTGGATCGCGCGCTGGTACGTCTCGACGGCCGTCGCCGCCCTCGTCAGATCGCAGGGCGCGGTCCACAGCAGCACGCGCGCCCGTTCGAACAGCTCGCAGGCCGCCGGGTCCTCCGCCAGCCCCTTGCGCACCGCCATCACCTGGCAGGCGCCGAGCCGCCCGCGCAGCTCGTCACGCCTGCTGACCAGGCCGTAGAGCGCCTTGGCCGTGGCCTGCGACTGTTCGGCGGCCTTGCGGGCCTCCTCCTCCAGCGCCGCCAGCCGCTTGGCCCGCAGCACCCAGGTGTCGGCCGAGGCGTCCAGCGCGTCCAGCTCGGCGGCCAGGGACTCGGCCCGCCCACGCGGCTGGGCCTGGGGCGGCAGGGCGATCTTCACGACGACCGCGCCGTGGGCCAGCCTGGCCTCGCTCTCGGCCGCCCGCACCCGGTCGAGCGCGGCCACGAGGTCCTCCCGCCGCCTGCCGAACTCGTCCTTGACGGTGAGCGCCAGCTCCAGCTCCGCGCGGGAGCCGGCCAGCAGCCGGGTCAGCCGGTCGAGGTCCGGCTCGGCGGACGGGCCCAGCGGGTCTTCGAGCACCGAGCCGCGCAGCCGCTTCAGCTCGGCCTCCTGCGCGGTCAGGTCGGCGCCCTCGCCCAGTTGGCGTTCGAGGTCGCGGATGTGGCGCAGGTCGCTGTCGGCGCCGTCGAGGCGGGGCAGCACGGCGTTCCACACCGCGTCGATGTCGTTGAGGGCGGAGGTGACCTCGCGGAAGGCGGCGTCCATCCGCGCCAGGGTCTGGTCGAGGGTCAGCCGCTCGTCCTTCTGGGGGAGCAGCGAGCGCTGCTCGACCGGCTTGGCGGTGGCCCGCAGCACCACGGACGGGCCCGCGAGCAGCTCCGTCAGCCGGTTCAGCTGTTCGGGGGTCGGCCTGGCGCGCGTGGCCCTGATCTGCTCCGCGTCGCGCAGCACCCCCCGGTACGCGTCGTTCAGAGACCACAGCGTGACCAGCGACTCCTGCGCCGCGGCCCATCGTCGCTGCGTCTCCCCGCGTAAGGAGGCTCCCTTGAGCAGCTGATAGGTGGTGTGGGATTCGAGATCGAGCAGGTCGCCGGAGACGCGGTCGCGTTCGTCGGCTCGAGCGCGCAGTGCGTGCTCGACGCCCTCCCTGCTCATAGGTGGTCCCAGGCTCATCACGCTCCCCGTGAAGCAGGCCGCCCCCGAACCCTTGCTCCTACCGGCACAACGGGGGGATCGGCCGGTTGGTTCCAAGAGTAGGGGTGACCCCTGACTTGTCCCTGATTCAACCCTGCATCGCCTGCAATTCGCTTAAAGGATCTTTTACCGTTGCAGGCATGGGACGAATTCTGCTGATCATCGCGGCCGTCGTGGCCGCACTCGTACTTCTCGGGCCCCTTGTGGGCTTCGCGCTCACGCTGCTCAAGTGGGGACTGATCATCGGTGCCGTGGCGTTCGGCGTCATGCTCCTGTCGAAGTGGGTCAAGAGGACATAGCGTCCTGAGGTTTCCCCAGGCATAGTTGTGTGATGGAGGCGCGGCCGGCGGTCGACGATGCCGCGCTCGGGCGCGAGGCTCTGGCCGTGCTCGAGGCGAACTGGACAGGCACGGGCACCGTGCCCGCGCCAGGTCTCTATCCGCACCAATGGAGCTGGGACTCCGCGTTCGTCGTCATCGGCCTGTCCAGGCACCGGCCGGACCGGGCTCGCGACGAGCTGCTCAGCCTGCTGCGGGGGCAGTGGGCGACCGGGATGGTGCCGCACATCGTCTTCCACACGCGCGAGGCGTACTTCCCGGGGCCGTCCGTGTGGCGCTCGCAGGAGCACGATGCCGCGCCACGCGTGCTCACCTCGGGACTCACCTCGCCGCCGCTGCACGCGCTGGCGCTCTGGTGGTTCTACCGGCACACCGGCGACGTCGCGTTCGTCAGGAAGGCGTACCCGGCGCTGGTGGCCCAGCACGCCTACCTCTCCTCGGCCCGCGACCTCGGCGGCGCGGGCCTGGCGGCGATCGTGCACCCCTGGGAGTCGGGCATGGACGACAGCCCCTCCTGGGACGAGGCACTGAACGCGCTGCCCGCGATCAGGTACGGCTACCGCCACGTGGAGCTGGAGGAGCGCCACCCCGACAGCGACCACGACCGCTACGTCTGGCTGGCCATGCGCTACCGGGACGCCGGATACCGGGCCGAATACCTGCGGGACGAACATCCGTTCGCCATCGAGGACCCAATGTTCAACGGGATCTGGCTGGCCTCCTGCCAGGCCCTGGCCGAGCTGGCGCCGCTGGTGGGCGCCGACCCCGTGCCCCACGCCGAGCAGGCCGACCGCATCAGGCAGGCCATGCTCGACCGCCTGTGGGACGGTTGCTTCTACGCCCGCGACCTGCGGACCGACCGGCTGATCCGGGTCTGCACGGTGGGCGGGTTCGGGCCGCTGCTGGACCCCGGCCTGCCCAGCGACCACCTGCACGCGGCGGTGGAGGTGCTGGAGTCGGCCAGGTTCATGGGGGCCACCGGCTATCCGGTGCCGAGCTGCGAGATCCGGGCGCCCCAGTTCGACCGTACGCGCTACTGGCGCGGCCCCTCCTGGGTGAACACCAACTGGCTGCTGCGCAGGGCCGCGGCCGTGCACTCGCTCGACCAGCTCGGCCAGCAGCTCGCCAACGGCACCCTGCGCCTGGTCCGGCAGGCCGGATTCCGGGAGTGCTTCGACCCCTTCGACGGCAGCGGGCGCGGGTGCAGGGACTTCTCGTGGAGCGCGGCGCTCACCCTCGATCTGCTCGCCGATAACGTGGAGGAATGAGCATCTTCCGCCGCCTGCCCGCCGACGTGCGCAAGTCCCTGGCCACCGAGCCCGGGGAGCGGGTGCTGACGTTCGCCGCCGGGGCGGTCTCCGGCTATGTGGTGGCCACGAACCTCGCCCTGTACCTGACGGACGGGACGCGGGTGCCGTACGAGAAGGTCGACAAGGCCTCCTGGGACGACGACGGGGTGCGGATCCTCACCACGGACGGCACGTGGCACGCCGAGGGGATCAGCGAGCCGCGGATGCTGCCCGAGACCGTGCGGGAGCGCGTCAACTCCACGATCGTGGTCAACAAACACGTGAAGCTCCCGGGGAGGGGCGGCGTGCGGCTGGTGGCCAGGCGCCGGCCCGGCGGCGAGGTGCGCGGCTGGACCTTCGTCTTCGACGACGGTCTCGACCCCGAGGACCCGGGCCTGCGCGCACAGGCCGAACAGGCCCTGGAAGGGCTGCGGCGGAGCATGGGCGTGTGACGCCCGTCTTGCTGTGGACGCCCGTACGGAGCCGTGTGGGGCGCCCACGCCCATGCCCTGCTCTTGTCGGATCAGTAAGGAATCCCGCTCTCGCGGGCCTTCTTGTCCACGATGTCCTCTTCAGGCCAGCCCGTGCCCGTGTCGGGGTGGTGGTCGTCGGCGCTGAGGAACGGGATGCGTTGCTGCAACGTCGCCCCCACCTTCGACTTGGCCACCCCGGCCAGCCTCGACGCCTGCGCGCCCATCACCCCGGCGACTTCCTGCACTCTGGGGTTGTCGGCGACACGCTGCGCCGTCCGCTTGATCTGTTCGTACCGTTCGCGCCCGGCCCGGCTGCCCAGCACGTAGCCGATCGCCATACCCACAGCGAATGTCACTCGATAACGCATTTTGCACCTCCGCTGTCTCCGGGCCTACCCCGCTTACGATGCGACACGCACCCCAGGAGTGCGCTAATCTATTCCTGCGCACGACGGAGGGGCCCACAACCCCCGACGAAATGCGCAGACGCACGATCCCGCGTAGCTCAACGGCAGAGCAGCCGGCTGTTAACCGGCAGGTTATAGGTTCGAGTCCTATCGCGGGAGCTGCAGTCAACTAAGAGGTTGGCAGGTCAGGCCCTCTCACCGGCAACAGGTGGGAGGGCCTGAGTCGTTCTGGGAGCCACACCCGGTTTGATCACCGTTACCGAAGACGGCATCCATGGTTTCAGCTCCATGCACGATGACCGGCCTGATCTGGTGCCGGTAGACGGTCTGCGTGGTGGTGGGTGTCGAGTGCCCGACGAGATCGGCGATACGTTCCACCGAGACATCCCCGTCGCTCAAGATCGAGACGAAGGAATGCCTCAGTTCCCGTACCTTCCAGTGGTTCCCGATGCCAGCCTTCTTTGTGATCACTCGCAGGCCGCGCAGTACGCGCATCGGGTCGAGCAGGGTTCCGTCATCGCGTGCGAAGACGAGATCATGCTCCTGCCACGCCTCGCCGGCGAGCAGCTTCTGAGCGGTCTGCCGTGCTCGGTGCCGTTTGAGTTCATCGACCACGAGGGCAGGAAGAGCGAGCGCCCGACGTGACTTCTTGGTCTTGGTGTCGCCGCCGACTCGATCGGCGCGCAGGACCGAGACGGACGGTGGCTTCCCGCGCAGATTCACGGCCCCCCAGAGGAGCTTGCGAGCTTCCTCGGGCCGGATTCCGGTGAGGAGTGAGGTGATGACGTACACGCCGAACTTCTCACCCTCACAGGCCATGAGGACCGCGACGGCCTGGTCCAGCGTGAGGGACCTGCTCGGCCGTCCTTCCTGTCCGTGTGGTGTCTCGCACAGGGCCGAGACGTTGCGGCCGACGAGTTCACGCTTCTCCGCCATATGGATGGCTCGGGTCAGAAGGTTGTGAATCTGGATGATCGTCTTGGTGGCGAGAGTCTCGGCGAGTTCGTCGAGCCAGAGATCAACATGTTCGGCTCGAAGATCCTTGAGCCGATAGTTACCGATCTTTGGTTTGATCTGATTCTCGGCCATTGACCGAGCGTGCGTCATGGTGCCGAGGCTGCGGCCTTTGAGCCCGTGAGTGAGGAAATCCTCCACGGCGTCACTCACGCGGTAGTGAGTTTGCCTTGGTCTTGATTCCTTTTTCGGCCTCTTCGCGGAGCTTCTTGACCTTAGGGGTCAGCAGCTTGATCGCCTGTTCTCGCTGTTCGTCGACCGGACGATCTTGCCACTTGCGGGGCAAGACAACCGATGCCTTGCGACGGGCGCGACGGCCGGCGCCGTCGAAGCCGAGAGACACGGCCGCGATCCAGGCGTTCTTGCTCGCGTCGAAGTAGATCGAGAAATCGAGGTCCTCTGTGCTCATGCTCCCTTCGAGGCGAGCGACGTACTCGGAGAGTGCGGCTACCGGTATACGCCGACAGCCGTCGATCTTCACTGAGCGGATCTCCCTGCTCCGGAGTAATGCATAGACCTTCGTTCGGCCGCCGTCCCAGGGCAAGCCCTGGCAGACCAGCCGCAGGGCCGCCTCCGCTCCATCGCAGCCCTGACACCGGACGCGCGGCCGGGGCAGCCCCGCGGCTGGCCCGCTACCTCGGGGGTGGGACGACGGCAGACGGGCAGGCCAGATAACAATTGTTGGTCTTGGTTTAGTGTCAACGACGGCTTGACGCCTCGGCCGCTAAACTCGCTCCCTATGTCGCGATTATTCGATCGTTTGGGTCTCTTTTCTTTGATCATCGCCTGCCTCGCCTTCCTCGCCGGTGGCCGGGCGATGCTGGCTCTTGGGATCGTTGCGGCAGCACTGGCATCGCCTGGCCTACGAAGGAAGCCCACGATCTCCACGGTGTCCAACCGCAGCATGTCAGTAGCGGGACTGGTGCTGGGGGTGCTGGCGATCGGCCTCAGCACACTGTTTCTAACGCTGGGCGTCATCCTTCCAAGAACGTGATGGGATGAGAGCCCGAGGGGGAGCCAGGTTGGGAGCCACGTAAGGCGAACCAGCACGAACAAGTCTGAACTCAAATGACCGGCCCGAGCTCACGCCCGAATCAGGATGAACTGATCAACACAACGGAAATCTAATTCGAGTCCTATCGCGGGAGCTTCGGTTCCACAGCTCGGGCCCCCTTCCTGGATCAAGGACAGGGGGCCTCAGTCGTTCCGGGGGCCATCCGCGTGGCGGCCGCTACGCCGGGTGAGCGCGGTGAATACTGGACGCCATGCGCGTCGACTTCGACCCCGAGGCCATGGGCGGGGCGGCTTTCTACCGCTTCCTGACCTCGGTCGTCGTTCCGCGTCCGATCGCGTGGGTCTCCACCGTCACCCCCGACGGAGCGGTGGAGAACCTCGCCCCGCACTCCTTCTTCAGCATCGCCAGCACCGACCCGCCGATCGTGCAGTTCACCTCGATCGGCCGCAAGGACTCCTTGCGTAACGTCGAGGACACCGGCGAGTTCGTGGTCAACTTCTCCTCCGAGCCGATGCTGCACCTCATCCGCGACACCGCCACCGACTTCCCCCGGACCGTGAGCGAATTCAGCGTCGCCGAGGTCGAACGCGAGCCCAGCCGTCACGTGCGGCCGCCCCGGGTGGCCGCCTCTCCCGTCGTCCTGGAGTGCCGTTCGCACACCACCCTGCGCATGGGCAACTCCACCCTGGTGTTCGGCCGGGTCTTCCTCGCGGCGGTGCACGAGGAGTACCTCGTCGACGGCCGGCCCGACGCCGAGCTCCTGCGCCCGCTGACCAAGCTCGGCGGCGACCAGTGGGGCACGCTGGGCGAGATCCTGCACCTGAACCGCATCCCTTACGAGGAACCGCAGGCCGACTGAGCCCCGGGGCAAGCGGGACAGGTCAGGAGGGGCGTTTGGCGACGACGCCGGTCAGCGCCCAGCCGAGGCCGACGACGAGACCGCCGACGATGGCGACGACGCCGACGCCGCCGGTCTGGAGCAGCGCGAGCAGGGCGATCACCACTCCGTAGACCACGGTCAGGGCGAGCATCAGGCGGAGATACGTCTTCTGTGTCATACGCACACGATCGCGCGGTGCGGGGCAGCGGTCTGTCCCCCGATCGGTGGACACGTCCCCGGTAAAATGCCCGTCATGGGCAGTCCCGTGGACGCGCGGGCGGAGAACGCCTGGTTACGTTCCTATCCCTTCTGGGACGCGTACTTCGCGATCGTGCTGATCGCCACCATCATCACCATCGTGGTGGACGGCGGGGCGCCGGTCGCCATCATCCTGCTGCTCCTGATCACCGCCTCGTACGCGCTGTGGGGCCGCAAGGCCGTGCGGGCGCCGGTCGCCCCCACCAAGGAGGGCTGGTGGCACGCCGCCGCGATGCTCGTCCTGTTCACCGCGGCCGACCTGCTCGCGCCGCAGTCGGCCGTCGCGCTGTCGGCGCTGATCCCCATGACGTTCATGGCGCTGCGGCGGGCGCGCGCCGTGGCCGTGACGGTGGCCATGTTCAGCGGGCCCGCGATCCAGCTCATGGCCGAGAACGGCTCGCACCCGCTGCTGATCGCGGTCGCGATCGTCCTGGGATTGTCGGCCAGCACGCTGCTGGGGGTGTTCATCGACCGGCTCGGGCGGCAGAACACCGAGCGGGCCCGGCTGATCGCGGAGCTCGACCGCACCCGGGAGGAGCTGGCCGAGGTGAGCAAGGAGGCCGGGATGCTGGCCGAACGCGAGCGCCTGGCCGGTGACATCCACGACACGCTGGCCCAGGGGTTCGCGAGCATCATGATGCTGCTGCAGGCCGCGGGGGACGGGCACGACCCGTACGTGCGCCGGGCGCTGCAGACGGCCAAGGAGAACCTGTCCGAGACCCGCGCGCTCATCGCCGCCCTGGCGCCTCCCGCGCTGGAGGGCGCCTCGCTGGAGGAGGCGCTGGGGCGGCTGGCCAAGGGGTTCGAGCTGCCCGTGGAGGTGAGCGCCGCCGGGGCCGCCGACGTGCCCGCCCTCGTCGCCGAGACGCTGGTGCGGGCCGCCCAGGAAGGGCTGGCCAACGTGCGCAAGCACGCCCGCGCCCGCTCCGTACGGCTGGCCCTGGAACACGTGCCGGGCCCGGCCGTACGGATGTCGATCGCCGACGACGGGTGCGGCTTCGACCCCTCGGTCGGCGGCGACGGGTACGGCCTGCGCGCGATGCGGAACCGGGTGACCCGGCTCGGCGGCACCGTCCTGATCACCGGCTCGCCCGGCCGGGGGACCACGCTCGCGGTGGAGCTGCCGTGCTCAGGGTGATGATCGTCGACGATCATCCGATCGTCCGCGAGGGGCTGCGCGGGATGCTGCTGGCCGAACCGGACCTGGAGGTGGTCGGCGAGGCCGGGTCGGGGGACGAGGCCGTGGTCGTCGTGCCCCGGCTGCGGCCCGACGTGATCCTCATGGACCTGCGCATGCCGGGCGGGGACGGAGTCAGCGCCATCGAACGGCTGGGGCCCGGCCACCGGGTCATCGTGCTGACGACGTACGAGGACGACGGGGAGATCCTGCGGGCCGTCTCCGCGGGCGCGGCCGGATACCTGCTGAAGGACGTGTCGCGGGCGGACCTGGCCGCGGCCGTGCGGGCGGCGGCCGGTGGCCGGACGGTGCTCTCGCCCTCGGTCGCCGCGCGGCTGGGCGGGCGACGGCCCGCCGTGCCCGTGCTGTCGGAGCGGGAGCGGGAGGTCCTTGAGCTGGTGGCCCGGGGGCTCACGAACGGGGAGATCGGCAGGCGGCTGTTCATCGGGGAGGCCACGGTGAAGACGTACCTGCTGCGGGTGTACGGCAAGCTGGGCGTCTCCGACCGCACCTCGGCCGTCCTGGCCGCCCTGGACCTCGGCCTCGTCCACCGCCACCCCTGAGCCGCCCTCCTGACCCGCCACCCCTGAGCCGCCCTCCTGAGCCGCCGCCCCTGGCCCGGCACCCCTGAGCCGCCGCCCCGGAAGCGCCGCGGCCCTGAGGATCCGGGTGTACCTGAAGATCTCTTCGGGTGCCTTAAGCGCCGCTTCAGGTGCGCCGCGCCACCCTCGGGCTGTCTCATCGACTCGGGGAAGGAGACCCCAATGTTCAAGCGACGCGCCGCCGTCGTCCTCACCGCCGCCGCGCTCGGTCTCGCCGGCATGGCCGGGTCCGCGCTGGCCGACGACGGTCCGATCGAGGTGCGGGGCGAAGGGCTGGTCAGGGTCCACGGCGAGCCGGACTTCCCGGCCGGCCCGCTCACGTGCTGGCTGACCGACGGCAAGGTCGTGAAGTTCTCCAAGGCCAAGGTGGCCGAGCTCGTGGACGAGGAGTACATCGAGCCGGCCCAGCCCGTGACCGTGGGCGGCGTGACGACCCTGCCCGCGGACCGGCTGTCGATCAGCCTCCCGGCCGGGGAGCTGCCGCACAAGGTCAAGGCCGGCAAGCGCTGGCACCGCAGCCGCGTCATCCACCTCACGTGCGTCTGGAGGGACTACGCGAGCCGGTAGCCGCTCATCGCGCCCCGGGAGGCCCCGGGGCGCGTTCATTTCGTGGTTTGGCGGGACAAAGCAGAGGGCGGCAGGTAAGGATGGGTTACCGGTCCTCTGAGGCCGGGGAGCCGCGGGCAGGTCGACGGGGGCGAGGAGAGGGCGCCGCCACCAGGACGTGTCGCCGACCCGGAATCGGCGGGGCGATCCGATGACGGAGAAGTGTGGATTGCCGCGTGCGTACCTGGATCACGAGCCTGCGCCCCTTCGATGCCCTGACCGCGCAGGCGGTGCTTGAGCGAACCACCGACTTCCGCGAGGCGGAGCGCTTCATCAGGCTCTTCCACGCCGAGAACCCCCAGGCCGGAGGCCTGCACGCCCGGCTGCGCGACGTCTCCCGGGACGTGGCCCGCCACGGGACCTACACGCACACGTACGAGGAGCTCGAGTTCGGCGCCCGGGTGGCCTGGCGCAACAGCAGCCGGTGCATCGGGCGGCTCTACTGGCGCTCGCTGAAGGTGCGCGACCGCAGGCAGGTGACCACGGCCGAGGGGGTCGCCCTGGAGTGCGTGCAGCACCTGCGCGAGGCCACCGGGGCCGGCAAGATCAGGCCCACCGTCACCGTCCTGCCGCCCGACACCCCGGCGCTGCGCGGGCCCCGGATCCTGAACGACCAGCTCATCCGGTACGCGGGCCACCGCACCCGAGAGGGCCGCATCGTGGGGGACCCGCGCAACGCGGAGCTCACCGACATGGCCAAGGCGCTGGGCTGGCAGGGCAGGCGCACCCGGTTCGACGTGCTGCCGGTGATCATCCAGCCGAGCCTGGGCGATCCGCTGCTGTGCAACCTGCCGGGAGACGTCGTGCTGGAGGTGCCGCTGGTGCATCCGGAGTATCAGTGGTTCGAGGAGCTGGGGCTGCGCTGGCACGCCGTACCGGCTATTTCGGATATGTGCCTGGAGATCGGCGGCATCTGCTACCCCTGCGCGCCCTTCAACGGCTGGTACATGGGCACCGAGATCGGCGCCCGCAACTTCGCGGACGCCGACAGGTACGACCAGCTCAAGGCCGTCGCGGAGCGCCTGGGGCTGGACACCTCGACCGAGCGGACCCTGTGGCGGGACCACGCGCTGGTGGAGCTGAACGTGGCGGTGCTGTACTCGTTCGAGCGGGAGGGGGTCACGATGACCGATCACCACACCGAGTCGCGGCGCTTCCTCACCCACCTGTCGCGCGAGGAGAAGGCCGGGCGGGTCTGCCCGGCGGACTGGTCGTGGATCGTGCCCCCGATGTCGGGCGGCGTCACCCCCGTCTTCCACCGCTACTACGACACCAGCGTCCTGAGCCCGGCCTTCGTCCATCACCGCTAGTCGTCCTTGCCTTCCCGGGCTAGAACATGGTTCGGTTAGGGCATGGCAGAACTCGTGCTCTCATCCCTCGACCAGGGCGTACTCACGCTGACCTTCAACCGTCCCGACACCCTCAACGCGTGGACGGACGCCATGGGGCGGCGCTACTTCGACCTGCTGGCGGAGGCCGAGAAGGACCCGGAGGTGCGGGCCGTCGTGGTCACGGGCGCGGGCAAGGGGTTCTGCTCGGGCGCGGACTTCAAGGCGCTGGCGGCGATCCAGAACGGCACCTACGACGAGGAGCCCGATCCGCGGCCCAACACGTTCCCGACCACCGTCGCCAAGCCGATCATCGCCGCCGTCAACGGGGCCTGCGCGGGGCTGGGCATGGTGCACGCGCTCGTCTGCGACCTCGTCTTCACGGCCGCGGACGCCAAGTGGACCACGGCGTTCCCGCGCCGGGGGCTGATCGCGGAGTACGGGCTGTCGTGGGTGCTGCCCAGGCTGATGGGGCAGCAGCGGGCCATGGACGTCCTGCTGTCGGGGCGGGTGTTCACCGGGGCCGAGGCCTACGAGCTCGGGCTGGTCAACCGGGTCGTGCCGGGGGAGGGCGTGCTCTCCGAGGCGCAGGCGTACGCCCGGGAGCTCGCCGCCTACAGCTCGCCGGCGTCCATGGCGGTGATCAAGCGGCAGGTGTGGCACGACTGGGACGCCACCCTGGAGGACTCCGCCGCGGCGGCCGTCCGGGAGATGATCGCCTCCTTCGGCCGCCCCGACTTCGCGGAGGGCGTCGCCAGTTTCCTGGAGCGACGCCCGCCGAACTTCCCGCCCCTTTGAGCGGGGCAGGGTAGGCGGCTCAGGCCAGGCGGTGGGCGCCGGGGGCCGGCGTGGCCGGCAGGAAGCGCGGAGCCTGGAAGCCGTGCTCCGCGTACGCGGCGGTCACCGACTCCTCGACACTGGCCAGGCGGTCCACCGGCACCAGGGCGATGGCGGAGCCGCCGAAGCCGCCGCCCGTCATCCGGGCGCCGCGCGCCCCGCCCTTGACGGCGGCCTCGACCGCGACGTCCAGCTCCGGCGAGGAGACCTCGTACTGGTCCCGGAGCGACAGGTGGGAGGCGTTGAGGAGGGCGCCGATCTCGTTGACGGCGCCCGCCCGCAGGAGGCCGATGAGGGCCTCGACGCGGTGGTTCTCGGTGACGATGTGCATCGTGCGCTTGCGCTCGTCGCCCTGGAGCTGGTCGAGGGCCGCCGCCAGGTCCGTCACGTCGCGCAGGGCGGGGACGCCGAGCTTGCGGGCCGCCGACTCGCACTCGGCGCGGCGCTTGGCGTACTCGCCGTCGGCGTGCTGGTGGTGGACCTGGGTGTCGATGATCAGCATGCTCAGCCCGTGGGCGGCCAGGTCGAGCGGGATGTTGCGGGAGGCGAGCGAGCGGCAGTCGAGGAACAGCGCGTGCCCCTCCTCGCACAGCGCCGAGGCGGCCTGGTCGAGGATGCCGCAGGGCATGCCGACGAAGTCGTTCTCGGCCTTCTGGCTGAGCAGGGCGATCTCCATGGGCGTCAGGCCCAGGCCGTGCAGGTCGTTGAGCGCCGAGGCGACGGCCACCTCGAGGGCGGCGCTGGAGCTGAGGCCGGCGCCCGGCGGGACGTCGCCGTCGATCGCGATGTCCGCGCCCCGCACGCGCTCGCCCAGCATGGCGAAGACGCCGACGACGTAGCGCGTCCAGCCCTCCGACTGGTCGTGGCCGGCGATCGTGACGGGCTCGCCGGGAGCCTGGAGGGAGAGGAGCCGGATGGTGCCGTCCGTGCGCGGCGTGATCGCGGCCGTGACGCCCCACGGCACGGCGAAGGGCAGGACGAAGCCGTCGTTGTAGTCGGTGTGCTCGCCGATCAGGTTGACCCGGCCGGGCGCACGCCAGACGGTCTGGGGGGCCGCGCCATAGGCGGCACGGAAAGCTTCAATAACGCGCATAACCGAACACTCCTCAACAAGGGCTCGACCGTAGACTAGCGCCATGGAAGAACTGCTGGATCCCGGGCTCGGCCGGGTCCGGTTGTTCCTGGTGCACGACGACAACAAACCCCGCAAACTCCGGTACAACCTGGGCCATTCCCGCCTGCTGACCTTCGGTGGCGCGTACTCCAACCACATCAGGGCCGTGGCCGAGGCGGGGCGGCGGCACGGGATCGAGACCATCGGGGTCATCCGGGGCGAGGAGCACCTTCCGCTGAACCCCTCGCTCGCCCACGCGAGGGAGTGCGGGATGACCCTGACCTACCTCGACCGGGCCTCCTACCGGCTCAAGCACACCGAGGGCGTGCTGGCGGGGCTGCGGGCGCGCTGGGGTGACGACGTGGTGATCCTGCCCGAGGGCGGGAGCAACGCGGCCGCCGTGCGCGGGTGCGCCGAGCTGCCGGGGGAGATCCCGGCGGAGTACGACGTCATCTGCTGCCCGGTCGGCACCGGCGGGACGCTGGCCGGGATCTCGGCGGGGCTGCCGGAGGGGAGGCGGGCGATCGGGTTCGCGGTGCTGAAGGGGGCCGGCTTCCTGGCCGGCGAGGTGGCCCGGCTGCAGCGGGAGGCGTACGGGCGCACCTGGGCGAACTGGGAGCTCAACCTGGACTACCACTTCGGCGGCTACGCCAAGTCGACCCCGGCCTTGGACGCATTTATCAGGAAATATCGTGTTGAAGGCATCTATGTGGCCAAGATGCTCTACGGGATCCTCGACCTCGCCCGGCAGGGCGCCTTCCCCGACGGCACCCGCATCGTCGCCGTGATCACCGGTCAGCCCTCCACGCCCGTGTCGGTGTGAGCGGCCCCCACCGGCTTCGACTCGGGTGACCCCCGCTGCCGGAGGTAGATCGAGAGCACCACCATCGACAGCACCGCGAGCAGCTCCGACTGCCAGTTCTGCAGGGTCCGGTCCCAGAACTCGGGCGAGGTCACGTACGACCACCACGAGACCGCGTCGCGCAGGTCGCCGAGCCGATCCGAGTTGTACGCCGCCTGCCCCGCCACCGACTGCGCCAGCCACGACAGGACGAAGATGGCCCCCATCACCAGCCCCAGCGAGTTGCTGTAGACCCACAGCCTGAGCCCGTCGGACCTGGCCCACCGGGGAGAGCTCGGGCCGGCATGCGCCCCGATCTGCTGCTCCTCATCGGACTCCGTCCCCGCCCGATCCAGCTCCTTGGACTCGGGCGACCCCTTCTGCACGAGCCAGACGGTCAACATGATGAACAGCAGGAACTGCAGGTACTCCGACTGCCAGTTCTCCGCCACGTCCACCGCGAACGGGGACGACGTCACGTACTGCGCGAACGAGACCGGCTCCGCCCCCTCGGCCCGCTGCAGGTCGTTGTACTGCAGCATCCCGGCCACGGCCTGGCCGCCCAGCGAGAGCAGGAACATGACGAGGAACGCCAGCGCCAGCGAGTTCTCCCTGACCCACCTCATAGCCGCGAGAAGCCCACGACGAAGAAGTACGCCAGGCCGAACACGATGATCAGCATGGTGATCGTGAACATCGCGCGCATCAGTCCTCCACCTCGCACCGGTAGGGGAGGTCGCGCACCGGCTCGCACCCGGCGGCCGCGACCCGCCAGCCGTCGGTGAAGCGGTGCAGGAAGAGCGTGTCGCCGGCGAGCCGCACCTGGGCGGCGTCTCCCCACACGCTGACCGACGTGACCGACCCGCCCGGCCCCAGCTTCACCTCCCGCAGCGCCTCGGCGCAGGTCTGGCCGGGATCGGGAAGCTCCTCGGCGGTCTTGCGGGTGAGCATCGCGCACGCGGCGTCCTCGTGGTGCGCGGAGAGTGCCGCGTGGAAGCGCTCGGCCGCCCGCGCGGGGGCGGCCGTGTCCGGAGCGCAGCCTGCGGCGGCCAGCACGAGCGCCGGCCAGATGAGCAGCTTCCTCATGGACCTCCGCTACCCCGGGATCACCCGCGCATGCTAGCCGCCGAGCTGGTCGAGGACCGGCGACACCAGCGCGTTGAGCTCGCGGGTCAGCACCACCACCGCCCGGTGCGCGCGCTGCTCGACCTCGTCGTGCGGCCCCTCGGGCTCGGGCGGCAGGTCGTCCAGGGGCACGGGCACCTCCAGGAGCAGCGAGGCCCGCAGGAAGGGGTGCCGGGCCAGGTCCTGCTGGGTCGGCTCGACGTACTGGCCGAAGGTCTCCTGCCAGCCCAGCCATCCGCGGTCGCGCCACCAGGCCCGCGAGCGGGTCAGCTCCTCGGGCAGCGGCGAGACGACCCTGACCCGCGCGTAGAGCGAGCCGTCCCAGGTGTTGCGGTGGCAGGTGGCGTCGAGCACGCGCCGGTCCCACCGTACGTAGCCGGGGGTCAGCGCCGGCGGCGTGGCCAGCCGCCACGCGGCGCACGCGAACCTGATGGGCGCGATGTCGCCCCACTCGAACTCTTCGAGGTTCTTGCGAACGTGTACGGCATAGCGCCCGTCACGGTCTCTGTCGAACTCTTGATCGATCCAGAACGCCTTGCCCATGAGGACTACGCTACGGCCTCCCCCGTCCCGCCGGGGCTCCAGGCCGCACGGCCATCTCTACAAATGACCTGTGACGGACGTGACACATGTGTAGCTTTTTCACATTGTTGGATGACTTTGGAGTGAGCAATGGCGTCAGAACAGCTCGACGCGGCCATGAGCCACTGGAAAGCGGGAGATCTCGACCAGGCCGCCGCGCTGTTCAGGCAGATCGCGGCCACAGGGGATCCGGAGGCCTCGCATCTGCTGGCGGGTCTGCTGCAGGAGCAGGGGGACCTGGACGGCGCCGAGGCGGCGCACAGGTCGGTGATCCAGTCGGGCGACCCCGTGTTCGGGCAGCGTTCGGCCATCGCGATGGGCATGATGCTGGTCGCGGCCAAGGAGTGGCCGGCGGCGCACCGGGTGCTGACGATCGCGTCGGACGGGGCCGACTTCGAGGTGGCCGCGCTCGCCGACACGGCGATGGTGCTGGTGCTCACGCAGCTGGGCGACGTGGAGGGCGCGCAGGAGGCGCTGGAGCGGGCCCGCAGGTGTGACAGCCCGGCGGTGGCCGAGCTGGCCGCGCGGCTGGAGCTGCCCGAGTTCCACTTCCAGGACCCGGCCACGGCCCGCGAGCTCTATGAGGAGGCGGAGGATGAGGACGACTTCCGGGCGCTGCTGACCTGCGGCGACCCCGACGTGGTGTCGTCGTCGGCGTTCCGGCTGTACCAGATCTACGCCGAGGAGGAGGAGTTCGAGCAGGCCAGGCAGGTGTGCGAGCACGCCATCGCCGTCGGGCACCCCGACCACCTCGCCATGGCGCACAAGTTGCTCGGCGCGGTGCTGGTGGACCTGGGAGAGTACGCCGAGTCCGCCGCCGCCTACCGCGTGGCCGCCGAGGACCCGAGGCCCGACCTCCGGTTGCCGTCGCTGATCGAGCTGGCCAAGGTGACCGCGTCGCTGGGCGACGTGGAGGAGACCAAGGCGATCTTCCGCCGGGTGATCGCCAGCGGGCAGCGCGAGTACGTCGTGCAGGCCCAGGCGTGCCTGGCCCAGATGCACGTCGAGGCGGGCGAGACGGCCGAGGCGCTGGCGGCGCTGCGCGCGGTGCTGGAGGCGGGGGAGGACGAGTGGGCGTCGATCTGCGTCGCGCTGCTCGGCCTGCTGCTCGACCAGCATCCGGAGGTGTACGACGAGGCCATGGAGCTGGCGCGGTTCGCGACCGGGCACGACGACCCCGACGCCGCGTTCAAGGCCACGCTGCTGATCGAGCACGCCGCCAGGCAGCAGCCGCTGGCCGACCCCGTCGAGGAGCAGGCGCTCCAGGACACCGACGAGGGGCTGGCCCGCCTGCAAGCCGGTGACGTGGCCGGCGCCAGGCGGCTGCTGCAGGGGGCCGCCGACTCGGGCGCGGCCACGCAGTCGCTCAGGGCCATGGCGACGCTGGCCCAGCTGGAGATCGGCGAGGGCGACCGGGAGCAGGCCGACGAGCTGCTCGCGTACGTGGCCGAGGGCGACGACGTGCTCCAGGGCTTCAGCGCGACCTTCCTGCTGCACCTGCTGCGCGAGTCGGGCGAGGAACCGCACCCCGTGCTGGGGGCGATGCTCGACCACCAGCGGCTGGGCAGGGAGGAGGGGCTGGCTCGCTACCGCGCGGCCATGGACCATCCGGATCCCGCCGTCGCCGCGATCGGGGCCGCCGTGTTCGGCCAGGTGCTGGCCTCGATCGGGTACGACCTGTCGGACGCGGCCAAGCTGTTCGAGTCGGCGGCCGAGAGCGGGGACCCGCTGGCGTTGTCGTACACGGCGGTGATCTGCAAGGAGGTGCTGTCCGACGAGGAGGCGTCGCTCGAGCTGCTGCGCCGGGCCACGGCGGAGGGCCATCCGGTGCTGGCGCCGTGGGTGGGCTATGCGCTGGGCGGGCTCGTCGCGGAGCACGACCTGGGCGAGGCGCGGGCCGCGTACACGGCGGCCCTGGACGGCGGCAACCGCGGGCTGCGGAGCGAGGCGGCCGCCTCGCTGCTCACGGTGCTGGAGCGGCAGGGCGACCTGCTGGCCGTCTGCCGGCTGCACGAGAGGCAGATCGAGGAGGAGACCTCCGCGGACGACCGCTCGCGCGGCGCGTGGCTGCTCGGGCTGCACCGGGTGCGGGTCGACGACCTCGCCGCCGCGCGGGCGGCCTTCGACCTGGCGACGGGGGAGCCGGAGGAGATGGGACGTTTCGCCCGGTTCCTGCTCGACCGGGATCTCGACGCCGCCGCCGAGGCACTGGCGGAGATCGACGACGAGGGCAACGCGTTCCTGGTGAGCATGCTGGCCATGGAGAGCGCGCACGCCTGGCAGCGGCGCGGCGAGATCGCCGCCGCCGACGCGGCGCTCTCGCTGGTACTCGACGCCGGGCACCCCAACTACCGGCAGGAGGCGGGCTGCTACCTCGGCGCCCTGCGGAACGAGGCAGGGGACAAGCGCGGGGCGCTGGAGGCGTGGGAGCGGGTCGCCGAGGGCGACAACGAGCGCCTGGCCGCCATGACGCTGCGCGACATCGGCCAGGTGCGGCAGGAGCTCGGGTTGCTGGTCGAAGCGGCCGCCGCCTACCGGGGGGCGCTCGGGGAGCTGAACGAGGCGCGCAGGAAGGACGCGACCGTGCGGCTCGCCGAGGTGCTCGTGGCGAGCGGAGCGGCGCAGGAGGCCGGCGAGCTGATGACGGAGGAGTTCGGCGCGGCCGGGCGGCTCAAGTTCGCCGTCATTCTCCGCGACCACGGCGACCTGGGCGCCGCCCTGTCCCTCCTGACGCCCGGCTCGGGCGACACGTTCGAGGAACAGCTGCTCGGGGAGCTGCTGGCCAGGACGGGCGACGTGGCGGGGGCGCGGGAGGCGTTCGAGCGGGCCGTGGCCGCCGACCCCGAGTCCGCGTCCGGTGCGCTGATGTGGGCGGGCCGGACGCTGGCCGAAGCGGGCGACGACGAGTACGCCCGCTCCGCCTACGAACGGGTCGTCGCCCGGGACGACGACGAATGGTTCACGGCCGTCGCCCGCGTCCGGCTCGGCACGGCCTCGGCCAAGGAACGCGGATGGGTGCTGGCCGACGACGGCGACCGGGAGGGGGCGGTCGCGGCGCTGACCGAGTTCGCGGGGTCGGAGCTGATGGCCGAGGTGCTGCTCGCGCTCAACGAGGACGACGCGAAGGCCGTACGCCGCCTGGTGGCCGCGGCGGCCCCGCAGGATCGGCGCGAACCCCTCACCGAGACCCTTGAACGGGCCCGCGGGCTGGCCGACGAGCACGCGGCCGCGGCGCTGTGCCGGGTGGTCGCCGAGCTGGGCGAGCCCGACCTCGCCGCGCAGGCCGCGGTGGACCTCGGCGTGGTCCTCGCCGAGCGCGGCCACCACTGCCGGGCCGAGCTGAGCACCCTGCCCGCCACCGGACACCCGCGGACGGCCGAGATGGCCTGGCGCAACATCGCCATCCTCCGCCACCGCCGCGGCGACCTCGACGGGGCGATCGAGGCCGCCCGCGCCGCGATGCCCGCCACCGCCGTCGTGCTGGCCGACCTCCTCAACACGCGGGGCGACACCGATGGCGTACGCGAGGCGCTGACCGCCGGGGCGGCGGCCGGGGACCTCGAGAGCCTGAACCACCTGATCGCCCACCTGCTCCTCGTGGAGGACCACGACGCCGTGGTGGAGGAGGCCGAGCGGGCCGTCGGCACCGGCGACCCCGAGACCGTGTCGATGGGCTACTGGGCGTGGGGCGACGCGTACAAGGCGCGCGACGACCTGGAGAACGCGGCCCTCATGTACGCGCGGGGCGTGGAGACCGGCTTCCCCGGCACGTCGCCCGGCATCCGCGTGGACCTCGCCAAGGCCCTGCGCGGGCTGGGCGACCCGGCCGGCGCCGTCCGGGAGGTGCGGCTGGCCATCGAGTCCGGCGCCCCCGACGCGGTGGACCGGGGCGGCGTGCAGCTCGGCATCTGGCTGTACGAGGAGGACGACCACATGGGGGCCGCCCGGGCGTTCGCGGCCGCCGCGGGCGCCGGCTCCGAGGTCGCGGCGGGCAACCTGCGCGTGCTCGCCCACCAGGCGTGCGACCGCGGCGAGCACGACCTGGCCGTGCGGATCCTGCGGCTGATGGGCGACGAGGCCGCGGGCGTGGCAAGCGAGCTGGGCGGGCAGTGCGAGGACCCGGGCGCCGTACGGGCGTACTTCGAGCTGGCCGGGCGGGGGACGTTCACCGAGCTGGACATCGCCGACCGGCTGGCCGGGCTGGGCGAGCACGCCGAGGCGCGGGCGATCTACGAACGGCTCAGCCGGGACGACGACGCGGACGTACGGTTCATCGCCGGCGGCAGGCTGCTCGAACTGCTCGACGACGAGGAGGACGCCGACGCGTTCTTCGACGTCGCGCGGCGGGCGGCGGCCGACGCCGACAGCCCCGTCCGCGGGGTGTTCGGGAGCCTGCTCGGCATGCTGCAGGGCAGCCGCGGGGACACCGAGGCGTCCCTGGACACGTTGCGGGAGGCGGCCGCCGGGGGCGAGCCCATCGCGGTGGCCACGCTGGCGCAGACGCTGATCGGGGCCGGGCTGGTGGAGGAGGGGCGGGAGGCGTACCGGCGGGTGATCGACGCCGGCGACGCCGACCTCGCGGCCCGGGCGATGATCGCGCTGGGGCAGACATACCACGAGGAGGACGAGGAACGCGCCCGCCAGTGGTACCTGCGGGGCGTCGAGGAGGCCGAGGGGCACTACAGCGCGCTCGCGGCGATGTACCTGGGCGCGCTGGCCAAGCGGAACCGGGACTTCCCCGAGGCGCTCACCTGGTACCAGCGGGTCATCGACGCGGGGGACAGCGAGTCGGGGCTGGCCGCGGCGCACCTGGGCGAGCTGTGCTACTGGCTCGGCGACCACGACGGCGCCCTGCGGTACTACGAGCTCACGCTGGGGCTGACCGAGCAGGCCGACCTGGTGGCCGAGGCCGCCTGCCGGATGGGGGAGATCAGGTACGCGCGGGGCGACCTGGAGCTGGCCCGGCGGCTGCTGGTGACGGCGGTGGAGACCGGCGACCCGTCCTTCGCCTCCCCGGCCTCGTCGCTGCTGGCCAAGATCGGATAAGCCTGGTCAGGCCCGCCGCCGGGGCCGGCGGCGGGCCTGACCACGTCAGACGTGCCCGAGGCCCACCGGCAGCAGGGCGCGGAGCGTGGCCTGGACGGACTCCAGGTCCACCGCCTCGGGGGCGACCCGCCACTGGGCGTGGACGCCGATGACGGCCCCCACCAGCAGGACCGCGAACGCCTCCGGGGCGGTTCCCGGGGGCAGCGCGTCCGCCGGTGTCCGGGCCAGCACCCCCTGCCGCAGCGCGGCGTGGAGCCGGGCGTAGTGCTCGCGGATCGGCGAGCCGGCCTCCACGGCCTCGGCGAGCAGGGTGATGAACAGCCGCGTGGCGGGCACCCGGATGAAGCCCATGACCTGGTCGAGCGGATCGCCGGCGGGCGGCGGGAAGCCGCTCAACATGGTCTGGAGCTGGTCGTCGACCACCGCTTCCAACAGGCCGAGCTTGTTGCCGAAGTGCCAGGGGATGGAACCCCGGCTGATGCCGGCCTTGTCGGCGATGTCGATGAAGCTCGTCTGCCGGTACCCCTTCTCGGCGAAGAGCTCGGCCGCGGCCGCCACCAGCAGCCGGCGGCTCTCCTGAGTCCTCTCGTCACGTCGCGTGGCCATGCGGCCATCTAACCAGGCATGCCGGATGACAGAGCATGTGCTGGCCGATATAGCCTGTGTCGGCCAACATAGAAAGGTGTCATGATGGACTCCGGGAAGCGGCTGCTCCGCTGGGCGAGCGGGATCATGCTGGTGCTGGGAGCAGGGCATCTGTCCCTGCTGGCGTTCTTCGCCTGGGGCGACATCACCGGCTGGGTGGACCGGGGGCCGTGGGCGGCCGTCCCGCTCGAATTCACGGGCGGTGCCCAGACGGCGGAGTCCCTGCAGAACAAGCTCGTCTTCTGGGCCGGTCCGGGGGGCTTCGCCGTCCCGCTGATCCTCCTGGGGTGCCTGATCTGGCACCTGGCAGGACGAGGGGTGGCGGTACCCGCCGGACTCGGCTGGGGCGTCGCGGCGTGGTGTGTGCTGGGCGGCGTCCTCCTCGTGCCGTCCCCGTTCTTCGCCGGGACCGTCTCCGGGGCGCTCATCGTCGTGGCGGCCCGGCGGGCCCGCTCTAGTTCACCCGGGTGACCCGGCCCAGGGCCGGGGCCTGCAGCGGGCTCTTCGCCCGGATGTAGGACTCGAACGCCTCGATGTCGCGTACCTTCTCCACCCGCTCGGTGCCCTCGGTCAGCACCGAGAAGCCGTCGCCGCCGGTCGCGATGAAGGAGTTGGCGGTCAGGCGGTACTTCGCGGCCGGGTCGACGACGGTCCCGTTGAGCTTGACGGTGGCCGGGTCGATCCGGTCGCAGGCGGGCTTGGCGTTGTCGTAGGTGTAGGTGAGCCCCTGCGAGACGCCGAGCACGCGCGCGGTCCCCTGGCCGCACCACTGCTGCTCCAGCAGCCGCTCCAGCTGGGCGCCGGTGAGCGTCATGGTGACGAGCATGTTGGCGAAGGGCTGCACGCGCAGCGCCTTGCCGTGGGTCACCAGGTTCGACATCTCGTTGCCGGTGGGGTTGACGATCAGGTCGCCGCCGATGCCGCCGCCGTAGGGCGGCTGGATCGCGATCTGGGCGCCGCCGTTCTCCGGGGCCGAGGTGGCGAAGAGCCGGGCGTCGGCCAGGGCGTGGCCGACGGTGGACTCACCCGCGGCGTTGCGCTGGGCGGTCAGGTCGCGGGCGAGCAGGCCGACCGGCCGGTCCAGCAGCTTCTGCCCCTGCTCGTCGGTCCTGCGGCGCAGGGCGGCGATCTGGCCGTCGGGCTTGATGTCGTGGGTGACGGTGATGTTCTCGGCCTTGGAGGCGGTCGGGTTGCCGGTCGCCCGGTCGACGGTGAGGGCGACCCTGGTGAGCTCGCGCGTGTGGCCGGAGGTCTGGGTGACCGGGATGCCGTTGATCACGCAGTTGTACGCGTTGTGGGTGTGCCCGGAGATCACCGCGTCGACCTCCGGGTCGAACCTCTGCACGATGTCCTTGATCGGCCCGGCCAGGTTGTTGCACTGGTTGGGCAGGCCGCCGCCGGTCTGGCCGCCGCCCTGGTGGATCAGCACCACGATGGTCCGCACCCCCTTGGCCTTGAGCTCGGCCGTGTAGGTGTTGACCGCCTCGGCCTCGTCGCGTCCCTCCAGCGGCGCGGTGGGGCCGGGGGCCTCGTTCAGCGTGTTCTTGTAGCTGACGCCGATGATGCCGACCTTGACGCCCTTGACCTCCTTCACGATGTAGGGGGTCATCGCGGGCTTGCCGGTGGTGGTGTCGACGATGTTGGCGCCCAGGTAGGGGAAGCCGGCGCCCTTGAAGCCGGGGAGCGCGCACCCTTCGATCGGGTGGCAGCCGCCGTTCTCCATCCGGCGGAACTCCGCCAGGCCCTCGTCGAACTCGTGGTTGCCGACGCTGGAGGCGTCCAGGCGCATCAGGTTGAGCGCCTGGATGCCCGGCTCGTCGTGCAGGGCGGTGGAGATCATGGTGCTGGAGGAGATGTTGTCGCCGGCCGCGAGCCGCAGCGTGCCGTGGGGGTTGTCGCGCTGGAGCCGGTCCATGTGGGCGGCCAGGTACTCGGCGCCGCCCGCCGGGACCGGCCCGGACGGTGTCATGGCGAAGCTGGTCGGGAAGCCGGAGTGGAAGTCGTTGAAGGCCAGTAACTGGATGTCCACCGCGTCGGCGCGGGTGGGCAGCAGGCCGGCGCTCCCGAGCACCAGCGCCAGGAGGAAGTTCCGCATGGCCTCGAAAGTGACATACTCCCAATAGATCACACAAGGGGGAAATTTTCTAACATCGCCAGTTCAATGTGAACTATTGACATGCATGCCGTAAAGCGGGATGGTTCCTCCCATGTCACCGATCCTGGCCAGAATCCGGGGGGTCGAGCCCACCCTCACCGCGACCCACCGGCGCATCGCCGAGACGATCCTCGCGGACCCCGCTGCCGTGGCCGCCTCGACCATCGGCGAGCTGGCGGAGCGGTGCGGCACCTCGCTGACCACCGTGACCCGCTTCTGCCGCGAGCTGGGCCTGGCCGGCTACCCGGAGCTCAGGCTGGCGCTGGCGGCCGAGCTCGGCCGCAACGACGCGGCCCCGCGCGAGCAGAGCCTGATCGCCTTCTCGCCGGATGACCCCGCGAGCCTGGTGCTGCGCAGCCTGCTGGCCAGCGACATGCGCGCGATGGAGGAGACGGCGGCCCAGCTCGACCTCGAGGCGGTGGACCGGGCGGTCTCCGCCCTGGTGCGCGCCAGGTTCATCGACTTCTTCGCGGTGGCCGGAAGCGCCGGCGTGGCCATGGACCTGCACCTGCGGTTGCACGCCGTCGGCCGGCCGGGCGCGCTGTGGACCGACGTGCACAGCGCCGTCTGCAGCGCCAACGCGCGCGACGGCCACGACGTGGCGCTCGGCATCTCCCACTCGGGCACCACGGCCGAGGTCGTCGAGCCGCTGACCATCGCCAAAGAGCGCGGCGCCACCACGATCGCGGTCACCAACTTCCCCCGCAGCCCGCTGGCCGAGGCCGCCGACATCGTCCTCACCACCGCCGCCCAGGACACCCCCTTCCGCGCCGGCGGGGTGGCCGCCCGCCACACCCAGATGCTCGTCCTGGACTGCCTCTACATCGGCGTCGTCCAGCGCACCCATGAGACCAGCAACCAGCTGCTGACCGCCGCCACCGACGCGGTCGCCAAGCACCGCCTGCCCCCACGCTAGGAGCCCCCCATGCGCCTCGCCGCCGCTGTCGCGCTGGCGATAGCCGTCACCGCCTGTGCCCCTTCGACCACCACCCGTGCCGCCGAGGGCAAGGTCACCCTCTCGGTCTGGGGGTGGGGTCCCGAGGCCAACTACGACAAGATGTTCGCCGAGTACGAGAAGCTCAACCCGGGCGTCGACGTCGACGCCCGCTCCTTCACCACCGCCACCGAGTACGACACGATCCTGTCCACCGGCCTGGCCGGCGACAGCGGCCCCGACCTGGCCTGGCTGCGCGCCGGAGCCCAGCTGCAGCCGCTCGTCGAGGCCGGACGGCTCCTCCCGCTCGACACCAAGGACGTGCCAGGCCTGGCGGGCTTCGACGAGGGCGTCCTGCGCGCCGCCAAGGGCGACAAGGACGGCAAGGTGTACGGCGTGCCGTTCGCCGTGCAGACCCTGCAGGTGATCTACAACAAGAAGATCTTCGCCGACAACGGCGTCACCCCGCCCAAGACCTACGACGAGATGATCTCCTCCGCCCAGAAGCTCAAGGCCAAGGGCGTCATCCCGTTCGCCTTCGGCGGCAAGGACGACTGGATGCTGCCGATCGTGGCGAGCATCTTCGGCACCGCCCACTGGGGCGGCGACGAGTTCCTCGACGCCGTCAAGGCCAAGCGGAAGAAGTTCGCCGACCCGCGCTTCGTCGAGGGCATCGACCAGCTCAACAAGCTCAAGCCGTACTTCCCCGAGAACGCCGCCGGCGTCTCCTACACCGACGCGCAGATCCTGTTCTCCTCCGGCAAGGCGGCCATGTTCCCCGGCGGCCTGTGGGAGCTGAACTTCTTCAGCGAGAACGCCAAGGGCGTCCAGCTGGGCGTCTTCACGCCGCCCGCGCCGGAAGGCCAGGGCCTCATGCCCGGCTTCACCGACGGCTCCTACGGCGTCAACGTCAAGACCCGGCACAAGGCCGAGGCGCTGAAGTTCGCCGCCTGGCTGGCCTCCAAGGACTACGGCCGGCTCTACACCGACACCGTGCGCACCTTCTCCGCCGTGCCCGGCGTCACGCCCAAGGACCCCCTGCTCGGCGAGGTGGCCGCCACCTTCGGCGAGCACGGCGCTACCTACTTCATGAACGAGTTCGCCTACGGCAACCCCTCCTCGGCCGCCGTGTTCTCCAAGGCGCTGCAGGAGATGCTGCTGGGCCGGATCACCGCCGAGGAAGCGGCCGAGCGGCTCGACAAGAGCGTGTCCACATGGCTCTAGGCACGCGGCGGGGATCGTCGTACCTGTTCCTGATCCCCGCCTTCCTCCTCTACTCGGTCTTCGTGGTATACCCGCTGTTCACCGGCCTGACCTACAGCTTCTTCTCCTGGAAGGGCACGCTGCGCGGCGACTTCGCCGGGCTGGGCAACTACGCCGGCCTGCTGTCGGGCGCCTTCCTCGACCAGCTGCTGCCGGCGCTGGGGCACAACTTCCTGCTCTTCGCGGGCACCATGCTGGTGCAGAACACGCTGGGCCTGGCCTTCGCGCTCGCGCTGTCCCGCGTCCGGCGCGGCAAGCGGGCGCTGCAGACCATGTTCGCCCTGCCGTACCTGGTCAACCCCCTGGTCATCGGCTACCTGTGGACGCTGCTGCTCAGCCCCGCCTTCGGCCCGGTCAACGCGTTCCTCGAGCCGCTCGGCCTGGCGATGCCGTGGCTGGGCGACCCGGACACCGCGCTGCCGACCGTCATCGTGATCACCACCTGGCAGTGGGTGGGCTTTCCGATGCTGCTGTTCAGCGCCGCCCTCGGCGGCATCCCCCAGGAGTACGGCGAGGCCGCCAGGACCGACGGCGCAGGCTCCTGGCAGGTGTTCTGGCGCATCACGCTGCCGCTGCTCAAGCCGGCCATGGCCACTGTCACGATCCTCAGCTTCATCGGCAGCATGGGCACCTTCGCCCTGGCCTACGCGCTCGGCGGCTCCAACGGCGCCCCGGCGGGCGCGACGGACGTGCTCGGCCTGCTGTTCTACCGGACCGCCTTCGCCTCGGGCGACGTCAACGCCCTGGGCACCTCCTCGGCGCTGGCGGTCTTCATGTTCACCTTCATCTTCGGCTCGACGCTGCTGCTCGAGCGGGTCCTGAGGAGGAAGGCGTGAGGGCGGCGGCGATCAAGGTCCTGCTCTGGGGCTACGCCGCCTTCTCCATGGCGCCCCTGCTCGTCATGGTGCTCAGCTCGTTCCGGCCCACCAGCGAGATCTTCGACCAGCCGCTCGGCCCGCCCACCGGGCTCGGCAACTACGTCAAGGCGTGGACGGAGGCGTCGTTCTCCACCTACGTGGTCAACTCGGCGGTCGTCGTGGTCTGCGCGGTGCTGCTGGGCGCCGCGGTCTCGCTGCTGGCCGCGTACCCGCTGGGCCGCAGGGAGTTCCGCGGCCGGAGCATGTTCGCCGCCTACTTCGTCTCCGGCATGACGCTGCCCGCCCACCTGGGCGTGCTGCCGCTGTTCTACCTGCTGGAGAGCATGGGGCTGGTGGACTCGCTGGCCGGGCTGGTGCTGGTCTACGCGGCCGGGTCGGTGCCGTTCAACGTCTTCGTGCTGACCGCCTTCTTCCGCCAGCTGCCGCAGGAGCTGGACGAGGCCGCGGCCCTGGACGGGGCCGGGCCGTTCGCGACCTTCTGGCACGTGATGCTGCCGCTGGTCCGGCCCGCGCTCGCGACGGTGGTGGTCTTCCAGTTCGTGCCGATCTGGAATGACTTCTTCTACCCCCTGGTCCTGATGCGGGACGAGAGCAAGCTGACCCTGCCGGTCGGCCTCACCCACTTCTTCGGCCAGTTCCAGAACGACTGGGGGACGCTCTTCGCCGGCCTGGTGATGACGACGATCCCCCTGGTCGTGCTCTTCGTCCTGGCCACGCGCCAGATCGTCGCCGGGCTGACCGCCGGCATGAACCGTTGAGGAAACAGTCCATGGATCTTGTGATGGCCTTCGCCGACGAGGCGCGCTCCCGCCTGGACCGGCTCGTGACCGGCCAGCTGTCCGCCATCAGGCAGGCGGGGGCGCTGATCGCCGCGACCGTGCGCGCCGGCGGCGTCGTGCACGCGTACGGGACGGGGCACTCGGAGGCGGTGGCGCTGGAGGTGGCGGGCCGGGCGGGCGGTCTCATCCCGACCAACCGGCTCACCCTGCGCGACCCGGTGGTGCTGGGCTCGGCCGACCCCGGCGAGTTCGACCCGCTGGCCGAGCGCGACCCGGGCACCGCGCACCAGGTGCTGGCCCTGCACGCGATCGAGAAGTCCGACGTCTTCGTCATCGCCTCCAACTCGGGCGGCAACGGCTCGACCGTGGAGATGGCCCGGCTCGTCAAGGAGCGCGGCCTGCCGCTGATCGCGATCACCTCCCTGGCCCACTCCGGCGCCATCACCTCGCGCCATCCGTCGGGGGAGCGGCTGTTCGAGCTGGCGGACCTCGTGATCGACAACCTCGCCCCGTACGGCGACGCCGTCCTGCCGACCGAGCACGGCCCGGTCTGCGGCATCTCCTCGATCACCTCGGCGCTGGCCGTGCAGCTGATGGTCGCCGAGGCGATCGGCCTGCTCCAAGCGGATGGAACGGTCCCCCCGGTCTACCTGTCGGCCAACATCCCCGGCGCCGACGCGCACAATGACGCCCTCGTGGCCCGCTACGCCGGGCGGATCAGGACCGGAGCGCTGTGAATCTGACGATCGCCGCCTTCTGGCCGCCGCCGCCCCACGAGACGACGCCCGCCCGTTACCGGGAGATCGCCGACGCCGGCATCGACCTGGTCATCACCGGCAACTACCTCAACGACCGCGTCATCCTGCGGCACGCGCTGGCCTGCGCCGAGGAGGCGGGGCTCGGCGTGCTGGTCGCCTCCGACCCGCGCGTGGACGTGCTCATGCGCGACCTGGACGTGGACCCCGCGCCGCTGCTCGGGCGGGTGGTCGGCGACTACCGCCCGTTCCGCTCCTTCCGCGGCGTCGGCCTCATGGACGAGCCGCACCCCGAGCAGTTCGCGAGGGTGGCGGCCGGGGTCGCCGCCGTGCGCGCGGCCGGCGCCTTCGCCTACGCCAACCTCTTCCCGAGCCACGCCACCGGCCCGTACGACGCGTACGTGGGGGAGTTCGCCAGGATCGTCCGCCCCGACGTGCTCTCCTTCGACCGCTACCCGTTCCTGGCCGAGGGCTTCGACGAGGGCTACTTCGCCGACCTGGCGACCGTGCGCGAGCACGCGCGCCAGGCCGGCCTGCCCGCCTGGATGTACGTGCAGACGCTGGCCTACGACGGGCACCGCGAGCCGACGGCCGCCGAGCTGGCCTGGCAGGTCAACACCGCGCTCGCCTACGGCTACACCGGCATCCAGTACTTCACCTACTGGACGCCCGACCCCGCCCGCGGCGAGGGCTTCCAGCCGGCGCTCGTCGACGGGGACGGCGTGCCGACCGAGCGCTACGGCATGGTGCGCGACCTCAACACCCGCTGGCTGCGCCCGGTGGCGGCGGAGCTGTCCGGCTGGACGTCGGCCGACCACGACGGCGACGTCCTGGTGGGCCGCTACGGCGGGGGCCTGCGGTTCGTCTGCAACGCCCGCTACGACGAGCCGGTCGAGGTCACGCTCGACGGGATCACCGAGGCCTTCGACCCGGCGACCGGCTCCTACGCGGCCTGCGGCCCGGCCTTCACCCTCGCGCCGGGCGCGGCCAGGCTGGTCCGATGATGCTCTTCGCCGGCGTCGACGCCGGCGGCACCACCACCCGGGCCGCCCTCCACGCGCCGGACGGGACCAGGCTCGGATACGGCACCGCCGGACCGGGCAACCCGGCCGCACACGGCGGAACGGCGGCCGCGGCGGCGATCGAGCAGGCCCTGCGCCGCGCGCTCGACGGCCTGGACCCCTCGCTGGTGGCCGCCTCGGTGGCGGGGGTGGCGGGCGCGGACGACGGCTTCGCCGCGGTGCTGCGGCGCGTCTGGACCGCGTGCGGCATCGCCGCACCGCCCAGGCTGGTGGGTGACGTGGACGTCGCCTACGCGGCCGGCACCCCGGCGCCCTCCGGCACGCTGCTGCTCGCCGGGACGGGGGCGGTGGCCGCCCGCTTCTCCGCTCGCGCGGTGGCGGCCGTCGCCGACGGGCTCGGCTGGCTGCTCGGCGACGAGGGCGGAGGGTTCTGGATCGGCCGGGCCGGGGTGCGCGAGGCCGTCCGCGCGCTCGATCGCGGCCTGCCGTACGGGCTGCTGGTGGAGCTGGTCAGCGCGCACTTCGGCGTGGCGGGGGAGCCGCGGCGGCGCGCCGACCGCATCGTGCGGCTGGCACAGGCCGACCGGATGCTGGTGGCGGCCGCGTCGCCTCTCGTGGCGGAGGCGGCGGCCGGGGACGAGCGCGCGGCGGAGATCGTCGGCGAGGCCGCGCGGCGGCTGGCGGCGACGGCGGGCCGCGTCCACGGCGAGGGCCCGATCGTGCTGGCGGGCGGCGTGCTGGCCGCCGACGGCCCGGTACGCGCGGCGGTCATGGCACTGCTGGCCGGCCGGGAGGTGGTCACCGCGCGGGACGGCGCGGCCGGGGCGAGCTGGCTGGCCGCGCTCGACCGGCTGGGCGACCTCGGCACGCACGCGCGCTTCACGGCGACGGGTTGAGTCTCAACCTGCTTGAGACCCCATAGTGGACGCCGTGGACGACGACGAGCTCTACTCCATCGGGGACGTGGCGCGCCGCACCGGCCTGAGCGTCAGCGCCATCAGGTTCTACTCCGACGCCGGGATCATCGCGCCCACCGGCCACACGGACGCCGGGTACCGGCTCTACGACATCCAGGCCGTCGCCAGGCTGGAGCTCGTCCGCACCCTGCGCGAGCTGGACGCCGGCCTCGACGACATCCGCCAGGTACTGGCCGGCGAGCTGACGCCGCACGATCTCGCCACGGCCCATCTCGCGCTCGTCGAGCGCCAGGAACGTCGCCTGCGGGCCAGGCGGGCCGTCCTGCGCACCATCGTGAGACAGCACAGCCAGGCCGAGCAGGTGAGCCTCATGCACAAGCTGGTGTCCATGTCCGACGACGACCGTGACCGGCTCGTGGACCGGTTCTGGAACGAGGTCAGCGACGGCCTCGACGTCCACCCCGCCTTCGTCGAGCGGCTGCGCGAGCTGCGGCCGAACCTGCCGGAGGAGCCCACCACCGAGCAGCTCGAAGCCTGGATCGAGCTGGCCGACCTGGTACGGGACGACGACTTCCGCCGCTCGGTCCGCGAGCACCTCCACGAGACCTACTCCACCGACCAGGGCCGCCTCATGACCGCGCCGGCGACGCTGGGCTCGATCGAGCAGGGGGCGGCGGTCATCAGGGAGGCCCAGGCGGCGCAACGGGCCGGGCTGCCCGCGGACTCCCCGCAGGCCCGGGACATCGCCGGCCGTTTCCTGGCCGCGATCGCCGAGACCGCCGGACAGCACGACACCGTCGAGTTCCGGCGCCGGCTGGCCGCCAACCTCCTGGTCGCCAAGGACCTCCACCAGGCCGAACTCCGGCGCGCCGCGCACGAGACGTCCCGGTTCGGCAGGTACCTGTCGCTGGTGGCCGCCGTCAACGGGACGCCGCGCGAGGACGAGGTCCCCGTGCCCTACGAGTGGATCGCCGCGGCTCTCGACCACCACTGAGTGAACTTGTCATTAATTAAATGACCGATTAGTCTCATCTGGTCAAACAAATGAGGTGAGACGGATGGTCAAGGTAGGACGGCCGCCGCAGGACCCGGCCCGGCAACTGGAGCGGGGCCACCGGATCCTCGACGCCGCCGCCGATCTGATCCTGCGCTGGGGCTACGGCAAGACCACGATCGACGACGTGGCCAAGGCGGCAGGCGTCGCCAAGGGCACCATTTACCTGCACTGGAAGACGCGCGACGAGCTCTTCGCCGCGTTGCTGCGCCGCGAGCGGGTGCTCATGCTGGCCGAGGTCCGCCAGGGCGCCCCGGCCACGCTGGCCGAGCTGTACGGCGGTTACGCGCGCGTGCTGCTGCGCAGGCCGCTGCTCCAGGCGCTCATGCGGGGCGATTCGGAGCTGCTGGGCAAGTTCACCCGCCAGAAGCAGCAGGCGGGCCTGTCGCCGACGATGGGCGCGCCCCTGGAGGCGTACGTGGCCGAGCTGGTCAGGCTGGGCGCGGTGCGCGCGGAGCCGGGCGAGCACGCCATGGTGGCCAACGCCGTCCTGTACGGGTTCCTGTTCGTGCCGGACGGCCTGCCCAAGGAGGACGACCGGATCGCGTTCCTGGTGGCCGACACCATCGACCGGGCCTTGAGCACGGGCCGCCCCCTGTCCGGCGACGACGCGGACGCCGTCGCGCGGGCCACCATCGACTTCCTCTCCGCCACGCAGGAGATCGCCGAGCAGCGGCTGGCGGCCTCCATGGGCGGGACGCAAAAGGCTCAAAGGAGCGTGTGACGTGAAGGCCGTACTCCCTCTCGACGACGCGGCGGCCGACCTCGCGACCGTCGGCGGCAAAGGCGCGTCCCTGGCCAGGCTGACCAGGGCGGGGCTGCCCGTCCCCGCCGGGTTCCACATCACGACCGAGGCCTACCGGGCGTTCGTGTCGGCTTTCCGCGACGAGCTCCCGCACGCGGAGGACCCGCGCACGCTGTTCGCCGCCCACGACATGCCCGCCGAGCTCGCCGCGGAGATCCGCCGGGCGTACGAGGCGCTCGGCGACGACGTGCCGGTGGCCGTGCGCTCGTCCGCCACCGCCGAGGACCTGCCGGACATGTCGTTCGCCGGCCAGCAGGACACCTACCTCAACATCAGGGGCGACGCCCTGCTCGACGCGGTCAGGCGCTGCTGGGCCTCGCTGTGGAACCCGCGCGCCATCGCCTACCGCGACCAGAACGGCGTCCCCCACGACGACGTGGCGCTGGCCGTGGTGGTCCAGGAGCTGGTGGACGCGGACGCGGCCGGCATCATGTTCACCGCCGACCCGATCAGCGGCGCCCGCGACTCGACCGTCGTCAACGCCTCGTGGGGGCTCGGCGAGGCGGTCGTCGGCGGCCAGGTCACCCCCGACACGATCGTCGTGTCCGGCGGCGCCGTGACCCAGGAGCAGGTGAGCGACAAGACGGTCATGACCGTCCGCACCCCCGACGGCACCCGCGAGCAGCCCGTCCCGGAGGAGCTGCGGCGCGCGGCCGTGCTCGACGCCGCCCAGGCCGTGGAGCTGGCCGCGATCGGCGCGCGCATCCAGAGCCTGTACGGCATGCCGATGGACGTCGAGTGGGCCAGGCGCGACGGGAGGTTCGCCATCGTCCAGGCCCGCCCGATCACCGGCATCAAGCCGCAGGTCGAGGAGTGGAACGACAGCCTCAAGGGCGAATACCTGTGGACCGGCGGCAACCTGGGCGAGGCCATCCCCGACGTGATGACGCCCATGACGTGGTCGTTCGTGCGGCTGTTCATCCATGAGGCCATGTCCGCCTCGGCCCTGCCCGGCTTCGACCTGGTCGGCAACATCGGCGGCCGCTTCTACATGAACCTGAGCGTCGTCCACTCCATCGCGAGGGCCCTGGGCATGAGCGGCAGGCTGAGCGCGGTCGAGCAGGTCTTCGGCAAGCTGCCGCCGGGGCTCGGCGTGCCGATGGTGCCGGTGTCGCGCTGGGAGATCATCAAACGCGTCCTGCCCATGGCGATCGGCATCCAGCGCCGCGTGCGTACCAACCTCAAGGGCATGCGCGCGTTCCTGGCCACCTCGCAGCGGCGCTGCGAGGAGCTGCGCGCCACGATCGCCGCCACCGGGTCGGGCCCCGAGCTGGCCGAGCTGTGGGAACGCGAGATCAAGCCCCACCTGGTCACCTCCTGCCGCATGCTGGAGGCCGCCGGCCGCCAGGGCGGCGCCACCCTGGTGTGGACCCGTGACCGGCTGCGCAAGATGATGGGCGAGGTCGACGCCGAGGCCATGCTGACCGGCGTCAACACCGACGGCGAGCTGGCCAGCCTGGGCCCGGTCATGGGCCTGTCCAGGCTGGCGCGCGGGGAGATCACCAGGGACGAGTTCGCCCGCACGTACGGACATCGCGGCCCCCACGAGTTCGAGGTGTCGATCCCGCGGCCCGGCGAGGACGACGGCTGGATCGACGCCCAGCTCGCGGGCCTGCGTGACCTGCGGGCCGACACCGAGGCGCTGCTCGCGCGGCAGCGCAAGGCCAGGGAGGAGGCGTGGGCGCGCTTCGCCGAGCGCCATCCGCGCCAGGAGGCCAAGATGCGCGCCAGGGTCCAGCGCTGGAACGCCGTCGTGCGGGACCGCGAGTCCACGCGCTCGGAGAACATGCGGGCGTTCTGGGTGCTGCGGGCCTTCGCCGTACGGGCGGGGGAGCTGTCGGGCCAGGGCGACGACGTGTTCTTCCTCTACCTGGACGAGCTGCTCGCCCTGCTGCGGGGCGACCCGTCCGCGCTGGAGCGGGTGCCGGTGCGGCGGGCCACCTACGAGCAGTACGCCGCCCTGCCGCTCTACCCCGCGCTGATCGTCGGCCACTTCGACCCCGTGCGCTGGGCCGCCGACCCCGCCCGGCGGGCCGACGTCTACGACGCGCGCGGCACGGTCGTGCCGGTGAGCGACACCGTGAAGGGCTTCCCCGGCGCCCCCGGCGTCGTCGAGGGCATCGCCCGGGTGATCTCGGGGCCCGAGGAGGGCGACCGGCTCAAGCCGGGCGAGATCCTCGTCACGACGCTCACGAACGTGGGCTGGACCCCGATGTTCCCCCGCGCGGCGGCCGTGGTGACCGATATGGGCGCGCCGCTGTCGCACGCCTCGATCGTGGCGCGCGAGCTGGGCATCCCCGCCGTGGTCGGCACCGGCAACGCCACCATGCGCCTGCACGACGGCGACCGGATCAGGGTGGACGGCGAGCGGGGCACGGTCGAGTTGCTGGCGTGAAAAGTCTCCGCCAAGTCGGCCGCTTCGAGGGGTGGCATGGGGTGACCTTGGTGCCCATGATCGAATGGTGGACTCCAGAGGACGTACACGAGCTCGAGGCGCGCTGCGCCCGGTTCCGCATCGCCAAGCTGGCGCTCGATCGGGGCGTCGCGGAAATGGACAGGCGTGAGTGGGACGGGGAGGACGAGGCCGATCCGGCGGCGTGACTTCGCCGAGCTGCCCCCGTCGCTCGTGGCCGAGGTGGAGCGCAGGCTGGGCCCCGTGCGCGGGTTCGAGGAGCGGCGGGGCGGCTTCTCGGACGGCGTGCTCGGCGTGGCCGCGCTCGCCGGCGGGGAGCGCGTGTTCGTCAAGGCCGTCCCGGCGGACGGCGGGGACGCGGGCGCCTACCGGGAGGAGGCGGCCGTCAGCGCGGCGCTGCCTCCCGGGGTGCCCGCGCCGCGCATGAGGGGCCGCTGCGAGCTGTGGCAGGACCCGGGCCCCGCCCGGCTCGGCGCGTGGGAACGCGACCATCTGGCCAGGCTGGCGGAGATCGAGCGGGAATGGGAGTCGCTGGTCACCGGCGACACGATGCTCCACTTCGACCCGCGGTTCGACAACATCCTCATCGACGGGCGCGGGACCGCCCGGCTGGTGGCGCTCCTGGGCTACTGGACGCGTACGCGGTGCTCCCCGGGCCGGCGCACGCGCCGCACCTGCGGGAGCGGCGCGAGCACTCCCGCCGCGCCACCCTCGCCTGGCTCAGCGCCCGCTGGGCCTGAGGGGCACGCCTACCAGCCGGGCACGAGCCGCGCGTGCGCGTCCTGTGCCGTACGCGTCTGAATCGCCCTCAGATTCACGTGGGCGGCCTCTGTCAGCTGTGCCGTTCGCCGGGGCGGACCAGCCCGCTCTCATAGGCGTAGACCACCGCCTGCACGCGCGTGGTCAGGCCGAGCTTCATCAGGATCCGGGACAGGTGGGTCTTGACGGTGGCCTCGCCGAGGTGGAGCCGACCGGCGATCTGGATGTTGGTCAGTCCCTGCGCGAGCAGCTTCAGCACGTCGGTCTCTCGAGCGGTGAGCGTGCCGAGTTCGGCTGACCGGCCCGCGCTCCTCGCCGGGTCCGGCTGGCCGGCGAACGTGGCGATCACCCGCAGCGTGACGGCCGGATCGAGCAGTCCGCCGCCGGCCGCGACCGTCCTCAGCGCGTCGATCAGGTGTTCGGGCGGCGCGACCTTCAGCAGGAAACCGCTCACCCCGGCGCGCAGCGCCGCAGCGATGTACTCGTCCTCGTCGAACGTCGTCAGCACGATGACCTTGCTGTCGGGGTGGTCGCGGACGAGCCGGTGGGACGCTTCCAGCCCGTCCATGCGCGGCATGCGCACGTCCATGAGCACGACGTCCGGACGGGTACGCGCGACGAGATCGAGGGCCTCGGCCCCGTCGGACGCCTCGCCGACGACCTCGATGTCGGGCTCGCCGCTGAGCACCAGCCGCAGGCCGGTGCGGATCATCGCCTCGTCATCGACGAGGGCTACGGTGATTGGCATCGTGGCGTCCTTACCAGGCGCGGGGGAGGGGGAATCGGGCACGTACGGCGAAGCCGCCATCCGGCTCCGGGCCGGTGTGCAGGCTGCCCTGGACCATCGCCAGCCGTTCCCGCATGCCGACCAGGCCGTGGCCGGTCCGCTTCCCGTTGGGCGGGGTGGTGGCGGCGGGGCTGTTGCGGACCTTCGCTGTCCCGGTCCGCGTCCCGTTCACCGAAGGGATGGGAGCGGGGGCGTTGCGTACCTCCATGGTGAGCGCCTGATCGGTGTAATCGATGGCGACCGAGGTCGGCGCAGCGTCGGCGTGCCGCAGCACGTTGGTCAACGCCTCCTGGAGCACCCGATACGCGGTCACATCCAGCACCGGCGGCAGTCGGGGCAGATCGGAGGGGGCGTCGAGGGTGACGGCCAGCCCTGCGGCGCGTACGTCGGCGATCAACTCGTCGAGCCGGGCCAGCGACGGCATGGGGGTGAGCGGCTCGCCGTCGACGCGTTCGCGCAGGATGCCCACCAGGCCGCGCATCTCCTCGACGGTCTGCCGCCCGAGGCGCTCCAGCCCGGCTACGACCTCTTGCTCGGCCGGGCGGTCGGCGAGCAGCCTGCGCAGCCCGCCGAGTTGCAGGGTCATCACGCTGACCGAGTGCGCGACTGCGTCGTGCACTTCCCGGGCGATGTGCGTACGCTCCTGCGCGACGGCGGCCTTGGCAATGGCCTCGCTCTGGGCGTCGAGGGCGGCCGCGAGTTCGGCCAGCTTGACGGCCCGCTCGCCGTTGCGCCGGGCCAGCAGCCCCATGGACCAGCCCGGCAGCAGGATCGAAGGCACGAACAGCAGCTCCCACGGTGAAGCTGTGACGGCCGAGGTACTGGCGAAGGACGCACCCGCGACGCACAGTGCCACGACCGAACGCCGACGCGGCTCGCGCCAGCCCGCCCATGCGACCGCCCCGAGCAGCCCGATCATCGTCGCGCCGCTGACCCCGGGCGCGCCGAACGCGACCATGCTCACCGGCAGGCAGGCGGCTGCGACGACCGTACCCGCCAGTGGCCACCAGGCCGCCAGCATCAGGCCGGCGCCCATCACGACGCCCGAGACCCAGACGGCCGTGGAGGCCGCGCCGAAGAAGTCGTCCAGCCGGACCTCCGCCACGGCCAGCACTGCGACCAGAGGCCCGAACACCATGGGGATGAGGCGTACGTTCCTCAGCCGGCTCATCGTCATGACCACCGATCGTAACCGCGCTCGCCGCCTCCCGACTCCGCCGAACGATGGACCCCGGCAGCTCACGCTATCCGTCAAAGAGCGGACCCGGCGGCCGCCCGGTCCGCCACGGGGCGGAGCCATCACGGTGCGCGATGGCTGACGCGCTGGTGGACGCTCCGGCGAGAGGGTGGAGCCCGATGACGAACAAACACCCAGGAGGTACGAAATGACCCCCCTCACGCACTCTCCGGCCGCCGAACCCCACGTCGCGGAGCCGGCTGCCCGGTTCCTACGGCGGGCCGGTGGCGTCGCGCTGATCGCAGGACCCGTGCTGGTGTTCGCCGGGATGATGGCCTGCCCGCCGCAGGACTCCGACTCCACCCTGCACTACGTCACCTCACTCGCCCGCGATTCCTTCCTGACCGAGCTGTCGGCCATCCTGCTGCACTATGGGCTCGTTGTGGGCGCGCTGGGCGCTCTGGCCGTGCCCGGGTTGGTACGCGGGAGCAAGGGTCGCCTGCTCACAGTGGCCGGCGCGCTGGCGAGCGCGGTGAGCATGCTCAACGTGTCCGGGGCCGTCCGGGACGACTGGTGGCGCATGATCCTGGGGCAGCAGCTCGAGATGAACGTCGCGGTGCAGCTGTCCGAGGCCGTGGACGCGGCGTCGTTCATGCCGCTGTGGAGCGGCACGGAGCTCTTCGCCTTCCTCGGCCTGCTCGCGCTCAGCACAGGTCTCGCCCGAGCGGGCGTGGCCGGGTGGTGGCTGACCGCGGTCTACGTCGCCGCCTTCGCCGGGATGATGGTCATCCCAATCCACCTGACGTACGTGATCGGCGGAGTCTTCACCCTGCTGTTCCTGCCGCTCGTGGTCGCCGGCGTGCGCCTGCTGCGGCGCGAGCGTGCTGGTGCCTGACAGCTCCGGCTCAGCACTCGATGGTCTCCCAGACCGAGGCCAGGTCCCTGGCGATCTTGATGTCGTCGTTGCCAGTGTGCCGCTCGATCGGAGCCGGCAACCCCAGCAAGACCACAGATCACAAAGCCTGGCTGTAGTAAAAGATCGCTAGCCGCCGACATGGATGCCGGGCCGCTCGGCGGGGTCGGGCTCGCTCTTGCGCAGGATCTCGCGTACGACCGGCGCGGTGTCGCCGCGACCGAGGATGAGGTAGCGGAACAGGTGCACCAGCGGCGAGCCCTCCGCCCACGCGAAGTAGCAGTGCGGCCGCACGCCGCCGGCGTCGCGGAGCGCGAGCAGGACGGCGGCGATGGCGTTGGGTGCGGCCGGGCTCTCCGCGCGCAGGATGCGGTATTTGTCCACCTCCACCCCGCGCACGTGGAGCACGTCGCTGAAGTCGGAGGGGTCGATGACGTCGATCTCCAGGAACAGGACGTCCGCCCGGCCCGGCACGGGGTTGACCCCGCGCTGCTCGGACTCCTTGTCGGCGTACTCGGCCGCGTCACCCGCCTGACGCCGGTTGGCGATGATGTTGAGCGCGCCGTCGTAGTCGAGCGAGTCGGCGACGAACCGCCGCGCCGCCTCGTCGAACTCGATCCGGTCGGCCCGCAGCTCGGTCGTCCGCGAGACGCGCGAGACCAGCGAGATGGCGATGATGCCCAGGATGAACAGCGCGGAGATGGCGATGCCGTCGGGCTTCTCCCGGATGTTCTCCACCAGCGCGTACACCAGCACCAGGGTGAGCACCGAGAAGCCGGCCGTGGCGGCCCGCTGGCGGCGGCGGATGGCCGAGATCGTCACCGCGACCGCGCCGGAGACCATCATGGCCAGGATGCCCGTGGCGTACGCGCCGGCCTGGGCGTCCACGTCGGCGTCGAACGCGATGGTGAGCACCACGCAGATGCCCGTGTAGACCAGCACCACGGGCCGCACGGCGCGGCCCCAGTCGGGCGCCATGCCGTAGGAGGGCAGGTAGCGCGGCACGATGTTGATCAGGCCGGCCATCGCGGAGGCCCCGGCGAACCACAGGATGAGGATCGTGCTGATGTCGTAGACCGTGCCGAACATCTCGCCGAGCCGCTCGTGCGCCAGGTAGGCCAGCGCCCTGCCGTTGGCCTCGCCGCCGGGCCGGAACTTCTCGGCCGGGATGAGCACCGTGGTCACGAAGCTGGTCGCGATCAGGTAGACGCTCATGATGAGGGCGGCGCAGGTGAGCAGCTTGCGCGTGTTGGCGATGCGGGACTCCAGCTGCTCCTCGGCGGTCTTGCCGGAGGCGGCCACCAGCGGCATCATGCTGACGCCCGTCTCGAACCCCGAAAGGCCCAGCACCAGCAGCGGGAAGGCGAGGACGGCCGGTCCGATGAGGCCGCCGAAGCCCCCCGTGCCGCTGGTCAGCGCGTCGGTCCAGCGGGAGAGCGCGTCCGGCGAGGAGAAGACGTCGGCCAGGCCGACGGCGACGACGACCGCGTTCAGCAGCAGGAAGACCGCGACCAGCGGGATCGCCACGCCGACCGCTTCGCTGAACCCGAGCAGGAACACCCCGCCCAGCACCAGCAGCAGCACCACGGTCAGCAGGACCTCGTGGCCGTGCAGGAAGCTCGGGAAGTACGGGTTCTCCACGACGTGCACGGACGCGTCGGCCGCCGACAGCGTGATCGTGATGATCCACGACGTGGCCACGAACCCCAGCAGCACCAGCACGAACAGCTTGCCCCGCCAGAACGGCAGCAGCCGCTCCAGCATCGCCACCGAGCCCTGCCCGTGCGGGCTCTCCCGGGCCACCCGCCGGTACATCGGCAGCATGCCCAGCAGCGTCAGCGCCACGATGAGCAGCGTGGCCAGCGGCGACAACGCGCCGGCCGCCAGCGCGGCGATGGCGGGCAGGTAGGCCAGCGTGGAGAAGTAGTCGACGCCGGTCAGGCACATGACCTTCCACCAGGCCTGCGGCTCGGCGTGTCCCTCGGCCGCCTCCGGGCCCGTCGGCTGCACGCGAAGCTGCAGCAACCAGCGCGCCAGGCTGTTGGACGGGGGCGCTGGAGGTGTCGGGCTTTCGACGACCGCGGGGATCGTGCGCCCACCGGTACCGCTCACCGGATCTTCCTCTCTCATCGAGAACGGACACCACCCTAGGGGGTCCGCCGCACTACCACGCGGCTGGTCCGGCGAATCCCCCCACACCCCACCCGAACACCACATTCCTCCAGCCCTCGCGTGCTCTTCCCCAAGGACCTCAGCCGGAGTACGGCGGTAATTGGGTTGCTCTGGCCGAAGCCCTCTGATGTGCTGGCCCCGAAGCCAGGACGACCAAGGGAGCAGCAGATGCGGGCAACGTTCATGTCCCCCCGGATCGAAAGAGCCGTCTCTTCAAAGGACATGACGTTCGTTGCGTATGCTCAACTTGGGGATCCTGGCGCATGTAGACGCCGGTAAGACCAGCCTGACCGAGCGGCTCCTCTACGCCGCCGGCGCCATCGACGAGGTCGGCAGCGTCGATGACGGCAACACCCGGACCGACTCGCTCGCCCTCGAACGCCGCCGCGGCATCACGATCAAGTCCGCGGTCGTCTCGTTCGCCATCGGCGGCACCACGGTCAACCTGATCGACACGCCCGGCCACCCCGACTTCATCGCCGAGGTGGAGCGGGTGCTCAACGTGCTCGACGGCGCCGTGCTGGTCGTCTCGGCCGTCGAGGGCGTGCAGGCGCAGACCCGCGTGCTCATGCGCACGCTGCGCCGCCTGGGCATCCCCACGCTCGTCTTCGTGAACAAGATCGACCGCCGCGGCGCCCGTCACGACGGGATCGTGCGGGAGCTCGCGGACAAGCTCACCCCGTCGGTGGTGGCCATGGGCTCCACGGCCGGCCTGGGCACGGGCGCGGCCTCCTTCACGCCGTTCGACGGCGCGCCGGCGTTCGCGTCGCGGCTGGTGGACGTGCTGGCCGAGCAGGACGACGGGCTGCTGGCCGCCTACGTGGCCGGCGAGGAGATCCCGTACGCCAGGCTCCGCGCCGAGCTGGCGGCGCAGACGGGGCAGGCGCTGGCGCACCCGGTGTTCTTCGGCTCGGCGATCACCGGCGCGGGCGTGGACGCGCTGATGGCCGGGATCGAGGAGCTGCTCCCCGCCGCCCAGGGCGACCCCGCCGGGCCGGTCTCGGGCACGGTCTTCAAGGTCGAGCGCGGCCAGGCGGGCGAGAAGATCGCGTACGTACGGCTGTTCTCGGGCACGGTGAGCACCCGCGACCGCCTGACCTTCGGCGACGACCGGGAGGGGAAGGTCACGGCGATCAGCGTGTTCGACCAGGGCGCGGCGGCACGCTGCCCGTCGGCGGGCGCCGGCCGGATCGCTCGCCTCTGGGGCCTGGCCGACGTCCGGATCGGCGACGCGATCGGCCGGCCGGGCAAGGCCGGGCCGCGGGGGCACTTCGCGCCGCCGAGCCTGGAGACGGTCGTGGTCCCGCGCCGCCCCGCCGACCGGGCCGCGCTCCACCTCGCGCTCGCCCAGCTCGCCGAGCAGGACCCGCTGATCGGCCTGCGCCAGGACGACCTGCGGCAGGAGGTGTCCGTCTCCCTCTACGGCGAGGTGCAGAAGGAGGTCATCCAGGCCACGCTCCTCGACGACTTCGGCCTCGACGTCGCCTTCCGCGAGACGACCACGATCTGCGTCGAACGTCCGATCGGCACCGGCGAGGCGTACGAGGTGATCGGCACGGACTCCAACCCGTTCCTCGCGACGGTCGGGCTCCGCGTCGAGCCGGCCCGGGCGGGCGGGACGGAGCGGCGAGCCGGCCACGGAAGCGGCAGCTCGCGTAACCAGGACGGGGCCGAAGGGAGCGCGACCATGAGCACGGAATTCCGGCTGGAGGTGGAGCTGGGCTCGCTGCCGTACTCGTTCATGAGGACGATCGAGGAGACGGTGCGCGAGACGCTCCGGCAGGGCCTGCACGGCTGGCAGGTCGAGGACTGCGTGGTCACCCTGACCCACTCCGGTTACTGGGCCAGGCAGAGCCACATGGGCGGCGTGTTCGACAAGAGCATGTCCAGCACGGCCGGCGACTTCCGCAACCTCACCCCGCTGGTCCTGATGGCCGCGCTGAAGCGGGCCGGGACCAGGGTGTTCGAGCCGGCGCACCGCTTCCGGCTGGAGCTGCCCGCCGACACGCTCGGCTCGGTGCTGCCCGCGCTGGCCCGCCTGGGCGCCGTCCCGCGCACCCGGGCGCCCGGCCCGGCGGGCGAGGTCGGGGTGGAGGGCGAGATCCCGGCGGCGAGCGTGCATGAGCTGGAGCAGCGGCTGCCCGGGCTGACCCGTGGCGAGGGCGTGCTGGAGTGCGCGTTCGACCGGTATCAGCCCGTACGCGGGCCGATCCCGGAACGCCCCCGCACCGACCACAACCCGCTCAACCGGAAGGAGTACCTGCTGCACGTGGTGCGCAGGGTCTAGGCGCCGTCCTTGTCGGAGTCGGCGGAGAAGACGATGGCCCCGAGGTAGCCGTCGTCCTCCTGGGTGATCTTCATGAGCATGCTGTCGTCGTAGATGTTGTCGTTGTCGTTGAACGTGTCGCGCCCCGCGTGCTCCGAGTACGGCGACTTCGCCATGACCGCGCTGTTGAGCTTCTCGTCGAACATCATCTGCGTGGTCAGCACGCGCTGGTTGCTGAAGTGGACCATGGCGTGGATGTGGATCGTGCGCCATCGGTACCAGCCCGGCCAGATCGTGGTGAACTCCACGATGCCGTCGGCGTTGGTGACCTGCGCGCCGCGGAGGTACCGCTTGTCGTCGGTGGGCGTCAGATCCGCCATGTCGCCCCCACCGCTATTGGGCTGGCCGCCCGGGCCGCCGCTCGGCGGGGCGCCGGTGGGCGCGCCGCTCGGGGGATTGCCTCCGCCGGGCGGGTTGCCGCCGGTCGAGGCCGCCTCGGCCCCCGAGTAGAGCCCGGCCGCGTCGCAGTGCCAGATCTCCACGACCGCGTTGCCGAGCGGCTTGCACGTCTCGCTGTCCTGGACCTTGATGGCCACCCGCAGCCGCACGCCCTGCTTGTCCTCGCGGATGTCGCTGCGGATCTTGTCGGCGTCGAAGTAGTAGGGGCCCTGCGTCGTGGTGCTGGTCAGCTTGCACGTGCCGGCCCCGTCGAACAGCGAGGTGAGGTCCTTGGCCGTGGTCGCGGTCGGGGTCACGCTCGCGCCCGTGGACGTCGTGACGGTCGTCGCCGTGCCCTCGGCGCCCGAACAGGCCGCCAGCAGGCTGCCGAGCCCGAGCGAGCTGATGCCGGCGAACAGCCGTCTCCGGCTGACGCGCTGACCTTCGTGATCGTGTCCCACTATGGTGTCCTTGTCCGGGATGCTGTGATGTTCCGGACCTCACCGTAGGACGGGACCCCTTGGGACCTCCTTTACCGTGGATGAAGTTCTCATGAGTCGGTACGGCGTCAGCCGCCGTCCCGATCGGAGTCGGCGGACAGGATGATCGTGCCCAGGTAGCCGTCGCCGTCCTCGATGACCTGCAGCATCATGCCTTCGCGGAAGATGTTGTCGGCGCCGTTGAAGGTGTCGCGCCCGGTGTGCGCCGCGTAGGCCGGCGTCGCCAGCACCTTGTTGTTGAGCGCGTCGTCGAACATGATCTGCGTGTTCAGCACGCGCCGGTCGCTGAAGTGGACCATGGTGTGGATGTGGACCGTGCGGCCCGGGTACCAGCCCGGCCAGATGGTCGTGAACTCCACGATGCCGTCGCCGTTGGTGACCTGCGCACCCCGCAGGTAGCGGTAGTCGTCCGAAGGCCTCATGTCGTTCATGAAGGCCACGTCGGTGAAGCCGCCCGGGGGAGGGCCGCTGGCGGCGTCGTCCTTCGACTCCTTCTCCGCCCCCGAGTAGACGCCCGTGGCGTCGCAGTGCCAGATCTCCACGACGGCGTTGCCCATGGGCGAGCACGTCTCGCTGTCCTGCACCCTGATGCCCACCCGCAGCCGCACGCCCGGCTTGTTCTCCCGGATGTCGCTGCGGATCTTGTCGGCGTCGAAGTAGTAGGGGCCCTGCGTCGCGCTCGGGGTCAGCTTGCACACCCGCGAGCCGGCGAGCATCGAGGTGAGATCCGCGGCCGCCGGGCTCGACGCCGCCCCGGCCCGGGCGCCGGGCGCCGACAGTACGGCGCCGAGCCCGAGCGAGCTGATGCCGGCGATCAGCCGCCGCCGGCTGACCCGCTGACCTTCGTGATCGTGTCCCACTGGAGTTCCTTCTTGCGTTCGTTCACTCAGACGAACCTCTCACGGGAGGGCGGCCTTTCCTCGGAGGCGCGGCCTGCGGTCAGCGACATCCAGGTCGAAATCCTTTTCGGTGATATGAAACTGTAACCAGACGGCTGGCGAGCTGATCAGCGACCGTAGAGCCAGATAGGCCCAGTTGGACGGCCATGCACACAGTTGCAGTGGCCGATTGACAGCCCCTGTCTGGTCGTTCTACTTTCCCGAAAACCTTTTAGGTTCACCGCTTCGATCCCTGTCCGTGATGTTAGCGCTAACAAAAGCAATCGCTAGATTGTAAGGGGCGAACACATGAGACGACGCTGGGCAGCGGCCCTCACCGCGGCACTCGTGCTCATCCTCGGCAACGCGACGCCCGCCTACGCGGGCGCGCCGATCACCACCGCGATCTACACGGCTGACCCGGCCGCGCTGGTCGTGGGCGACACCCTGTACCTCTACACCGGCCACGACGAGGCCCCGGCGGGCGGCACGAACTTCCTCATGCGCGACTGGCACGTCTTCACCTCGACCGACGCCACCAACTTCACCGACCAGGGCGCCAAGCTCTCGATCTCGAACTTCTCCTGGGCGGGCGCCGACGCCTGGGCGGGCGAGGTCGAGCGCGGCGCCGACGGCAAGTACTACTGGTACGTCCCCGTCAACGGCAACGGCGCCGGCTGGATGGACATCGGCGTGGCCGTCGGCGACAGCCCGCTCGGCCCGTTCCGCGACGCCAAGGGTGGCCCGCTGATCAGCGACAGCACCCCCAACTCCTCGCCGCTCAACATCGACCCCACCGTCTTCACCGACGACGACGGCCAGGTCTACATGTACTGGGGCTCCTACTACGGCCTGCGCGCGGCCAAGCTCAACTCCAACATGACCACGCTCAACGGCTCGGTCATCACCCCGAGCGGCGTGTCGAACTTCTGGGAGGCCCCCTGGATGTTCAAGCGCAACGGCGTCTACTACCTCGCCTACGCGGCCAACGACTCGGCCTGCTCCGCGCCGGGTTACGCCTGCATCAGGTATGCCACCGCCGGCAACCCGCTCGGCCCGTGGACGCACCGCGGCGTCGTGCTCGACCAGGTCAGCTCGACCACCAACCACCCGGCGATCATCGAGTACAAGGGCCAGTGGTACATGGTCTACCACAACGCCGCCGCCCCGGGCGGAGGCAACTTCCGCCGCTCGGTGACCATCGACAAGCTCTACTTCAACGCCGACGGCACCATGCAGAAGGTCGTCCAGACCGGCGGCCCCACCACCCCGGGCAACCTGGCGGCCGGCGCGACCCCGTCCACGTCGTACGTCTCGCCGTGGGAGACGCTCGGGGCGATCAATGACGGCTACACCCCGGCGAACTCGGCGGACCACAGCCACGGCGCCTACGGCAACTGGGACCACCAGGGCACCGAGTGGATCGAGTACCGCTGGTCCAGCGCCCAGAACATCTCCAGGATCCAGACCTACTGGTTCGACGACGACCTGGGCATCGACCTCCCGGCCTCCTGCCAGGTGCAGTACTGGAACGGCAGCGCCTACGTCAACGTCCCCGGCCAGTCGTCCTGCGGCGTGGCCGGCAACACCTTCAACACCACGACGTTCACCTCGGTCAACACGACCCGGCTGAGGCTGAACATCACCTCCAAGTCCGGATTCTCGACCGGTGTGCTCGAATGGAGGGCCTTCTCATGAGGCGCGCCCTGTTAGCCCTGCTGCTCGTGGCGGGATTAGTCGTCGCCGGTGCGCCGGCGCACGCGGACCAGACCATCGGCTTCCCATCCTTCAGCGGCCCGGCCGTCCCCGCCCCGCCGGGGTCGTACACGCCCGGCAACATGATGCAGGCCATCTACGACGCCGAGAGCTCCGGCACCGACTTCTGGATGGACCGGCTGCTGGCCCGCCCGGGCAACGACCCGGCCGGCACGTGGCTCATGACGCGCGGCCGGGCGCTGTTCATGAAGACCCACACGCCCGGCACGCTCGGCTTCGCCGGGCAGGTGGCGTACTGGGAGAGCATCAGCAACAACAACGCCTTCACCGTCGCCGTCACCCCCGGCACGTTCACCGAACAGGTGAACTCGCGCTGGCAGGCGCCCAGCTACTGGAAGAGCCGGCACACCAGCGGCTCGATCACGATCGACCAGACGAAGTTCATCACTGACAACAACGTGGCCGTGGCCAACCTGGCCATCACCAACGGCGGCTCCGCCTCGACGACGCTGCAGCTGCGGGCCACCTCGCCGTACGCCACCAGCGGCAGCGGCAGCGAGCTGACCGGCCAGGTGAACGCCTACAACAACCTCACCACCATCTACCCGAGGCTGACCGGTGACGGGTTCACGGTCTCCAGCGGCGGGCTGAACAGGTCCGTCACGGTGGCCGCCGGTGCGACGGTGACCGTCAAGGTCGTCATGGGCTTCGTCACCAACGAGATCGCGGCCTCCCGCACCGACTACGACGCCTACGCCGGCTACACGCCCGCCACCGCGTTCGCCACGCACGTGCGCGCCTACAACAAGTGGTGGGCCGACAACGTCCCCTACATCGACGTGCCCGAGCCGGGCATCAAGAAGAACATCTACTACCGCTGGTGGCTGATGCGCTTCAACCACCTGGACGCGGACATCCCTGGGCAGACCTTCCAGTTCCCCACGTCCGTCGAGGGCGCGCTGGGCTACAACAACGCGATCGCGCTGACCCAGCCCATGCACATCGACGACCTCAAGTACCTGCGTAACCCGATCTACTCGTACGGTGACTGGCTGAGCGTCGGGCAGATCTCCAAGAACGGCCGCTTCATGGACAACCCAGGCGACCCGGAGAACTGGTCCAACAGCTACACGCAGTACATCGCCGAGGCGGCCTGGAAGAGCTACCAGATCCACGGCGGCCAGCCCGCCATCGCCGCGAACCTGGCCCGCTACGCCGAGCAGGACGTCAAGGGCCAGCTCTCCTACTACGACCACGACAACAACAAGCTCATCGAGTACGACTGGGGCGCCCTGACCGGCAACGACGCCGACGCCGTGTCCTTCCACTGGAAGCCGGGCAACATGGACCGCGCCGAGGCCGCCTACCAGTACAGCGGGGCGCTGGCCGCCGCGCAGGCGTACGACGCGATCGGCAACACGGCCAAGGCCAACGAGATGCGCACGCTGGCCACGCAGATCCAGAACGCCATCGTCAACGTGCTGTGGAACCCGAACAGGCAGCTCTTCGAGCACCGGCTGAAGTCCACCAACGAGTGGGTGCCGTGGAAGGAGATCAACAACTACTACCCGTTCGCCGTCGGCGCGATCCCCAACACCTCCACCTACAAGCAGGCCCTGCGCCTCTTCGACGACCCGGCGCAGTATCCGATCTTCCCCTTCTACACCGCCAACCAGGCCGACAAGGCGGCCTCGGGCACCGGCAGCAACAACTTCTCCACGATCAACTCCACGGTGCAGTTCCGCCTGCTCTCCTCGGTGCTGCGCAACTACTCCAACGAGTGGATCGACACGACCTGGTACAAGAAGCTGCTCTACTGGAACGCCTGGGCGCAGTACATCAACGGCAACACCCAGTGGCCGGACGCCAACGAGTTCTGGGCCGACTGGAACGGCTCGTCCATCACCTACCGCTCGTGGATCCACCACAACATCCTGGGCAGCAGCAACTGGACCGTGATCGAGGACGTCGCCGGGCTGCGGCCGCGCAACGACGCCAAGGTGGAGCTCTCGCCGATCAACATCGGCTGGACCCACTTCACCGTCAACAACCTGCGCTACCGCAACGCCGACCTGACCATCGTCTGGGACGACCCGTCCGACGGCGTCGTGCGCTACCCCGGCGTGCCCGAGGGCTACTCGATCTACATCAACGGCAACCGGGCGGCCACGGTGTCGTCGCTGGTGCCGTTCACGTGGGACCCGGCCACCGGTAACGTCACCACCAGCGGGTCCGTCACCTACCACGTGGCCGTGTCAGGGCTGCAGGCCCCCGCGCAGGTCACCCAGAACAGCGCCCGCATGGTCGACATGCTGGCCAAGGCCGGTGTCGACCTGACCGCCAACCTCACCAACCTCGCCACCGGCGCCACCGTCACGGCCTCCACCACCGCCTCGGGCAGCAACACCGCGGGCGCGGTGGACGGCTTCCCGATCAACGAGCCGTTCTGGGGCGGCACGACCGCCGGCCAGGACTGGTACGAGCTGAACTTCGGCTCCGCCAAGTCGCTCAACGAGGTGCGGCTCTACTTCAAGGACAGCCGCCCGGCCAGCGCCACCTACCGGGCGCCGGCGTCGTACGACATCCAGTACTACAACGGCAGCGCCTGGGTGAGCGTGCCCGGCCAGGCCAAGACGCCGTCCGCGCCGCGGGCCAACTACAACGTGGTGCAGTTCTCCGCGATCAGCACGCAGCGCCTGCGGGTGCTGGCCACGGCCGCGTCCGGCGCCAGGACGGGGCTCACCGAGATCAAGGTCTTCAACCGGGGCGGACCGCAGCAACCGCCCACCACCAACCTGGCGTCGACGGCCACGCCGTCGGCGTCGTACACCTCGTCGTGGGAGAGCGTGGCCGCCATCAACGACGGGATCGACCCGCCGTCGTCCAACGACACCGTCAACCCGCGCTGGGGCTGCTGGCCGGAGACCGGGCAGCAGTGGGTGGACCTGACCTGGTCCGCGGCGCAGAACATGAACCGCGCCGAGGTGTACTTCTTCGACGACGACGAGGGGATCGACATGCCCGCGTCGTGGAAGCTGCAGTACTGGAACGGCAGCGCGTACGTGGACGTGCCGGGCGCCTCGGCGTACACGCTGACCAAGAACGCCTACAACAGCGTCACCTTCAACGCCACGAGCACGACCCGCCTGCGGGTGCTGCTCACCGGCAACGGCAGCAACTCCGTCGGCCTCCTGGAGGTCAAGGCCTACGTTCCGTGACACCACGCGGGGGCGCGCCTCTGCGCGCCCCCGCCTTACTCCGCCCCGCCCCGCCCCGTCAGCGTTGCCTGGCGGGGCGGATGATCATCTCGTTCACGTCCACCTCCGGCGGCTGGCCGATCGCGTACGCGATGGCGTCGGCGATCGCCTCCGGCGGGATCGAAGCCGCCCGGTACGCGCGCATCGCCTCCCGCGCGCCCGGCTCCGTGATCGTGTCGGCCAGCTCCGACTCCACGACGCCCGGGGAGACGGTCGTGACCCGGATGCTCGGGTCCAGTTCCAGGCGCAGCCCCTCGGTGATCGCCCAGGCGGCGTACTTGGTGGCGCAGTAGACCGCGGCCGTCGGCACCACCTGGTGCGCGCCGATCGAGGCGACGGTGACGAAGTGGCCGCCGCCCTGCCGCTGGAAGTGGGGCAGCGTCGCGGCGATGCCGTGCAGCAGGCCGCGCACGTTCACGTCGATCATCCGCTCCCACTCGTCCACCAGCAGCGAGTCCAGCCGGGACAGCGGCATCACGCCCGCGTTGCCGACGAGCACGTCCACCCGGCCGTGCCGCTCCGCGGCCGTGTCGACGAACCTCGTGACGTCCGCGCGGTCCGTCACGTCGAGGCGGTGCACCTCCACACTGCCGCCCTCGTTCCTGATGCCCTCGGCGACGGCGGCCAGCCGGTCCTCACGGCGGGCGCCGATGACCAGGTGGTGGCCCTCGCGGGCGAGCCGCACCGCGCCGGCCTGCCCGATGCCGCTGCTGGCGCCGGTGACCAGAATGATCTTCGTCATATCAGTCAGTTCCTTGGTAGTCGTGTGTCTTCAGGTGGATGGGCATGGCGAAATGGCGCCCCGGCCGGGCGCGATCAGCGAAGGGTTGTTCAGCCGGCGGTCAGGGAGCCCAGCAGGGACAGCGCCTCTTCCGACGGGCTGCCCGGGTCGGCCTGGTAGACGACGAGCTGCTGCCCGGGAGCGCTGTTCACGGTCAGCGACTCGTAGTGCAGGGTCAGCTCGCCCACCAAGGGGTGGCGAAAGCGCTTGGTCTCGCGGGTCTTCTGGCGGATGTCGTGCCGGGCCCACAGCCTGCGGAAGGGCTCGCTCTTGACCGACAGCTCGCCGACCACCTCGATCAGCAGCGGGTCGTCCTGGTCGGCGCCCGCTCCGGCACGGAGCCCGGCGACCGTGTTGACCGCCACCCGGTCCCAGTCGGGGTAGAACTCGCGCGCGTCCGGGTCGAGGAACACCAGCCGGACCAGGTCCCCGCTGTAGGCATGACCGTCGAACAAGGCTCTGCCGAGCGTGTTGGCGGCCAGCACGTTCAGGCAGCGGCCCAGGACCACCGCGGGGGTGTGCGGCCAGCGCTCCATCATGCCCACCAGGTTCGGGCTGACCCGCTCCCGCCTGGTGGACGCCCGCCTGCGCCGGACCGGGCGGGCCAGCCGGTGGAGGTGCGCGACCGCGTCCTCCTCCAGGGCCAGCGCGTGGGCGAGCGCGTCGACCACCTGGGCGGAGGGGTGGCGCTCGCGGCCCTGCTCCAGCCGTACGTAGTAGTCGGTGCTCACGCCCGCCAGCCGCGCAACCTCCTCCCGGCGCAGCCCCGCCACGCGGCGCCGGGCCGTGACCGGCACGCCGGCCTCCTCCGGCTGGAGCAGCTCGCGGCGGGCCCGCAGGAACTGGCCGAGTGGGTTCTCCCTGTCCATGCCTTCGAGGCTAGGCGAGGCGCGGGGGTTCCATGAGGGCTGAAGGTGGCCGCGCCGCTCCCACCTTGCGGAGCGTCATCCGGCTCAGCGCAGGCGGCCCGCTCCGGCCTTGGCCGGGACGAGGGACCGCAGCGCCTGCGGCGGGTGGACGCGGGTGAACAGCGCCGGGGTCCAGCCGGCGTCCGGCCCGACGGCCGTGCCGTGCGCGGCGTTGTACGCGGCCACCACGTCGGCCGGGGCGCCGTCCACCAGGCTGCCCTTCGCGGTGATCGCGGTGCCGTTGAACACCGACAGGACCTTCTCCGCCGCGATGCCGTCGAAGGCGTCCGAGCAGATCAGAGGGGTGCCGTCGGCGCTGGTGTCGGCGTCTATGGCGCCCTTCACGTACACGATCCTGGGGGTGTTGTCGGCCGGCTCGCCGAGCGCCGCGACCACGATGGTGCCGGGCGCCTGGGCCGCTGTCACAGGAGGCAGGGCGAGCAAGGGGAGAAGTAGCAGGAATCGCATGAGGCGACCTCGCCGAGGGTGCGGCAATCGGTTGCGTGAAACGCTGACCTACGGCCTCCAATCCGCCAATCCCGTGCAGTGAAACTGCACTGCTCTGCAACAAGCGATTGCAAGATTGCGGGTGATCTTGACCTTCGGAGGGGGTCGCATCTACAGTCCGCCTGATATTTATCGGCGCTTCGCTGAAACTTTCATCGGGAGCATCGTGCGCACCCTTCGAGCCCTGGTTGCCGCAGCCCTGTTATGCCTCGTGCCCGCGGTCTCCGCGAACGCGGCGGCCCACCTCACGTACGACCTCACGTACGACTTCGAGAACGGCACCACCCAGGGATGGGGGCCACGCGGCGACGGCGTCTCCGTCACGGTGACGTCGGACGCGGCCCACGGGGGCGCGAGCAGCCTCCTGACCACCGGCCGGACCGCCACGTGGCACGGCGCGTCCATCGCCGCGCCGTTCGTCAGGGGCGCCGGCTACACCGTGACCGCGTACGCGCGGCTGGTGAGCGGGCAGCCGGCCGCCACGATCGCGCTGACCGTCCAGCGCACCCCGACCGGGGGGAGCACCACGTACGAGCGGGTCGCGGCGGCGACCGTGACCGACGGCGGGTGGACGCGGCTGTCGGGGAACTACCTGTTCACCGCCGAGTCCGCCGACGTGCAGCTCTACGCCGAGAGCTCCGACGCCACCGGCCAGTTCTACCTGGACGACATCATCGTCACCCCGCTGGGCGACCCCACCCGCGAGCCCGTCAGCAGCGACTTCGAGGACGGCACCGCGCAGGACTGGGCGTCCAGGGCCGCCGCCACCCTCCAGCCGAGCACGGAGGCCGCCCACGCGGGCAGCCGCTCGCTGGCCGTGAGCGGCCGCTCGGCCTCCTGGGACGGACCCGCCCTCAACGTGCTCGGCCGGATGGCCAAGGGCGACAAATACGCCCTGTCGGTGTGGGTGCGGCTCGGTCCGGACGCCACGGCGGGGCGGCTCGGCCTGTCGATCGAGCGCAGGACCGGTGGCACCCCCAGCTACGAGCGCGTCGCCTCGCCGAAGGACGTGCCGGCGGGGGAGTGGGTGCAGTTGTCCGGCACGTACACGCTGGCGTACGACGTCGACTTCCTCAGCGTCTACATCGAGTCCGACAGCGGCACGTTCCCCTTCTACCTGGACGACTTCTCCATGAAGTACATCCAGCCCAAGCCGATCCAGACCGACATCCCGGCGCTCAAGGACAAGGTGCCGTTCGTCATGGGCTCGGCGTTGACCCGGCCCGACGCGCTCGGCGTGCACGGGGAGCTGCTGGCCAGGCACTTCAGCGGCGTCACCCCCGGCAACGAGCTCAAATGGGACGCCACCGAGCCCCGTGAGGGCGAGTTCGCCTTCGCCGACGGCGACTTCCTGGTGGACTTCGCCACCCGGCACGGCATGACGATCCGCGGCCACACGCTCGCCTGGCACAGCCAGACCCCCGACTGGGTCTTCCAGAACGCCGACAAGGAGCTGCTGCTCAAGCGCCTGGAGACGCACGTGCGCACGCTCGTGACCAGGTACAAGGGCAAGATCGCGGCCTGGGACGTGGTCAACGAGGTCGTGGACGAGAATCAGCCCGACGGCCTGCGCCGCTCCAAGTGGTACGAGATCGCCGGCCTCGACTTCATCCGCACCGCCTTCCGCGTCGCCCACGAGGCCGACCCGGACGCCAAGCTCTTCATCAACGACTACAACACCGAGTTCCCGCGCAAGCGCGAGGCCCTGTACGCGCTGGTCAAGCGGCTCAAGGAGGAAGGGGTGCCGATCGACGGCGTGGGCCACCAGCTCCACCTGAACATCGAGCACCCGCCCGCCTCCGCCGTCGAGGCCACGATCGAGCGCTTCGCCACGCTGGGGGTGGACCAGCAGATCACCGAGCTGGACGTCAGCATCTACACGGACTTCGTGTCGTCGTACGACACGATCCCGCCCGAGCTGCTCGTCCAGCAGGGCCACCGCTACAAGGAGCTCTTCGACGTCTTCCGGCGGCAGGCCGCCAAGCTCAGCTCCGTGACCGTCTGGGGCGAGTCCGACGACGTGAGCTGGCTGCGGTCGTGGCCGATCCCGCGGCTGAACGCGCCGCTGCTGTTCGACGACGACCTGCAGGCCAAGCCCGCCTACTGGGGCGTCGTGGACCCGTCGCGGCTGGCTCCGCTGGTGCGCAGGCTGGAGGCGCCCGCCGGGACGCCCAAGGTGGACGGCAAGCGGGACCTCGAGTGGGACCTGCTGCCGGACTCGCCGATCGCGCGGGTGGGGAACGTGTCGGCCGGGTTCCAGGCTCGCTCGTCCGGCAAGGGGCTGTACGTGCTCGCCGAGGTCACCGACCCGACGGCCGGCAAGGACGACCGGGTGACGTTCACCGTCGACGGCACCCCGTACGTCGTCAAACGGAGCGGCGGCCCCAGGGCGGCCGTGCGGCCGACCCCGACCGGCTACCGCGTCGAGGCCCTGATCGGGACCGGCACCGACGTGAACGTGACCGTCCGCGACTCCGGGGCCGGGACGGGCACCGTCGCGGACGTGACCGTCCGCGACTCCGGGGCCGGGACGGGCACCGTCGCGGACGTGACCGGCACCGACGTGGATGGGACCGTCCGCGACTCCGCGGCCGGGACCGGCACCGACGTGGATGGGACCGTCCGCGACTCCGCCGGCGCGAGCACCTCCTGGACGGGGAAGGTGACCGCCACGCCCGCGGTCAAGCTCACCTTCGCCGCCCACCGCACGCCCGTGCTCGACGGCGCCGTGGACCGGGCCTGGTCGGCCGCGCCGGAGATCCGCACCGGGACCTGGATCCAGGGCACGTCCGGCGCGACCGCCAAGGTGCGCTCGCTGTGGAGCGGGTCCACGCTGTACGTCCTCGCCCAGGTGTCCGACCCGACGCTGGCCGAGGAGTCCCCGAACTCGTGGGAGCAGGACTCCGTCGAGATCTTCGTCGACCCGGGCAACGGCAAGACCAAGGGCTACGAGGACGACGACGGCCAGTACCGGATCAGCTTCTCGGGCCGGATCACGGTCGGCGGGACGTTCGACGCGGGCGGGGTGAAGGACCACGTGAAGGCGGTGGCCAGGACGGTGCCCGGCGGCTACGTCGTCGAGGCGGCCATCGACCTGCCCACGCTCACACTCGCACCGGGAACGCTGCTGGGCTTCGACGCCCAGGTCAACGACGCCACAGGCACCGCCCGCACCAGCGCCGTGACCTGGAACGACAGCACCGGCCGAAGCTACCTGGACACCAGCCACTGGGGCGTCCTCCGCCTCACCCAGGGGTAGGTGAGCCCGAAGCCACCCACCCGTCGCCCATCTGGACAGTGGGCCTGCTGACACCCGCCCCGGGGCCAAAGGGCCTCGCTCCGCTCGGGCTGCCCTTCCTGGAGCGCGCCTCCGGCGCGACGACACCTTCGGTGTCCGGTCGAGCCCACCCGTTATCCGGTTACCGGGTGGGCCCGCTGCTGCCCACCCCGGACCGGGATGCCTTCCGGGGCACCATCCAGCCTCCTGACCACAGGTCTTCTGCTTGTCGTTGTGCATTCGACGTTCAGCGGCCGGCTGCGGCTTTCCGCCTGATAGCGATGGGGCGGTTAGGTAATCGGGAGCGACGGCAGAGCAACGCGTCCTGGCCGACGCGCTTGAAGATCGTCGCGATCAGCTCGCTCACCGCCGCCATTGTCCTGGGCGAACGACCTGGCCTTGCCAGTCTCCAGATCCCCTTGCGCGTAGCCTCGGTGGTGGTGAGCTCGTGTAGTCGTCCTCAGCCGGCCGACCAGCCCCGATGGATCAGAAGCCGCCGATGGTGAGACCGACGAGCACCTTGGAAATCAGCATGACCCAGTAGGAGGCCGGCACGTGGTCCCGGCGAGCACCGCCATGAGGACGCACAGCATCACACGACGGTCGAGGCGGGCAGGATTTCGCTGGTGACGATCGCGAAGATGCCCAGCACGAGCGAGGTGACCGCGAGCCGGCGCGCTGCACGCCGCCGACCTGGCCCGCCAGACGCCGCAGGCCGGGCACGCGATCGCCGACCGCTACGTCAACTCCGTCATCGCCAACCACGCCGCAGCACGCCCGCCGCGTCTGGACGGTTGACCGCCGTGCCGGCGACGGCCCGGATGGTGCGAGTGGCCCGGTCGGATCCGGGGATGACCGGCATGCTCACCGACCGCACCGACCACGGTCTGGATCCCGGTCCGGGTCGCCGGTCAGCCGCGCGTGTCGAGCGGGACGTGCAGCGAGAGGTGCGGGAACAGGGCACGGAGGAAGTCCGGGGCGTCGAAGATCGCGCCTGCGGAGGCGACGCCGGTGGTCCTGGTCCGGCCGGTGAGGACGCGGTCGACGGCCTCCACCGCGAGCGGCGCGCTGATGGCGTAGATGTCCTGACCGGTGGCGGTCACGCGGCGTTCCGTGCCGCCGGAGCGTACGAGGACGTCGACGACGAAGGTCTGATCGGAGCGGCCGCGCTCGTCTACGGCGATCGGTGCCGAGGTGGCCGCGGACAGGTCCGCGGCCGCCTTGGCGGCCATGTAGGTGCGCACCTCCTGGACCGCCAGGTGGCTGGGAATGGTGACGACGTCGGCCATGGTGAACTCGCCGATGACGCTCTGGGGGCCGAGCGGAGCGGGGAAGGGCCACTCCAGGGTGGGCAGGGCGTCGTCGTGGTATTCCAACTGTCCGCCGGTGTAGCGGATACGGCGGCCACCCCGTCGCTGCCCCGAGACCATGCCGGAAGCGAGCGTTCCGGCGGTGGGGTGCCAACTGCTCAGGCCGTAGGCGATGTGCGCCTCGTCAGCCGCCGTCCAGTCACCCATCGCGGTGGTGACCAACAGATCGCCCAGGCCGCCGTAGAAGGCCATCGCCGGGACCACCACGGTGCCCGCGGCGCGGGCGCGCTCGGCGAAGTGCGCGAACGTGTCGACGTTCGCCTCAATCTCGGCCGCCACGTCGACATACGGGATGCCGGCGCGCAGCGCCGCCTCGACCAGAGGGCCGGCGGTCGTGGCGAAGGGCCCGGCACAGTTGATCACGGCGGCCGCGCCGTTCAGCGCGCGGTCGAGCGAGGCCGGATCGTCGACCGACGCCTGCCGCGCCTCGAGCCCCGGTTGGGCCTGCACCAGCGCCAGCAGCTTGTCCTGGTCGCGACCGAGGAGCAGCGGGACGTACCCGCGCTCGCGCAACTCCGCGACCACGAACCGCCCGGTGTGCCCGTAGGCGCCGAACACCGCCACGTTCCGACCCGATCCCATGCCTGCTCCCCCGTGCTCGAAGTGATCCACAGCGGAAATCCTGCCCCGCCGGCCCATCGGTGCCCAGCGTCTGGAACGACATGATCCGTACAATTTCCGACATGAACTCTTTCCCGCGCTCCGTCGCGGTCGCCGCTACCGACGGGATGCTGCACTTCGAGCTGGCCCTGGCCTATGAGGTCTTCGGCTCCGCCCCGGACGCCGTGCCGGGCCCCTGGTACGACGTCAGGGTGTGCGGCACGCATGCCGTCCGGGTCGGCCGGTTCCTGCTGGAGCCGGACTGCGAGCTCGACTGGCTCGCGCACGCCGACACCGTGATCGTCCCCGCCTTGGCGGACGTCGACGTGGACCCGCCGGCCGACCTGGTCGAGGCGGTGCGCGCGGCCCACGAGTCGGGCGCGCGGGTGGTCTCCCTGTGCACGGGCGTGTTCGTGCTCGCCGCCGCTGGCCTGCTGGACGGGCTGCGCGCGACGACGCACTGGGCCCACGCCGAGGAACTGGCCGCGCGCTATCCCCATGTGGAGGTCGACCCGGACGTGCTCTACGTCGACAACGGCAGCGTGCTCACGTCTGCGGGCAAGGCCGCGGCGATGGACCTGTGCCTGCATCTGGTCCGCCGCGACCACGGCTCGGCGATCGCCAACGTGGTCGCCCGCCGCCTGGTCGTGCCGCCCCACCGGGCCGGTGGCCAGGCCCAGTTCGTCACCACACCGGTGCCCGCCCAGGACGGCCATCCCCTGGCCGAACTGCTCACCTGGGTGATGCGGCGGCTGGACCAGCCGCTCACGGTGGAGGACCTGGCCCGCCAGGCGAACATGAGCTCGCGCCACCTGACCCGCCACTTCCACTCGGTAACCGGCGCCACACCGCTGCAGTGGCTGCTGACACAGCGGATCCGCCGCGCGCAGGAGTTGCTGGAAACCACGGACGACAGCGTCGACACCATCGCCTCGGCCGCGGGGATGGGCACGGCGACGACACTGCGCCGCCACTTCCACCGCACGATCGGAGTCCCACCGGACGCCTACCGCCGCACGTTCCGCGCGTGAGGCCGAGCCGACGGCCACCTCACCGGTGAGGTGATCCGGGACGGCTCCGCCGCCGCACGCGCACCGCACATCAGCGGACAGCAGGTCAAACCTCGCACCATATGATCGGCGAGCGGATGCACCTGTCGCCGCGAACCGCCAGCTCGCATCTGTACCGCGTCTTCCCCAAGCTGGGCATCACGACGCGGGCCGCGCTGCGCGACGCCTTGAGCAGGACGGACGACGTCACTTCGCAGGCCTGACCGGGTCATCCGCAGTGGGCTGCTTACGCGGATCGCGGCAGACGAGCGCGTCGGCGGCCCGCCGAGTCGGCCCGCCGAGTCAGCCGGCGGAAAAATGGTTGGGCAGGACGATATTCAGGCTGATAGCGTGCGGGACACCGTGACAGGCTGCGAGGAGGTGAGACCCATGAACGCTGTATCGATGTGGGTGCTCCCCTCGTCATCACGGTCGGGCGATTGACGTAGGTGTCGCCGGGAGCGCCTCGACCAGGCAATCCCGAAAGGCAACAACCTATGAATTCTGTGTATGTCACTTCGGGCATGGGCGAGCATGCCGTGGTGACCACGCGGGTCGCGGAGAGACAATGGCACGCTCTGGAGGACGACCAGGTGGTCGGCCGCGGCCACACGTCGCGCAGGCCCGACGGGCGCATTTTCCTCAGCATCGACGCGTGGCACGGCGCGGTCTTCGACCAACTCGCCGATGCCATGCTGGCGGACCTGCCGAAGCCGTTGTACACGGTGGTCGACGAGGCTGATCTCGAGTTGACGTCCCACTGGGAGCGGGCCGGCTTCACGACCCGACGCCGCGAGTGGGAGTACCTCGTGCCCACCGACCCGCGGATCACGGGACTCGGCTGCGTGCTACCGCCGTCGGGCGTGACGATAGTGGCCGTCGGCGGGGCGGAGGAGGGCCCGCTGCGCGCATTGGACCGCGTGATCCGCGACGAGGTCGAGGCCAGCGTCGGATGGCAGGAGATGCCGGCCGAGGTGCTGCCCCGCCTGGACGGCGCCACCCTGGTGGACCCGTCGAAGTACGCGGTGGCCGCACAGTCCGATGAATACGTGGGACTGGTCCGGGTGGCGGCGGTGACCCGGCAGCCACGGATCGGGCTGATCGCGGTCCGGTCCGACCAGCACCGCCGCGGCATCGCTCGGGCGCTGCTCGCTCACGTGCTGGGCTCGCTGCACCGCTGCGGGACCGAGACGGCCTCGGCCGAAGTGAACGAGTCCAATGGGGCGGCCATGGCGCTGTACGAGGGCGCCGGCGCCCGGCGTGCGAGCAGCAACCTGGAGCTGGTGCTCCGCTGATGCCCCACCGCATCACCACACGAGGGGACCGGGCCCGAAGCACCGGCGGCATAGGCCTACCTGATGAGCAGGCATCGGTTCCCGTAGCGCACGGGAGGGCAGGTGGTCGACGTCCGCGACGACCGCGTCCGCCGAGGCGCGTCGATCACGGTCGCGTCAACGGAATTCGTTTCCGCACCGACCTCACCATCGCTGACCGGAGAAGGGCGAGAATATGGCAAGAAATGCAGACGGCATCGAAGTCGAAGGCACCGTCGTCGAGTGCCTGCGCAACGCCACCTTCAAGGTGGAGCTCCAGAACGGGCACAAGGTCCTAGCGCACATCAGCGGGAAGATACGGAAGAACTACATCAAGATCTTGCCGTATGACCGGGTGCTCGTGGAGCTCAGCCCGTACGACCTGACCCGAGGCCGGATCCTCTACCGGTACAGGACGTAGCGGCGGGCGGGACGCGCCGGAACGGGAAAGGAAGCCTCCGACCTGTAGGGACGACACCGGTGGTGGCGGTGTCCGGCGGTAGTGTGAAGGTCCGTGACAGAACAGGCAGCCCCCTATCCGCCCCCTCGCGTCCGATCCGCATAGCTGCCGCGCAGGCTCAGGCCGAGGCTGGTGACATCGAGGCCAACGCGGCGACCGTGGCGGCCATGGTCCATGACGCTGCCCAGGCCGAGGCCGGGCTCGTGGTCTTTCCGGAGAAGTTCCTCAGCGGCTACGAGCCCGACCTCATCCTCCAGCTCGACGGCCGGCGCCTGGGGCTGGGGATCTGCTACGACTCCGGCTTTCCGAGCACGCACGCGCGGCGGCGCTGGACGGCTGCTCGCGGAGGCCGGCACAGATCGCCCGAGCTGATCACCGCCGACCTCGACCCGCAGGTATTGCTTGCCACCCGCGACTCCGAACCGATGCTGCGCGACCTGCACGGCACAACCACTGATGCTCGCGCCTACCACCGGCTCGCCTGATGCGCTCTCTCAGCTCCCGGTATGCACCGAGTACGGCGACGTAGGGGCTCATACCTTCTTGACGACGATCGTGTCCGGGACGAGCTTGTCCAGGTCGTCCACGTCCGAGGTGAAGACGGTGACCTGCCCCTTCTGCTGTCGTGCGATGACGGCGAGGACCGCGTCGATCGCGAACTTGTGGCCATGCAGCTTGGCGTCGGCCAGAAGCCGGCGGGCCTGGCGGGCCTCCTCCTTCCCGATATCGGGAACGTTGAGCCGGGAGAGCACCCAGTCCCAGCGCTGCTCGGTGAGCCTGCCGTCGTAGGCCTCAACCACCGTCATCGGAGACGTCACCACCTCTGCCTGGCCCCGGGCCGCGAGGTCGAGCCAGGCGATCATCTTTCTGTCGCCTCGCACGGCCAGGGACAAGGCTTGGCAGTCGAGCACGAAGATCCGCAGCGGCGGCTGCCCGCTGTCACCACTACGCTTCCTCATGCAGCCTCTCCCGCGCCGCGCTTTCCGCCGGCGCGGCGGCGCTCGTGCTCGGCGTCGAGGTCTGCCAACTCCTCGATTGCTGCCGCGCGCTCGTCTTCGGTGACTGGCCCGTATTCTTCCTCCAGCCAGTTCACCAGTTCCAGCAGCCGGTCCCGGTCGCGCTTGAAGCGCAACGCCTCGGCGACGTACGCCGACAGGCCACGGTCCGCCGCCTCCGTGCGGATCTCTTCAAGGAGTTCCTCGGGGATCGTCACCGTTATCTTCTTCGTCGCCATACTATCGACCATACTCCGGGTATCGATTTTCTTACCAGATTGCTGGCTAAGCCGCTTGCGCAGCGTCGCGAAAGGGATCACTGATCATCGCGGCCGACGAGAACGACGACCCCGCCAGGGCCAAGCTCTACCGCGCCGACCTGACCTTCCCCTCCGCCCCCGTGGAAATCGGCCCGATCCCGGAGGAGCCGAGGGAGCACTTCACTCTCCTGAACAACTACCAGCAGCCCGTACGCGCCGACGCCCCTTCGCACTGACCGGCACGCCAGGAAACCGGCCGACGCCACGGCGAGCCACGATCGCCCACGCCGGCGTACTCTGCCCGAGACGCCCGAGAGAGTGAACCTGGAGCTCCGGGAGCTGATCCCGACCTCCGCTCTCTGCCCGACTACCATGTGACCGTGACCACGAGCCCCCGACATGTCCGTAAAGGGGCCGTCCCCAGCATCCGCGACGTCGCCGCCGCGGCCGGCGTCTCGCACCAGACCGTCTCCCGCGTGCTGAACGACTCACCCCGGGTGCGGCCCGACACCCGGGCCGCGGTGCTGGCCGCGATCGACCGGCTGGGGTTCCGCCCCAACCGGGCCGCCCGGGCGCTCGGCCTCGGCCGCGCCAGCGGCGTCACCGTCGTGACCTCCAACACCATGCTGTACGGGTACGCCTCCACGCTCCAGGGCATCGAGGAGGCCGCCAGGACCGAGGGCGTTGCGCTGGGGATCAGGGTCGTGGAGTCGGCCGAGGTCCGGCAGACGGTCGACTACGTCAGCGATCCGAGCGCGGGCGGCCTGGTCGTGATCGCGTTCGACCCGCTGGGCACGGCGGTGGTGCAGGCGCTGCCGCCGCACGTCCCGGCCGTGGTGGCCGCCGAGCCGGTCGCGCCCGACCTGGGCCGGGTGGCGATCGCGCTGGACGAGCGCCGGGCCGCCGCCGACGCCACCCAGCACCTGCTCGACCTGGGGCACCGTACCGTCCACCACGTGGCCATCCCGTCCGAGGGCCGGGCCGGCGGGCGGCACGCGGGCTGGCGCGACGCGCTGCGGCAGGCGGGGGCGGAGATCCCCTCGGTGCTGGGGTGCGGTTGGGACATCGAGTCGGCGTACGCGGCGGGGGAGCGGCTGGCCCGGTCACCCGGCGTGACGGCGATCCTGTGCGGCAACGACGACATCGCGCAAGGCGTACGGCGGGCGCTCTACGACGCGGGCAAGGACGTTCCCGGGGACGTCAGCATCGTGGGCTTCGACGACATCCCGGGCTCGGCCTTCTGGACCCCGGCGCTGACGACCGTGCGCATGGACTTCGTGGGGCTGGGCCGGGCGTGCTTCCAGGCGGCGCTCGCCGAGCTGAGCGGCCAGCCGCAACCGGACATCTCCCTGGTCCCACCCCGCCTCATCGTCCGCGAGTCCACCGCCCCGCCACGGTAGTAGGTGGGCCGGGGCTCACCCACCCGTTGCCCGTCTGGGTGGTTGGCCGACTGATGCCCACCCCGGACCGGCATGCCTTCGGCACCGTCGCTGACGGAGCGCAATGGTGGAGTTCGTTGGGCTGGGATCAACCGAGAAGCATGTGGTCGGCACATCTATCAGTCATCCCAGTTATCGAAAGAGGTCGTGCTCGCCGTGGTCGAAGACCAGCTCAACGCCACATTCACCAGCCTGCGCAGACATGGGCGCTCGCTCAGTGGCCGGTGGCGGGGCAGGTCCGACTCGCCGGCAAGCTGGAAGGCAGCGCGCCTGGGAAGTGACTTCGAGAGTAGATGGCGTGGCATCTTCGCCGCTCCATGGCGCCAAAAACGAGGGCGGTCGTCCGGGTCAACCTCGGCCGGATTCCCCGCGTCGTATCCGTTGTGGATCTTGTCAGTCTTCGGGGGCCGCGTAGCGTGGCCGCGGTCATCACCCTGTTGTTCACCCTCGGTGTCCTCTACCAACTGATGACGCCCATCCTGCCGAAGCCGGCACGGGCTGCCGCCTCGGTCGAGGAGATCGCCGACCGGCTGCGCGCGTTCCTCGACGAGGACGACGCCTACGCTCCCTATGTCACTTCTCCGGGCACCCCCCTTCTGGCTTGGTGCTGGCCGGAGAGCATCGAAACACGGATGCCGCCCGAGGGGGTGCCGGCATACAGTGGCAAGCTCCTCCCCCCGGAGATGGACGAGCCGCTGGAGGTGCGATTCTGGATCGCCTCCTCCGAGACGGCGGCAAGCGCGGTCGCGTCGGCCAGCCGTGGCACCGAAGAGTGCGGCCGCTCCGACGGTGACGTGCTCAAGGACGTGGCCGCCTTCAACCAGGGGGATGGCTTGGCGTGCGGGTACTTGCCACTACGGATGCCTGGACGGAGGACGGCGACCAAGGCGCCGGGGCGACGATCGTGGCCGCGCGTGGCGGGCTGCTGGCCGAGGTGACGTGGTCCTGGCCGTTCGAGGCGGGCGGAGAGCCGGACCCGCAAGTACTGCTCCAGGGCACCGTGTCGGCCGCGTCCGTGCTGGCCGTCGTTGGCGGCAACCCCGCCAGCCCCGCACCCGTCACCACACGAGGGGCAGGCCAGGAATGAGGATCGACCAGCCGCCGTCCTCGGGCACCGCTTGTGCGCGAGATGGGGTGGCCGCGGCGAGATAGTGGCGCAATCTATCGACGGCTACGAGGGCGGTCCTGGCCGACTCGCAACGCACTGTGGCCACACGGCCGCGTTCAGCCGCGTCCAGCAGTGCTTTGAGGTGCGCATGAGCCTCGGTGTAACTGTCGAAATGAACGGCAGCCATTGTGACACCTCCACTGAACGTGACTCTAGGATGCCTTCCGTAGTCAAGTACGTTCGACGTACTTATGACGACGCCTCGGAGGTCGTCTTGAACCCTGGCTCACCAATGCGACTGAGCCACTTCTGCCAGCCCGTTTCACTTGAAGCGGCCGGTGCGTGCTTCGGCGACTCGGCCGCCGACCACGCGATCGTCCGTCGGTCAACGACGCTGCCGGTGGCATTCCGGTCCGGGGTGGGCATCAGTCGGCCGGCCACCCAGACGGTCAAGGGGTGGGCGCGCGACTGGACACCGAAGGTGTCGTCGCGCCGAAGGCGCCTCAAACAAGAACGCCTGAGCCCCCGAGCGCGAAGCGCTCTCAATGGCGAAGACCTTCGGACCGGGGCGGGGTCCAGCGGGCCTACCACCCAGACGGGCAAAGGGTGGGCGAGCCCCGGCCCGCCTACTGCCCTCGCAGCGGAGGGCGGACGGAGTTGCGGACGACGATGTGGGTGCCGAGGACCACGTGCTGGCGTTCCTCGCGGTTGAGCGCGAGCCGGACCGCCGTGCGTCCCAGCTCCTCCGTCGGGATGTGCACCGTCGTCAGCCCCGGCTCCAGGTCGGCGGCGAACGGGATGTCGTCGTAACCCACCAGCGACACGTCGTCGGGCACCCGCAGCCCCGCCTCCCGCAGCGCCGCCAGCACCCCGATGGCCACCATGTCGGTGGCCGCGAACACCGCGGTGAACCGCGCCCCGAGCGCGATCAGCCGCCGCGTGCCCTCGTAGCCGTCGGCCCGGCCGAACCCCGCCGGGATGACCAGGTCAGGATCGTACGGCACGCCGAAGGACTCGTGCGCCCGCACGAACCCGCGTTCCCGGTCGACCTTCGTGGTGCTGCGGTCGGCGGGGGACGAGGCGCCGAGCAGGGCGATGCGCCGGTGGCCCTGCGACAGCAGGTGGCTGGTCATGGCGTAGGCGCCGCCCTCGTTGTCGTACTCGACGACGGTCGTGGGCACGTCGTCCCCGAGCGGTGGCCGCCCGCACAGCACCAGCCGCGAGCCCGCCTTGTCGAGGGCGTGGGCGAAGTGGGACATGCGCTCGCGGTAGGTGTCGTCCAGCGAGCCGCCCCCCACCAGGATCACCGCGTCGGCCCGCTGCTCGCGCATCGCCTCCACGACGGCCAGCTCCCTGGCCGGGTCGCCGTGGGTGGTGCACACCATGCACAGCCGGCCCTCGGCGGTGGCTTGCTGCTCGACGCCCTTGGCCACGTACGCGAAGGACGGCCCCGTGACGTCGTCGAGCACGAACGCCACCATCTTCGTGCTCGCGCCCGACAGGGCGCGGGCGTGCACGTTGAGCACGTAGTCGAGGTCGCGCATCGCCCGCAGCACCCGTGTCCTGGTGGCCTGGGCGACCGGGTAGTCGCCCTTGATCACTCTGGAGACCGTGGTGGCCGACACGCCTGCCCGGGCGGCCACGTCGCGGATCGTGACACGCTCGTCGTCGGTGAGCACCCCTTTTGTGCTTACTTTTCGCGACAAAGGTCGGCCCTTCACGGTTTTCGGCAGACGGAGCAGTGCGGGTGGGTCATGGGAGATTACGCCATCTCACCGAAGTCTATGGCCAGGGAGATCCGCGGGCGCAAGACGCGCGATCTCCCTGCCTCCGGCGGCGTCATCCCGCCTGGCAGGGCGGGCTGTACGGGAGCCCGGGCACGTACTGGTCCCACTCGCTCCGGGTGACGGTCATCCCGGACACCTCGCAGACGTGCTTCCGCGCCTGCTCCACGTCCATGCTCCAGAGCTGCGCCGTCCCGTTGCCCGACGCGCTGGCCAGCACGTTCCCGTCCGGCGTGAACGCCACGCCGTTGACCCAGTCGGACCCGGCGAGCACCGCCCACGTGGCCGGCCGGGCCCGGTCGGCGAGGCTCCAGATCCGGATGGTGCCGTCGCGCGCCCCCGTGGCCAGCCTGCGCCCGTCGGCGGTGAAGGCCACGCTGGTCACCGCGCCCGTGTGCCCCAGCAGGACCGCCACCTGCGCGGGCCGGTCGGGGTGGGTGAGGTCCCAGAGCCGGGCCGTCCCGTCGGAGCCCGCCGACGCCAGCGTCCTGCCGTCCCTGCTGTACGTCAGTCCCAGCACGCTGTTGGTGTGCGCGGGATAGTTGGCCAGCAGCCGCGGAGCGGCCGGCTTGGACACGTCCCAGAGCCGGATGGCCCCGGTCCCCGAGCCGATCGCGAGCATGCGGCCGTCGGGGCTGAACATGGAGGCGTTCAGCCAGTTGTCGGCGTCGCCCGGCGCGGAGAGCAGCTTGGGGGCGCGGGGATCGGCCAGGTCCCACAGGTACGTCCGGCCGTCCCGCGACGTCGTCACCACCGTGCGCCCGTCCGGGCTGAAGGCGCCGGACTCCACGACGTTCACGTGCTTCTTGAGCGTCGCCACGAGCTTCGGGGCGGCCGGCCGGGAGACGTCCCACAGCTTGGCCGTCTGGTCGGAGGAGCCGCTGACGAGCATGCGGCCGTCCGCGCTGAACCGCACCGTCAGGACGATGCCGGTGTGGCCGGACAGCGTGGACAGCGTCCTGGCCAGGCCCGGGTCGGAGACGTCCCAGAGCTTGACGGTCTTGTCGCCGGAGGCCGTGGCCATGATCCGGCTGTCGGGGGAGATCGAGAGCGCGTTGACGGGGCCGGTGTGCTCGCCGAGGCCGGCCCGGTACGAGACGCGGGCGGGGTCGGAGACGTTCCACAGCCTGGCCATGCTGTCCGCCGACGACGTGGCGAGCGTGCGGCCGTCCGGGCTGAACGCGGCCGCGGTCACCGTGTTCGCGAACCCGGTCAGGGCGCTCGTGCGCCGCGGCCCGGCCGGGCTCGAGACGTCCCACAGCGTGACGGAGGCGTCGGTGGCGGCGCTGGCCAGCAGCTTGCCGTCGGGGCTGAACGTGACGTCGTACACGAAGGAGCCCCGGCCCCGCGCGGCGCCGACGCGCTTGGCCGCGGTGACGTCCCAGAGGTAGAGCGTGCCGGTGGTGGAGGCGGTGGCGAGGTGGAGGCCGCCGGGGGCGAAGGTCACGCTCCAGGTGCCGCCGTCGTCCGGCGCGCTCAGCACCGTCGCCTCGCCGGGCCGCGCCGGGTCCAGCACGTCCCGGATCGTGGTGGTCCCGTCGCCCGCCGCGGTCGCCAGCAGCCGCCCGTCGGGGCTGAAGGCGACGTCGTTGAGCACGTATTTCTGCCGCAGGAGGGCGATCTGGGCGGGCCGGGCGGGGTCGGCGATGTTCCACAGCCGGGTCGACCCGTCGTAGGAGACGGTGGCCAGGACGCCTCCCTTGGGGCTGAACGCGAGCGAGCTCACCTTGTTCGTGTGGCCCTTGAGCGTGGCCAGGGCGCGTGGCCTGGCCGGGTCGGAGACGTCCCACAGCCGGGCGGTCCGGTCCACGGACGCGGTCGCGAGCACGCGCCCGTCCGGGCTGAACACCGCTCTCACCAGGCTCGCGGTGTGGCCCTTGAGTTCGCTCACGGCCTTGGGGCGGGCGATGTCGGAGACGTTCCATAGCCGGGCGGTGGCGTCGCTGGAGGCGGTGGCGATCATGCGGCCGTCGGGGCGGTAGGACACCCACTCGACCGGGCCCCGGTGCCCGATCAGGCGGGCGCCGATCGGGTGCGCGAGGGTGCCGAGCAGCGCGCCGCGGGCCTCCGGGGTGTCGGCGACGCGGTAGGAGACCAGCGAGAGCTGGGCGCCGAGAGAGGCGTCGGCGGCGCCGTTGGCGGAGTCGGCGATCTGCGTGGAGACGGCCTGGTCGCGCTGCCTGGTCACCTCGCCGGTCTGCCGCAGGGCCAGGACGCCGGCGGTCACGGCGGCGAGGAGGAGGATCGTGAGGGCGGCGATCACCTGGCGGACCACCCAGGTCCGCCGCCTGCGCCGCCGCAGCGCCGCGTCCAGGAACGCCCGCTCGGTCGCCGTGAGCCCGCCGCCCCAGCCGCCCTCCCCGGCGGACCCCGTCGCCGGTCGCGTGCCCCGCGTTTTCTGTGCGACAGCCCGGGCCGCCTGTGCCGCCGCCAGGCGGCTGTCCGCGTACAGGTACGCCGGGTCCCTGCCCTGCCGCTGCCACGTCTCCGCGTCCTCGGCCAGGCGCTGGCGGACGAGCAGGTCGACCCGGTTGGTGTCGATCCAGTTCCTGAGCCGGGGCCAGGCGCGGATGAGGGCCTCGTGGGCGATCTCCGCCTCGTCCTCGTTCACCGTGAGCAGCCGCGTGCGCACGAACTCGTCCAGCACCTGCCGCGGGATGCCCGCGGGAGCCAGGTCGGCCAGGGGCACCCGCTTCCTCGTGTCGTCGGTCTGCTCGTCGAGGTGCACCAGCCGTACCAGCAGATCTCGCGCGATCGGCTCCACGTCCGAGCCGAGGTGCCGCAGCGTCTCCTCGGCGCTCGTGGCCAGCGCCCGCGCGATGCCGCCCGAGGCCCGGTACGCGGCCATCGTCAGCGTCCCCTGCGTACGGCGCTGCCAGGTGGCCAGCAGCGCGTGCGACAGCAGCGGCAGCACGCCGCCGGAGTGCTCCACGTCACCGGCCCCGACGTCTTCGAGCAGCAGATCGGTGAGCCCCGGCTCCAGCGACAGCCCCGCCCGCGCGGCCGGGCCCTCGATCGCCGCCCGGAGCTGCGTCACGGTCATGGGCCCGACGATCGCGGGCCGCTGCATCGCCTCCAGCAGCCCCGGGTAGGACGCGCAGTGCCCGAAGAAGTCGGCCCGGACGGAGGTCACCACGGCCGCCGACCTGGAGAGCGCGACCAGCTCCTCGACGAAGCGCCGCCTGGCCCGCTCATCCGCGCAGGCGGTGAAGACCTCCTCGAACTGGTCCACCACCAGCAACAACCGCCGGGCCCCCGGGCTCAGCCTGCGGGCCAGCTCCGCCGACGGGTCCGCGCCCGGGGCCAGCACGACGCACGACAGCTCCTCGGCGACCTCGTGCCGCAGCGCCGGGATCAGCCCGGCCCGCAGCACCGACGACTTCCCCGCCCCCGAAGGACCCGTCACGATCAGCGGGCGTCCGCTCCCGAACGCCTCCCGCACCCGCGCCACCAGCGACCCGGTCAGCTCCCGCCGCCCGAAGAACACCTCCGCGTCCTCCGGCCCGTACACGGCCAGTCCACGGTACGGGCTGGCCTCGTCGCCGGCCTCCGCGACCGGCGGGACCGGCCGGGGGCGCGGGGCCACGTAGGCCGGGTTGACCGCGAACGCGCGGCGATCGCCCAGGTCGGTGGCCTGGCGGCGGGGCCGGGGGAAGCCGGTGTCGGGGAGCCTGCGGGCGAGGGTGTGGTAGACGTGGTCCAGCGTGAACACCGAGGGCCCCGCCGGGTCGCCCGCGTTCAGCAGCCTCAGCAGCGCACCGCTGAAGGCCGTGTGCCGGACGCCGGGCAGCGCCCAGGAGTTCTCGCCCCTGCTCGACGACGTGAGCAGGTACGCGCCCTGCCACATCGAGTCGAACACCCGCTCCACCGCCTGCGACGACGCCCCCTGGGCGCGGCCGGCGAAGCAGCAGTCCAGGACCACGACGACCAGCTCGGCCCGCGACGCGGACAGGATCTGGCGCACGACCCCGTACGGCAGCGCCTGGTACCCGGGCGCGCCCCGGCCGAGGTCCACGGTGGCGCGGGTGGCCAGGTACAGCTCGTTGTCCGGGCCGATCAGGCCGTGGCCGACGTAGTAGAACATCAGGACGGACGTGGCCTCCTGGGCCAGCCGGTCCAGCGCCTGCCCCAGGTCGGCGGGGGTCGCCGGGTCCAGCCGTACGGTCAGGTGGGCCGGCGCCAGCCCGCCGCGCTCGACCAGGCACCGCCCGAGGTCCGCGACCGTCGCCGGCACGGCGGGCACCGCCCGCAGCGGTGACTCGGGCCGGTGCGTCCCCGTGCCCGCCACCAGGACGCGGGCGCCACCGGACGACAGCAGGAGGGGTGGACCGTTCCAGCGGGGGCGTGGCCTTGCGACGGTTGCGGATTCGTCGTCGGTCATCCGGCGCTCCACGGCGAGGAAGGTCGGCGGGCGGCACGTGCTGCGAGGCGCCACCCCGGGTGCGCCTCGTGATCCCCCGACAACTCCCGGTTGCTAGGGTACGCACCTTTCCGACCTTCCGTCGAGATCCCGTGCTGGGCCGGGGATCACCAGTTGGCGGGCAGCCCCGGCGTCGTGGCGGGCAGCGCGTGGCCGGGCGGGTGGATGATGTACGTGACGCCGCCGCTGCTGGAGCTGCGCAGCCACACGTTCTCGAAGTCCGCCCGGGGATAGACGTGCCGCACGGCGGCGTTGTCGGACGACGCCGGGTCGTTGGCGATCACGTCACCCGACGAGGTGAAGCCCACGATCGCCATGAGGTGCCCGTTGGTGCCGTAGCCGGCGCCGGGCAGCTCGCCCTTCTTGAACGACTGCGAGGTGATGACCGGGATGCCCGCCTTGATCAGCAGCTCCAGCTCGGTCAGCGACCGCAGCCGCGTGACGAACCCGTCCATCCCGTAGCGACCGGCGTAGGCGGTGTTGAACGGCCAGTTGCCGGCGCCCTGGTAGGCGTGGTCGTAGGTGTAGCGGGCGGCGTAGTCGACCTCGGGGTTGGGGTCGGAGGGGTCGACCCAGGAGGTGTCCTGCGCGCTCGGCCACTTGTCCCAGTAGCCGAGGACCATGGTGGTGGAGGTCGGGCTGCACCAGGCCTCGCCGCCGCCGTCCCATTCGGGGTAGTGGCCCTGGTGGACGTTCTGGGAGCGGCGCGGCACGGCGAGCTCCGTCCCCCAGGCGCCCCCGCCCGGGCTGACCGGCACGGTCTTGCGCTCGGGCACGTGGGAGGCCATGACGCCGGACGTGCGCACGCGCGGCGTGACCGTGGAGCCGGGCGCGCGGTAGAGGGTGAGGCGCAGCTGGTAGGCGGTGATGGGCTTGCCCGCCGCCGCGACCAGCGTGTCCACCGAGACGTTGGCGTCGGCGTCGCCCTGCCCCGGCACGGAGGTGCGGCGGATGTCGCCCTCCGCGTACGCCCAGCGGCCGAGCGAGAACCACTTGGTCAGCCCCCCGGCGTTCCTGGCCCGGGCCTCGACCTGCATCCAGCTGCCCGGGGGCACGTCCGCGGTCCAGGACGCGACCAGCTCGGTGGCGTCGAACCCGATGGCCCGCTCGGGACCGGTCCAGCGGGCGTACTCCCAGGTCCTGGTGCCGAGCGCGTCGGTGTAGGAGACGGTGCCGGCGGCCGTGCCGAACGACAGGCCGTCGCCGGCCGTGGTGCCCTCGTACGTGCCGGTGGCGAAGTCGGCCCGCTGGAAGACGACGTCGGACGTCAGGGCGAGCGGTTTCGCCCCGGCCCCGGCTGGGGCGGAGAGCGTCGTGGCAAGGAGCAGGCTGGACAGGAACACGGTCAGCGCGCGCATGAACCCACCTTCCGGTACAACCGCTGTGTGAAGCATCCGGAAATCTACGTATCAACTCACGCTGGGCAAGTTTCTCGGTGGGGAACGGGGGACATATGCGCAAATACGTGATCCTGGGCGTTCAGGGCAGCGGCAAGGGCACCCAGAGCGCCATGCTCGCCGGCGACCTCGACCTCGTGCACATCAGCGTCGGCGACATCTTCCGCTGGCACGTCAAGAACCACACCAAGCTGGGCGCCCAGGTCCGCCGCCTGGTCGCGGCCGGCGAACTGGTGGGGGACGACCTGGTGGAGTCCGTGGTCAGGGACCGGCTCCAGCAGCACGACTGGAACTACGGCTTCATCATCGACGGCTTCCCCCGCAACCGCCGCCAGGCGGAGTTCTTCCTGGAGAGCTACGACATCGACGGCGTGATCCACCTGGACCTGCCGGACGAGGAGGTGCGCCGCCGCGTCCTGGCCCGCCGCCTGTGCTCACGCTGCGGCATGGACTACAACCTGATCGCCCACCGCCCGGCGGAGGAGGGCCGGTGCGACGTGTGCGGCGGCGAGCTGGTCACCCGCGCGGACGACACCCCGGACGCCCTGGCCAGACGCCTGCGCGACTACCACAGCAAGATCGACCCGGTGGTGGAGCTGTTCCGGGGCAAGGAGTACGTGATGACCGTCGACGCCCGGGCGGACAAGGCGACGGTCCAGCGGACCATCCGCACCCGCTTCAACCTCCCGCCCTACACCCCGCCTCAGTGAGTGATCAGGTTGGTGAACCGGTAGAGGTCGACGGCGAGGAGGAGGGAGAAGACGACGAACGCCGACGTGCTCCGCCACACGAAGGCCATCGCCGTCAGGGTCAGGAGGATGGCGGAACCCGACGCCGCGGTCGCCAGCGTCATCATGTCCGGGTCGCTGTAATCCGGCATGTCGGGGTCCCAGTCGTAGTTGGTCGGCATGAAGCTCGCGAGCATCGCGAACGCTCCGAGGGTGCCCGTGAAGGTGCTCATGCTGATCCGCGCGGCCCTGGACGTCCTGTGCGCCGCCGCCGGCTGTGCCGCGGTTTCTTGATTTCTCACGACAACACCCCCGTTTCCCGTAATTCCTTGACGCACCTTATGACGAGGAACACGGGGAACCGGGCCGCTTCCGGTCGATTCGCCGCCCACTCGGGAGCCGGCTCGGGCTCGGCGAACTCGTCCACCCGCAGGTCGTGGCGGCGGAAGGTGTTGACGTACGTCGAGAGCGTGCGGTGGTTGGCGCCCACCCGGCGGCGCAGCGCGGAAAGCTCCCCGTCGGCACGCCACCAGCCCTCGGCGTGGTAACGCGCGTCCCCCGGCCAGGAGCCGGACACCCCCGGGCCGCCGGGAAAGCACGGGTGCAGGATCGAGCAGGCGAAGACCCCGCCGGGCCGCAACGCGCCGGCGGCGGTGGCGACGGCTCCGTCGAGGTCGTCGATGTCGGAGAGACCGAAGCTGCAGACCACCACGTCGAACGGGGCAGGATCCAGGAGGCCGGGCCGGGAGACGTCCGCGTGAAGGTAGCGGATGCCCAGCGGCGCGTCCCGCTCGGCGGCCCTCGCCTTCGCGATCAGGGCCTGGGAGACGTCCACGCCCACGACGGCGGCGCCCCGGCGGGCCAGCTCGCGGCCGACCCGGCCGTGGCCGCAGGCGATCTCCAGGACCCGCGTGCCCGCGACCGGCCCCAGCAGGTCGAGCAGGCGTACGGAGGCCGGGTCGTCGATGACGTCGCTCCAGCCGGAGGCGTAGAAGTCGGCGATCTCGTCGTAGCGCGCGACATCAGGCATGAACCCGACGGTACGCGTCCTCGATCCCCGGGGGGCGGGTGTTCGTCGAGCGCGGAACGCGTGCCGGGCGGCCGGGCAAAGGGTTCGCCATGGCGGCGCATGCTTCCGGTCGGACCGCCTCGTGGCCAGGGCGGGTGGGAGGAGGATCGTCCCCGGTCGAGCGGCACGGCGCGGTCAGGCGGGAGGACGACATGGGCATGCCCGGGATCGCGGCGGTCATCGCGCTCCTCGCCGTGGGCGGGTGGACGGGGGTGTACGGATCCGCCTCGCCGCAGTCGTCCGGCGCCGTTCCGGCCGCGGCCCGCGTGCCCGGGAGCCCGGATCTGCGGATCATCGGGACCGTCAGCCCGGAGCCGATGGTCATCGGCGGGGATTCGGTCTACTCGGTCACCGTCACGAACGCCGGAGACCGGGCCGCCCAGAACGTGACGGTCATCGACACTCTGGACCGCAACGCGATCCCCGGCCCGATCCCCGACGACTGCTCCCTCATCAGGCGCGGCGGCGCCGTCGCCTGCGGCGGCCCCGGGCTGACGCTCCCCGCGGGGCAGAGCGTGAGCTACGAGATCCCGGTCACGATCGACCCGGCAGTCCCGGAGGGCGCGCACGTCCTCAACCGCGTCGAGGTCACGGCCTGGGGGATGGGCAGCGGCTCGACGCGGATGATCAGCCCCACCAGGGCGCGGGCCAAGGGCCGTCCGGAGGCCGCGGGCCCGGACGGCGCCGTCGACGACTGCGCTCCCGGCAACACGGGCGGTTCGGAGGACGCGCCGGCGGAGGGCCCGGCCGGGGGAGGCGGGTGCGCCACCGCCATCCCCGATCCGGAGCCGGCTCCGCGGCCGACGCCGAGCCCCGACACTCCCACGGAACCGGCCTCCGGGCCCACGGCTGATCCGGTGCCGTCCGCCACGGCGGAACCGGGCCCCGCTCCGGGCCCCACGGCGCCCGACGAAGCCGGGCCCCCGCAGCCCGTCCCCGGCGAGGGTTACGTGCCGCCGCCCGGCCAGGGTTCGCTCCAGCCCGTTCCCGGTCAGTGGCCGGTCCAGCCGAGTCCCGGCCAGACGGGTCCCGGCGAGAAGGCCGGGCCCGGCCAGGTGCCGTACCCGGAAGGTCTGCATGAGGGCGGATATCAGGTGGGGGTCGGCGGGGGACCCGCCCATCGCGGGCCCCGGCCGCCCGCCGGCGGCGAGGAGCCGGAGCCGGCGGACGACGACCTTCCCCTGGCCGGCGTGTCGGGCTGGGGGCTCGGCCTGGGCCTCGCCGTCCTCCTGGCGATCAGCCTGCTCGTACGGCACTTCTCCCGCCGCGAGCAGGCCGGCGATCGTGCTCAGAACCCGCCCCGTACCCGGAAGGAGGCCCCCGCCGAGGCGGGCAAGAAGCGGTGAGGCTCAGCGCGCGCGAGGGGACAGCGCGTCGCGGGTCCAGGAGCCGAGCACCAGCAGCGTCTTGGTCCCGGTCACGTCCCCGGCCCGCCGCAGCCGGTCGATGACCTGCTGCAGATGCCCGAGGTCGCGTACCCGGACGTGGATCAGGGCGTCCGGGTCGCCCGCGATCGTGAACACCGCCTGCACCTCGGGCACGTCCGTGGCGGTGCGGACGATCTCGCTCACGGGAGTGGTGCCCGGATAACGTAGCTCCGTGAAAGCCTCGATCCCCCACCCCAGCTTGGCGTAGTCGATCTGCACCGTGAACCCCGTGATCACGCCGAGGTCCCTGAGCCGGTCGACCCGCCGCTTCACCGCCGCGACCGACAGCCCCACCAGCTCCGCCATCTCCGAGAACGTCCTGCGCCCGTCCTCCCGCAGCAGCCGGAGGATGCGGTGATCGACGTCGTCCACATCAGGCATGCGAGAACCCCCTCGTCCGGCGCAAAGAACGTCAGCCGCCAAGCCCAAGTGTTCACATAGTTTGCGTCTTGCGGGCACTTTCTCATCTAATACTTGCGCATATCATCCCGCGTTGCTGTGCTTGGCACACAAGGACGAGGCCAGGAGGTTCGAGCGTGAGCGAGCCAACAGTGTCGCTCGACGACAAGTACACGGCACATGACGGCCGGGTGCTCATCTCCGGCATCCAGGCCCTGGTGCGCCTGACGCTGGAGCAGCGCCGGCTGGACGAGGAACACGGGCTCGACACGCGTGTGTTCGTCACCGGCTACCAGGGTTCGCCGCTGGGAGGCGTGGACCTGGAGATGAAGCGGGCGGCGCGGTTCCTGGAGCCGGCCGGCGTGGTCTTCCAGGCCGGCCTGAACGAGGAGCTGGCCGCCACGGCGGTGGCCGGCACCCAGCTGCTCGACCAGGTGCCGGGCCGCCGCCACGACGGCGTCACCGGCTTCTGGTACGGCAAGAACCCCGGCCTCGACCGCGCCGCCGACGCCATCCGGCACGCCAACACGGCCGGCACGGCGCCCCTGGGCGGCGCGGTGGCCTGGATCGGCGACGACCCCGGCTGCAAGTCCTCCACGCTGCCCAGCACGTGCGAGCCCATGTGCCAGAGCCTGTCCATGCCGCTGCTCGCGCCCGGCTCGGTCGCGGAGATCGTCGAGTTCGGGCTGCACGCGGTGGCGCTGTCGCGCGCCACCGGGCTCTGGGCCGGGCTGAAGATCGTCGCGGACATCGCCGACGCGTCCGCCACGGTGGACCTCGGCCCGCTCCGCGCCGGCATCCCGGTGCCCGACAAGCGAGATCGCGGCGCGCCTCCCCTCCTGCTCGGCGCCGCCGCGCTGGACGCCGAGCACGACATGCTCACCCGCCGCCTCGACCTGGCCCGCGAGTACGCCCGCGAGCACGGCCTCAACCGGGTGACGGCGGGAGCGGGCAACACCGCCCTGGGCATCCTGGCCTCCGGCACCACGTACGCGGTGGTCCTGCGCGCCCTGGCCGACCTCGGCCTGGACGAGGCGGCGCTGGACGAGCGCGGGATCCGGCTGATCAGGCTCGGGATGCCGTTCCCGCTCGCCTACGACGACCTGGCCGCCATGACCGCCGACCTGGACAAGGTGCTGGTGGTCGAGGACAAGGTGCCGTTCCTGGAGGGGCAGCTCAAGCAGGCCCTGTACGGGAGGGCGCGCGTGCCGGCGGTCGTGGGCCGAGACCTGCTGACCGCCCGCGGCACCCTGGGCGCCGAGGACGTGGCCAAGGCCGTCGCCACCTGCCTGGGCATCGACCTGGCCCCGCGCGCGAAGGTCCGGCCGAGGCGCATGCTGCCCCTGGTGGCCGCGCGCACCCCGTACTTCTGCTCCGGCTGCCCCCACAACACCTCCACCCGCACCTCCGACGGCACGCTGGTCGGCGTCGGCATCGGCTGCCACGCCATGATCGCGCTGGACGGCCACGGCCGCGGCACCCAGGTGGGCCTCACGCAGATGGGCGGCGAGGGCGCGCAGTGGTTCGGGCTGGCGCCGTTCACCGAGGACCGGCACTTCGTGCAGAACCTCGGCGACGGCACCTTCCACCACTCCGGCTCCCTGGCGATCAGGGCCGCCGTCGCCGCCGGGGTGACGATGACGTACAAACTGCTCTACAACGACGCCGTGGCCATGACCGGCGGCCAGCGCGCCGAGGGCCGGCTGGACGTGCCGGCGCTGACGCAGGAGCTGGCCATCGAGGGCGTGCGCCGGATCGTGGTCACCTCGCCGGAGCCGGAGACGTACCGGGGGGTGCGGCTGGCGGGGATCGCCTCGGTGCGGCACCGCGACGACCTGCCCGAGGTGGAGAAGGAGCTGGCCGCCCTCGACGGCGTGACCGTGCTGATCCACGACGACCGGTGCGCGGCCGAGGAGCGGCGGCTGCGCAAGCGCGGCAAGCTGCCCACGCCCACGGAGAAGGTCGTGATCAACGAGCGGGTCTGCGAGGGCTGCGGCGACTGCGGCGAGGCCTCAACGTGCCTGTCCGTGCAGCCGGTCGAGACCGAGTACGGCCGCAAGACCCGCATCCACCAGGCCTCCTGCAACTCCGACCTGAGCTGCCTCAAGGGCGACTGCCCGTCGTTCCTGCTCGTGGAGCCGGGCACCGTACGCCGTCGCCAGGCGCCGCCGCCGCCCGCCGAGGTGCCGGAGCCCGCGAGCCGGCCCGGCGAGGCCCTGGTCCGGATGCCCGGCATCGGCGGCACCGGCGTCGTCACCGTCTCGCAGATCCTGCAGATGGCGGCCCACCTCGACGGCCTGCACGCGTCCGGGCTCGAACAGACCGGGCTCGCGCAGAAGGGCGGGCCCGTGGTCAGCGACGTGCGGATCTCGGCGCGGCCCCTTGAGGGCTCCGTGCGGGCCACGCCGGGGAAGGTGGACGTGCTGATCGGGTTCGATCTGCTGGGCGCCGCGGCCGAGTCGAACCTGGCCACGGCCTCGCCCGAACGCACCGTCGCCATCCTGAACACCTCCGTCGTCCCGACCGCCGCCATGGTCACCGGGCGCGAGGTCGTGCCGGGACACGCGGACGCGGTCGCCCGCGTCGAGTCCGCCACCAGGCGCGTCGAGTGCCTGGACGCCCAGGGACTGTCGGAGCGCCTGTTCGGCGACCACATGCCGGTGAACCTGCTCCTCCTCGGCGCCGCCTACCAGCACGGCTGCCTGCCGGTCTCCGCCGCCGCCATCGAGCGGGCCATCACGCTGAACGGGGCCGCCGTCGAGCAGAACCTCGCCGCCTTCCGCTGGGGCCGGGCCACCGTGGTCGCCCCGGCGGAGCCCACTGCGCCGCCGGCCGCCGAGGGGCTGGACGAGGTGGTGGCCACCCGCGTCGCCGACCTGACCGGCTACCAGAACGCCGCCTACGCCCGTTCGTACGAGGAGGACGTGCGGCAGGTGGCGGCCACGGCGGTCAAGCGGGCGGGCGAGGAGGCGGGCGCCCGCATCGGGCTCGCGTACGCCCGCGCCCTGCACAAGCTCATGGCCTACAAGGACGAGTACGAGGTCGCCCGCCTGCACCTCGACCCCGTGGAGAAGGAGCGCAGGGAGCGCGAGTACGGCCCGGACGCGGTCGTGTCGGTGCTGCTGCACCCGCCGCTGCTGCGCGCGATGGGGCTCAAGCGTAAGATCAAGGTACGCCGTTCCGCCGGGGTCCTGTTCCGCGGGCTGCGGGCCGCCAAGGTGCTGCGCGGCACGACGTTCGACGTCTTCGGCCACGCCCACGTGCGGCGGGTCGAGCGCGAGCTGGTCGTCGAATATCGCGACCTGGTGCGGACCGCGCTGGACAAGCTCACCCCCGGCAGCGCCGAAGCGGTCGCGGAGATCGCGGGCCTGCCCGACCTGATCCGGGGGTACGAGGACATCAAGCTCGCCCGGGTCGCCGAGTTCCGCGACCGCGCCAAGGCCGCGCTCGCGCGGCTGGACGAGCCCGCCATGAGCCAGGAGAGATCGTGACCGTTGACCGGCTGCTGCCCGACCAGGACGCCAGGGATCTCATCGAGCTGACCCGCGAGATCGCCGACAAGGAGCTCGCTCGCCGGGTCGACGAGCACGAGCGCGCCGAGACCTACCCGGAGGGGCTGTTCGCCACGCTGGGCGCGGCGGGGCTGCTCGGGCTGCCGTACCCGGAGGAGCTCGGCGGCGGCGGGCAGCCGTACGAGGTCTACCTGCAGGTGATCGAGGAGCTGGCGATGCGGTGGGCGGCCGTCGCGGTCGCCACCAGCGTGCACACCCTCGCCTGCTTCCCCGTCTCCGCCTACGGCACCCCCGCGCAGCGCGAGCGGTGGCTGCCCGACATGCTGGCCGGGCGCCTGATCGGCGGCTACAGCCTGTCGGAGCCGCAGGCCGGGTCCGACGCCGGGGCGCTGACCTGCAAGGCGGAGCGGGTGGAGACCGGCTACCGGATCACCGGCAACAAGGCGTGGATCACCCACGGCGGCCTCGCCGACTTCTACGCGCTGTTCGTCCGGACCGGGGAGGGCTCGCGGGGCATCTCCTGCTTCCTCGCGCCGGGGGCCGCCGACGGGCTGACGTTCGGGCGGCCCGAGGAGAAGATGGGGCTGCACGCCGTGCCGACCACCAGCGCCCACTGGGACGGGGCGGTCCTGGAGGAGGACCGGCTGATCGGCGAGGAAGGCCAGGGCCTGCAGATCGCCTTCAGCGCGCTCGACTCGGGACGGCTCGGCATCGCCGCCTGCGCCACCGGCCTCGCCCAGGCCGCGCTCGACGAGGCCGTGGCCTACGCCAAGGAGCGCCAGACGTTCGGCAAGCGCATCATCGACCACCAGGGGCTCGGGTTCCTGCTGGCCGACATGGCGGCGGGGGTGGAGAGCGCGCGCGCCACCTACCTCGACGCGGCCCGGCGCCGCGACGCTGGCCTGCCGTACAGCAAGCAGGCCAGCATCGCCAAGCTGGTCGCCACGGACGCGGCGATGAAGGTGACGACGGACGCGGTGCAGGTCTTCGGCGGGTACGGGTACACGCGCGAGTTCCGGGTCGAGCGCTACATGCGCGAGGCCAAGATCATGCAGATCTTCGAGGGCACCAACCAGATCCAGCGGATGGTCATCAGCCGACACCTGGCCAAGTAGTCGCTGACGTGCGAAAACCCCGCTTCTCTGTGCCGGGGGGCGGGGTTCTTTGTCTTGGGATCGGGTCCCGGATAATCGCTGTTCCATGAGAGACCTCGCGCGGACGGAACAGCCGGTCGTCGATCGCCTTGCGGGCGCGGGTCGTGAGAGCCGGGCATCATGTGGGCGTAGACGTGGAGGGTGAAGCCTGGGTCGGCGTGGCCGAGGTACTCGGCGAGTCCCCTGACCGAGACGCCGCCGGCCCATCATGGCTTTGAAGCAGACGGGCCAGCATTCACCCGCTGCGGTGAGTGCTACGGCGACATGCTCAAATAAACGATCATGATGGTCCTGATCGTGGGCAAGCGGATCGACTTCTACGACGACCCGACCGCACCCCAGCCGAACAGCCTGGTCCCGTCGGTCAACGTCATCGTCACCAACGCGGCCGGGGACGTCTTGATGATCCGCCGCAGCGACAACGACAACTGGGCCGTCCCCGGCGGCGCCGTCGACCTGGGCGAGTCCATCCCGGCAGCCGCCGTACGTGAGACTCTCGAAGAGACCGGCATCACCTGCGAGATCACCGGCCTCGTCGGGACCTACAGCGACCCCCGCCACGTGATCCTCTACACCTCGAACGGGGAGGCACGGCAAGAGTTCTCAATCGTCCTCACCGCCCGAGCCGCCGCAGGGGTCCCGACGACGAGCGCGAGGTCCGCTGGGTCCCCCGCGCCCAGGTCACTTCGTTGCGGATGGACCGGTCGATGCGCATGAGGATCGACCACTACCTAGCCGGCGTCGATCTGCCGCATATTGGCTGATCTTCAAAGCGCCGCCATAGTTGACCCGATCAGGCCCTGTCATCACGAGATGCCGCGGAGAGTGTCGTATGCAAGGCTGGTGGGGGAACCTGTTACAAGGCGCGCTTTCGGCCGTCATCGGCGGCATCGTGGCGGCGATAACGGCTTGGGCCGTGGTCATGGCGACGAGACGCTACGAGAGACAAGCCGCCCTTGAAATCGAAGCCCGGGCAAACGCGATCGACTTCTTTCTCCTCTTGGCTGACATAGACATCCAGCTCACTCGGGCCCTCGATCACGGCACCGTACTGCCACACATAACAGACAGCAAGGACTGGACGCTCAACGCGCTGAAGACCGAGATAGCCATGTTCTCTATCAGCCGGGAAACAGGGAACGCGTTCTCCCAAGAGATCGGCGATCTGAGGCGAGCCCTGGAGCTGGCAGAGGGGGATGATCCCCCCAAGGAGCAGCTAGTGACGGCTGCCATGGCAGCGCTGCATACACTTACCGATCACCTTGCCGCTTGGCTGATGCAAGGACGCCACCGGCCAGAATCTGCTTCCACCCAGATAGCGCAATGACCACGCGTTCCTGGCGCGGCTGTGCTCCAACGCCGTATTGATGCTCTTCACCGGCGCAAGGATGCACGGTGTCGCCGCAGTGATCGACCGGCTCACCAAATGATCAAGACCACAACGAGAGTGGATCTCCGCCAACCGTGCAGATACTGGCGAGAGGACTACAGAGGCGCGCTTTCCGTCGAGTGCTCGATGGCTACCTGCACATGCTGCTGGCCTGCAATGGCTGGCCGCGTGATCCAGCGTTTCAGCTGGTCTCGAGCGTCAACACCGACCGACGTGTCGCCTTGAAGAGGCGCTGGCCCGGGGCTCTCGCTAACAACGTGCCTGGACGCTGGTGTACGAACCTGGAAGCCGATCGAGCGGGGAAGGGCTGCTGAGCAGGCCTATGGCGCCGCGGCCGGCTCGGGCGCGCCGGGCACCGGGGGCGGCTCGCTTGCCGTGGGGTTGGCTGGAGGTGTTGAGCGGAGCGTCTCCTGGGCGGAGGTGATCTTGCGGATGACGCCGATCGCCAGGACAGCTGCGATGAGCATCAGCCCGAGTCCGACCACCTCCAAGCGCAGGGCGAAGGCGATTCCCTCGAGGTCGATGGAGAGATAGAGCAGGCCCCAGGTCGCCTTCGCCGTCACCCAGGCGGTCAGCCAGGTCGCCCACCATGCGTTGATCAGGCCCTTGGCGGAGTTGGGGGGCGTGGAGGCGCGCCAGATGTCGTCCACGATCTGCTTGGGAATCCAGAACCAGCCGATCGGCATCACCCATCCTGCGATCAGCCAGAATCTGCCGTGTCGGTGACCGGTCAGCGAGAGACTGACGGCGTTGGTCCTGACGCGGAACAGCCAGGCCAGAAACCCGGCCACGGCCATGAAGAAGATGAAGATTCGCGAGACCCTGGACCCTAGGGCGAGCAGCTCCCCCGTCCGCATCGCTGCCCCGGAAACGGAGCCGAAATCACTGACCATGCGATCCACGAGCGATGCGTACCAGAGGTTGATCCCGGCTGTGGCGACCCCGACGAGGGAATCGCCCACCATGGCCGCGATGGCGAAGGCCGCGACACCGCCGACCGGGCGCAATCGCGCATGAGAGAGATGCATCACCTGGAGGCCTTCGGGAGGGGAGAACGAGGTGTGCACCAGTATGAATCCCCAAGATCTGCAAGAGGATTGGTTGTCCCATCCGGGATCCTCTCGTGACCAACCCGCGGTTTCCCCACACCGACACATCCGCGCCACCGCGCACACGCACCTGGTCACGCTCTGGATTGACAAAGCAGGGTGATTGATCCGCCTGAGAAGCGGACGGTCATGCCGCCGCGTGGCTTCCCGGTCCTCGGGCTTGGCGGTCCTGCGGTACGGGTCCTCTCGCTACTGGGACCATGAGGGCTGAGCACCAATCCTGCTGACGCCAGAGCTGGTGTCCTGGACCCGGGTGGATGTCCGTGGCGATCGTGTTCTCCACCCGTAATGAAGTGTTCGCAGCGGAGGCCGTGACGATCGCCGACTTCGGAGCTCCCCGTAAAGGGCTGCAGCGATCGGCTGCCGCGGACAGGTCGCTGGGGTACGGCCGTTGCTCGCTCGTACTCCTGGCGTACCGCAGGCGGCTTACCTGCCCAGCTCTCTGTGTCAGCTTTCGGCTAGTTTTAGTGATTTCTCGGGCATCTTGTGATGAGGCAGTCTTTTTTTGGATGAGAACGGCGCCAGGAGTCCGCCCCGGCTCGCCGCATCGCCGCTGCCTTGATTGCCGCCAAAGTCCGGAGAATGTCCGATCGCTGACCTGGTGAGGCGCTTTTCCGTAGGCCAACATCGGTGCCGTTTTTCGTCCTTGCTCGCGACCCATCAGCCGAGAGCAATTCGCGTGTGGACCGACGGGCCTGCGGGCGCTCTGCCTTGACCCGTCATGCCGATCTCTCATGTTCAGACGGCGATGAGTTTCGCCGTGGTTTGCAGGCTGAATGCACACACCCATCAACCGCACTCGAGGAGAGCATCATGACCGCTACCTACACCTGGGACGTCTTCTCCACCCTCGACGGCTACGGCTCCTACGCCGAGGGCGCTGACTGGGGTGGCTATTGGAGCAAGCAGGGTCCCGAGTTGCTCAAGCACCGTGCCGCCCTGTTCGCCACCGAGCAGCGGATGGCGACACCCTCGGCCGGCCGGACGCGACCATCGTGAGCGGTGACGCCGTGGACATCGTCGCCCGGCTCAAGGAGGAGTCGGACGTGCCGCTGCGTTCGCAGGCCAGCCTGTCGTTGAACCGGGCACTGATGGCCGCCGGCCTTGTCGACCGCCTGCAAGTGACGATCTTTCCCGTTATCTCCGGACGGACCGGGATCAGCCCGATCCTCGCTGGCGCGGGCGACTTCGATCTCGAGCTGTTCGAGAGCCGGACGCTCGACGGCCACATCCAGGAGCTCGTCTACCGGCCCACCCTGCATGTCTGACATCTTTGCCGCGCTCGACAGCTGAGACGTGGCTCAGGGCCAGCGGAGCCGCAGGACCTTACGTCGGGCCCTCCGTCATCGAAACGCGGCATGGTGCTCTCCGTGGAGGGGTTGTTGATGGCGGCGCGGGTCGATGATCGGGCCGGCCTCGTCTGAATCGGCACCCTAGCGTCCGCTCGGACGAGCCCCTGGCGTCCGCTCGTACGAGCACCCTGGCGTCCGTTCGGACGGCCGCCCGCTGGATCTGGCCGGAAGGCAGCCGGCAAGGATTTCGCGGGATATTTCCACTATGACGACTGATCGGCCGACACAGCAGCCACCCGGCCCTCGGGACGTTCCGCCCCGGCTTCCGCGGTGGATGGCGAGTGCCGTTCCAACGGTGGTCGCCTGTGCAGCAGGAGGGCGGTCAAGCCGCCCGCGACCAGGCCCCAGAACGCCGCGCCGATGCCCAGGATCGTCATCCCCGACGCGGTGACCACGAAAGTGACCACCGCGGCCTCCCGGCCCTCCGGCTCGGTCACCGCGCCGGCCAGCGACGAGCCGAGCGCCGACAGCAACGCGAGGCCGGCCACCGCGGTGACCAGCACGGGTGGGGACAGCAGCACCAGAGCCATGGCCAGGCCGGCGCCGAGGCCGAGCGCCAGCTGTCCGGCGCCGAGGGCCACCGTCGCGATCCACCGGCGGCCGGGGTCAGGGTGGGTGTCCGGGCCGGCGGTCAGCGCCGCGGTGATCGCGGCCAGGTTGACGGCGTGACCGCCGAACGGCGCCGCCGCCGCGCTCGCCAGGCCGGTCGCGACGAGGACCGGGCGCAGGGGCGGCATGTAGCCGTATGTCGCCATGACGGCCATACCGGGGACGTTCTGCGCGGCCATGGTGACGAGAAACAGCGGGATGGCGATGCTGACCACGACGGACGGGTTCAGCGTCGGGGTGGTCAGCTCGACCGCAGGCCGCAGCGCCGCGCCGGACAGGCCGTTGCCGGGCCCGTGCACCGCGATGGCGATGACCGCCACGACGAGCGCGCCCGGAACGGCCCACTGCCGCAGGTACCGCTGCAAGACCGCCCAGGTCAGGACGACGGGCACGGCCAGCAGCGGGATGTCGACGACGGCGCGGACCGGTGCGGTGCACAGGCTGAGGATGACGCCCGCCAGCATGGCACCGGCGATCGGACGCGGGATGGCGGCGATCGCCCGGGCCGGCCAGGGCGACAGGCCGGCCAGGACGATGAGCCCGGCGCAGATGATGAACGCGCCGACCGCGGCCGGGAAACCGCCGGGCACGGGACCGGTCGCCACCAGCAGCGCCGCGCCGGGCGTGGACCAGGCGACGCTGATCGGCATGCGGTATCGCAGCCCGAGGAAGAGCGCCGCCGCGCCGATGCCGCAGCAGAGGGCGAGCAGCCCGGACGCGGCCTGCCCCGGCGTCGCCCCGACGGCACGCAGCCCGGCGAGCACGACGGTGAACGAACTGGCGTAGCCGACCACCGCGCTGACCAGCCCCGCCATGACGGCCTGCACCCGCACGCCCACCCCTTAGTGTCGCCAGATTCCCAATCGTTCCGTTTACGGAACGAACCATAGCCAGGCGGCCACCGTGGGACAAGCCCGGCGGCGGAATGCAAGGATTGCCGGGTGGACGGCCGTGAGACGGATATCGGGAGCCGGTTGCGGCGATTGCGGGAGGCCCGTGGCATCTCCCTGTCGGCGCTGGCCCGCAGCGCCGGCATCGGCAAGGCCACCCTGTCCGGCCTGGAACTGGGCACCCGCAACCCGACGCTGGAGACGCTCTACGCGGTGGCAGGAGCCTTGGGCCTACCGTTGACGGCCCTGGTTCTGGAGCCCGGCGCATCGCCCACGGAGGCCGTCCACGTGCCCGGCGCCGCCGTAACGGCCACCCTGCTGGAGGTCTTCGAGGAGCCGACCGCGACGTTCGAGTTGCTGCGCATGCGCGTCCGCCCCGGCATCGTGCAACACTCACCACCCCACGCCCCCGGCGTGACCGAACACATCACCGTCTACGCGGGCGTGCTGCGCGCCGGCCCGGCCGACGCCCCTCTGGTGGCCGCGCCAGGCGAGCACATCTCCTGGCAGGCCGACGTCCCACACATCTACAGCACCGTCGGCCCGGACGAAGCACTGGCCACCCTGCTGATCCGCTCCCCCCGGCAGGCCTGAGCCACCGCATCATCCTTCCCGGTCGATCACGATCGAAGCCTGGCAACAGCACCTGTCGAGCGGCCAACGCCTGCTCGCGAGCCGAGCGTGCTGCGGGGCCGATCCTTTTACGGATCAGAAGGCGCCCGGTTGGTGGCCGGCGTGTCTCGACTCCAGAGCTGAGTGCATCGGGGGAGGTCTTTGATGCCGCCGCCTTCCGGGATCACGCCCCAGAGGAAGGGGACCAGGTACTGAGGCGGCTCGCCCAGGAGCGCGGCCAGTTCATCGTCGGTGACGGTGAGGATGAAAACTGGGCCCGGTTGTCCCGCGTCCCATCCCTGGTCGACGGCTCGACGGATGCATCCGGCGACCAGGACGGGACGGACGGCGATCGTTCGCTCCGCCAGCCAGTTGTCCGGCCGGGCGCAGGGGAGTGACACCACGAGAACGCGTCCCGGCTTCTCGGCTCGCTCGACGGCGAAGCTGAGCGGCGACCAGGCCATGCCCTCGTCGTAGGTCGGCTTGTGGCGGACGCGCCAGCGGAAGACGGTGCCGTCGACGGTGATGAGCCGCGAGCCCTTCTTCGGTATCGCCACAGCCGCCTCCAAGCTCTGCTCGTGTTCCGTGGGAGCATCGGAACCAGCGAGACGCCCGCAAGCGTAACCGCTGCTCACCGAGTGATCGAATCGTTTTCGCCGGTGACCGGATCGGGCGTCGGCGAACATGCGGATCTTCGGGGGCGCCGACCAGATCCAGCGCCTGGTCAATCAGCCGTCACCCTGCGAAGTGACCGCTGTCAAGATCTTGAAGCGCCGAACGACGTTCCGCAGTGTCGGCCAATCTCTCTATTAACAAGGTGCTCTAGCTGGGTGACGGTGGGCGCGTAAAGATCCCCATGCAAGGAGGTCGCAATGATCCGCGCACTCAACAAGCTGGGAGACCGCCTCCTCGACAAGTTCCTGCCGTCGGCGAACGCCTCGGCCGCGTGCTGGACCGACTGGTGCTGCCAGGGCAAGTTCTGCCGGACCTGCTGCTACCACGACGCCAGCAACACGACCAGCTGCGGCAGCTTCGACTACTGCTGACACGCCCTACCGACAGCCCCCAGGACAGTGCCGGCTGGTTTGGTGCCGGCCGGCACCGTCCTGGTGGGTTTTCCGTGCTTCGCCGCCCACCCCTGAGGAGCTCGCATGCCGTATCTCGTCGCCGCCGTAGTCGTCGTCGGATTGCTGTGCCTGGTGGATCTGGTGCTGACCCTGGCGGTGATCCGCCGCCTGCGCGTGCACACACTGCGGTTGGCCGAGCTGACGCCCACGGGCGCCCCGATGGTGCAGCCGGGAACGACGCTCGGCGATTTCAGCGCGACCGCCCTCAGCGGCGAGACCGTGTCGCGCGCCTTCTTCTCGGGGCCCTCCGTGGTGGCGGTGTTCTCCACCGAATGCGCGTCCTGCCACGAGCGGCTGCCGGAGTTCGCGTCCTACCTGGCCGACACCCGTCCAGAACGCGTGCTGGCCGTGGTCGCGGGCGATCCCGACGGGGCCCGGCTGTTCACCGGCGAGCTGACCTCGGCCACCGTCGTGGTCGAGCCGATGGGCGGCCCGGTGAGCAGGGCGTTGCAGGTCTCCCGGTTCCCCAGCTTCTACCTGGTCGACGGTGACGCGGTGGTCGTCGCGGCGGACACCGCCCCGGGCAGGCTGCCGGCGGCCACGCGCCGATGACCTCTCCCGCCGGGTACGGCGGCGGCACGCCGCGACGGCGCTTTCGCGCGGCCGCGGCGTCGGCCTGGCGGGCGCATCCGGCCGCCGTGCTGGCCTCCGGGTTCACGGTGCTGCTCATGGGCCTGGTCCCGGTGGTCACCGCGTGGCTGACCAAGCTCGTTCTCGACGGGCTGGCGGCCGGGGCAGGCCTTGCCGAGCTGCTCCCGTACGGGGTGGCTCTCGGCGTGACCGGCCTGGCGGGCGCGGCCCTGCCCTCGGTCGCGGAGTACGCCCAGGAGCAGCTGCGCCGCGCGCTCCAGGTGCTGATCCAGGACCGGCTGTTCCAGGCCGTCAACGCCCATCCGGGCCTGAGCCGATTCGAGAACCCGGCCTTCCACGACCGGGTACGGCTGGCGCAGGATGCCGGCCAGAACGCCCCGCAGCGGATCGTCCGCTCCAGCCTGGGGATCGCCCAGGGAGCCGTCACCCTCGCCGGATTCATCGCGGCGCTGGCCGTGCTGGCGCCGGGGATGATCCTCGTCGTGGCGCTCTCCGCGATCCCCTCGGTCCGCGCCCAGCTCGACCTGTCCCGGCGCCGCGCCGGGATGATGTGGGGCGTCAGCTCGAGGAGCCGGCGGCAGATCTTCTTCGCCGGCCTGCTCACCAGCCCCGACGCGGCCAAGGAGATCCGGCTGTTCGGCCTCGGCGACTTCCTGCGCGCCAGGATGCTGGGCGAGCTGCGCGCGGTCAACGCCGCCGAGCAGGGGCTCGCCCGCAGGACGCTGCGTACCCAGGGGTCGCTGTCGCTGCTGGGGGCGGCCGTCGCCGCGCTCGGCCTGCTCTGGGCGATCAGCGGCGCCGCGTCCGGCACGCTGAGCGTCGGCGACGTCGCCGTGTTCGTCGCGGCCGTCGCCGGGGTGCAGTCCGCGCTCGCGTCGATCGTCGGCCAGTCGGCCGACGCGCACAACGCGCTGCTGATGTTCGGGCACTACCTCGACGTCGTGGCCGACGCGCCGGACCTGCCCGTCCCACGGCAGCCGCGGCCCGTCCCCGCGCTGCGCGAGGGCATCGAGGTGCGCGGCGTCTGGTTCCGGTACGACGACGCGCATCCGTGGGTGCTGCGCGGGGTCGACCTCTTCATCCCGCGCGGCGGCTCCCTCGCCCTGGTCGGGCTGAACGGCGCGGGCAAGAGCACCCTGGTCAAGCTGATCTGCCGGCTGTACGACCCGGTACGCGGGTCCATCCACTGGGACGGCGTCGACCTGCGGGAGATGGACCCCGCCGAGCTGCGCGGCCGCATCGGCGCGGTGTTCCAGGACTACATGTCGTACGACCTGACCGCGGCCGAGAACATCGGGCTCGGCGACGTCGCGGCGCTCGGCGACCGCGACCGGGTCGAGGCCGCCGCCAGGCTGGCCGGTGTCCACGAGACGGTCACCGGGCTGCCGCGCGGCTACGACACGCTGCTGAGCCGGATCTTCTTCGGCGACAGGGACGACCCCCAGGCGGGAGTGGTGCTGTCCGGCGGGCAGTGGCAGCGCCTCGCGCTGGCCCGCGCCCTGATGCGGGAGGGGCGGGACCTGCTCGTGCTCGACGAGCCGAGCTCCGGCCTGGACGCGCAGGCCGAGCACGCCATCCACCAGAGCCTGCGCCGCCACCGCGCGGGGCGGACCAGCCTGCTGATCTCGCACCGGCTCGGCGCGGTGCGGGAGGCGGACGTGATCGTCGTGCTCGCCGAGGGGCGGATCGCCGAGCGCGGCTCGCACGCGGAGCTGATGGCGCTGGGAGGGGAGTACGCGGGGCTGTTCACCCTGCAGGCCCAGGGCTACGAGCCGACGGATCCGGAGGAGGGGGCGAGCCTGCGGACGACTACGCCGAGCACGCGGTCGAAGGGCACGTAGCCCCACGCCCGCGAGTCCTCGCTGACCGGCCCGTCACCGAGGACGACCAGCCGGCCCGCCGGGACCGTGTCGCCCGGCGCCGCCTCCACCCGAGCCATGACCTGGGCGGGCACCTGGTCGTCCGGCACGGCCACCGCACGCTTGATGAACCACATGGCCGCCCCCGGCTGAGGCAGCGGCCCCGTACGCCATCTTCCCCCGGGCAGCGCGGTCTGCAGCACCACGACCTGGCCGCGCCTGACGCCCGCCCCCGTGGTCCTGCGGACGAGCACCCGGTCGCCCGTGCGGTAGGTCGGCAGCATGCTCGCCCCGCTGATCCGGACGACGACGAACCGCCGCCGGGCGACGATCAGAGCGGCGGCCAGGGCCGCGATCGGGGCCAGCAGGATCATGACGCGCCGCATGTCGCCCTCCAAAGTCGATCATCATGAGTGGACTGCCGACACTAATGCCCGATCCTCTCCTGCGGGACGGGGACTCGGCGCACCCGTACCGCCAGGAGGATCAGGACGACGGGGAGGAGCGTGTACAGCGCCCACGAGAGAGTGACCGGATTGGCCGTCTCCTCCGAGGACTGCGCGCACCCGAGCACGGGCATCCAGCTCACCATCACGTCCTCGAGCACCAGAGGAACCACCGTCAGCCAGCCGGTCACCCGGCCCAGCGGCCGGTGGCCGGTGCGGGCCAGCAGCGCCCACAGCCCGAAGCCCACCGCGACCACGATCGGCTGCGGGATCAGGATCAGGACGGCCGCCGCGTACGTGATCTCCTCCAAACCGACGAAGCAGTGGACGTCAAAGACCATGATCGAGTGCTCGGTCGTCCCGCCGGCCAGGTCCGCCAGGTACATCGCCTGGGGGATGCTCACCAGCACCAGGGCGACGCCCCACATGATCAGCGGCCACCGCCGGCACAGCGGAAGCGGCTCCCGCCTCCCCTGGACGGCCCGGCCGAGCGCCGGCAGCAGCGCCGCCGCGGCGAGGAAGGCGAGGGCGAGCAGCAGCAGGTCGCCGGAGTCCCAGGGCAGGACCCGCAGCTCCTCGGTGTCGATCGGTCCGCCGATGGCGCTCTGGAGCGCGACATAACGCCGGAACTCCTCCTCGCTCGGCTCGCCGAGCCCGGTGATCGGCGTCGCGGCGGCGGCCACGGCGAGCAGGGCCAGCAGCGCGGCGCCGAGCCGTGGCGCCCAGCGCCGGCGGCGCAGCACCACGACGGGCACGATCAGGAGCGCGGCGACGGCCGCGCCGGTGACGACGTTGGCGGCCTTGGGCGCGATGAGGGCGGGAAGCAGCGGCATCAGGATCGCCGCAGTGCATAAGGCAGGCTCGGAAATTTTGGACGGCACCAGCGACGCGTTTATCGCTCGCGACGCGATCATGTCAAGCCGGTGTGCCTCAGCGGACGAGCAGGTGGACGAGGGCGACCCCGCCTACGGCCACGATCAGGAAGCGTAGCGTCGCGGGGCTGAAGCGGCGGCCCACCTCGGCGCCGAGGCGGCCGCCGAGGGCGGAGCCGGTCGCGATGAGCGCGACGGCCGTCCAGTCGTAGTCCGCGACGAACAGGAAGAGGAGTGCGGCGGCGGCGTTGACCACGGCGACCAGGACGTTCTTGGCGGCGTTGAGCCGCTGGGGTGTCTCGTCGAGGAGCATGCCCATGAGGGACATGTAGATGATCCCCTGGGCGGCGGCGAAGTAGCCGCCGTAGACGCCGGCGAGCAGCAGCCCGGCGAAGAGCCCGCGGCCGGGTGTCTCGCGGTGGCGGCGGTGGCGCAGGAGCCTGCTGATGCGGGGCTGCAGGATGACCAGGACGAGGGCCAGGGCCACCAGGACGGGGACGATCCGCTCGAACGCCGTGGCCGGCAGGGTCAGCAGGAGCACGGCGCCGCAGAGGCCGCCGAGCAGGGCGGCGACGCTCAGTTTCAGGAGGCGCCGGGACTGGCCCTGGAGCTCTCGGCGATACCCGATGGCTCCGCCGATGGAGCCGGGGATCAGGCCGAGCGCGTTGGTGACCGTGGCGGTGACGGGTGGCAGGCCGATGGCGAGCAGTACGGGGAAGGTGATGAGGGTTCCGGAGCCGACGACGGTGTTGAGGGCGCCGGCGCCGATGCTCGTCGCGAAGACGGCGAGCATCTCCCAGGGGGTCACGACGTTCCCGCCGGGTGGGGGGAGGCGCTGCGCATGGCCGGCGGGGTCGTCGTCATGCGGCCGACGTTAGACGGGAAAAGCTTCGGTGCCCGGCGAAGTGTCGCCGCCCACGCGCCGCCGGGGCTGCGGGTGGCGGGCGGCCCGACGGGGCTGTGGGTGGCGGCGCGCCGCCGGGTTGCGGCTGGTGGGCGGTTATCGGGTGGCTTCGGTGCGGTGGGCGAGGGTGGCGATGTGGGAGGCGAGGTCGGGCCAGAGCGGCCTGGGCAGGTCGTGGCCCATGCCGTCGATCACCACCAGCTCGGCGCCCGGGATGGCGGCGGCGGTCGCGCGGCCGCCGCTCGGGTCGCACATGGCGTCCTCCGCGCCGTGGATCACCAGCGTGGGGACGTCGACGGAGCGGAGGCGGGCCGTGCGGTCGTCCGAGGCGATGACCGCGACGGCCTGGCGGGCGACGGCGATCCGGTCATGGTCGCGGTCGTACGAGAGGCCGGCGCGTTCGCGCAGCGCGGCCTCGTCGAAGTCGAAACCGGGCGACCCGGCCAGGCGGAAGATCAGGACCGACCGCTCGATCGCCTCCTCTCGGGTCGCCGGCGGCGGCCCCGCGAACGCGGCCATCGTCTCGGGCCGGGCCTGGCCCACGGACGGGTCGCCCGTGGTGGACATCATCGAGGTCAGCGACCGGACCCGGCCGGGGTGCTCGATCGCGAGAGTCTGGGCGATCATCCCGCCCATCGAGGCGCCGACGACGTGGGCGCTGTCCAGGCCGAGCACGTCGAGCAGCCCGGCGGCGTCGGCCGCCATGTCGGAGAGCGTGTAGGAGGCCGAGGAGGCGTCGCCCGCGAGCGCCGCCGCCAGGTCGGGCTGCGGCGCGTCGTGCAGGTGCGTGGACAGGCCGGAGTCGCGGTTGTCGAACCGGATGACGTGCAGGCCGCGGTCGACGAGCTCCGCGCAGAAGCCGTCCGGCCAGTTGATCAGCTGCCCGGCGAGGCCCATCACCAGCAGCACGGGCGGCGCCTGGGGATCGCCGAGGCGCTCGTAGGCGACCTCGATGCCCGACGGGCCGATGTTCAGTGCCTTTTCGACGGTCACCGACGCATCATCCCCCGGAGATGCCGTCAGCGGGGCGGGCGGTCCCGGGTGAGGCGGCCCGAGACGGCGGGGAGCAGGCCGCGGGGCAGGAAGAGCACGACCAGGATGAGGACGAGCGCGTACACGGCGTACGACAGCACGCCGGGCGCGTACGACGGCATCCCCGGCAGCGCGGCCAGGCTGTTCAGCCCCTGGACGAGCAGCGTGATCGCGGTCGCGCCGACCACGGCGCCCCAGATCGTGCCCAGCCCCCCGACCACGGCCATCACGATGTACTGGATCGAGATGAGCACGGGGAACGAGCCCGGCGCCACGTACCCGGTGTAGAAGCAGTAGATCCCGCCCGCGAGCCCCGCGAACGCCGCCGACAGCGCGAACACCACCAGCTTGTACCGCCCGACCGCGATCCCCGAGGACGCGGCGGCGGTCTCGCTGGTGGCCAGCGCGCGCAGGGCGCGCCCCGGCCGCGAGGCGATCACGTTCCGGGTCACCAGCATCACCAGCGCCAGCCCGATCCAGGTCATGTACGCGTACGCGGACGCGCCGCCAGCCTCGAACGACCCGACCGAGAACTGCGGGATGGCCTGCAGCCCGATGTCGCCGCCGGTGACCTCCAGCTGCCCGGCCAGCGAGAGCAGGATGAGCTGCATGGCCAGCGTCGCGAACGCCAGATGGTGCCCGCGCAGCCGCAGCAGCGGCACGCCGATCACCAGCGCCGACGCGGCCGCCACCACGGGCGCGGCGACCAGCCCGGCCAGCGGCGGCACGCCGTGCAGGGCCAGCAGCGCCGCGGTGTAGGCGCCGACGGCGTAGAAGGCGCCCTGGCCCAGTGACACCTGCCCGGCATAGCCCATCAGCAGCGACACCCCGACGGTGACCATCGCGGCCAGGCCGAGCAGGATGTACACCGCCAGCGCGCTGTCGTCGAGCACCGCGGGCAGCGCCAGCGTCACGGCCGCGACCAGCAGCCCGGCCACCAGGCGGATCATGTCGGCTCCTGTGAGATGACCGAGCGCCGGCTCGCCTGTACGATCATGACGACGATCATGAGACCGAGCGCCACCTCCAGCTGGTGCGATCCGTAGCCGTACCCGGCGGCCATGGTCTCGGCCACGCCCAGCAGCAGCGCTCCGGCCAGCGTGATCATGGGCCGGGTGAGCGCGCCGAAGACGGCCGCGGCGAAGGCGTTCACGATGAGCGTGACGTCGGTGTCGAACGAGATCGGCCGCAGCGGCGTCACCAGCACCCCGGCGATCCCGCCGAGCAGCCCGCCCAGCGCGAACGCCAGCAGCCCCATCAGCCGCGTGTCGATCCCGACCACGCGGGCGGCGTACGGGTTGGAGGCGCACGCCGTCAGCGCCTTGCCCAGGTAGGTGCGCCCGAAGAAGAGCGCCAGCAGGGCGAACGCGGCCGCCGTCACGCCGATGACCAGCAGGTGCTGCGTCTGGACGCGCGCTCCCGCGAGCGTCACCGAGCCCGCCAGGCCGGGCGCCGAGCGCGGCTGGTCGCCCCACAGGACGATCTCGACGGCGTACGCGAGCACGCCCACGCCGAGCGTCACGATCAGGGACGACAGCGGCGTGGTGCCCCACCGGCCGATGGCGGCCAGGCCGGTCAGCAGCCCCGCGAGCGCCGCGACCAGGACGGCGGCCAGCTCGCTCAGCCCGTGCGGGAACCCCAGCCCGAGCAGCGACGACGTGCACAGCCCGGCCACGACCGCGAACGTGCCCTGCGCGAAGTTCACCACGCCCGTGACCCGGTGGATCACGACCAGACCGCTGGCGATGAGCGCGATGGCGCACCCGACCGCGAGCCCGTTCAGCAGGTAGGTGAGGAAGGCGCTCATGTGATCGCCCCGCCCAGGTACGCGCTGGCCACCCGGGGATCGTCGGCCAGCTCCGCGCACTCGCCCTCGGTCACCACCCGCCCGGACTCCAGCACGTACGCCCGCCGGCACAGGTCGAACGCCAGCCGCGCGTTCTGTTCGATGAGCAGCACGGTCAGCCCCTGCTCCCGGTTCAGGTCGGCGAGGTGGGCGGCCAGGTCGGCGGTCACGCTCGGGGCCAGGCCCAGGGAGAGCTCGTCCACCACGAGCGCCTCGGGCCGCGACATCAGGGCCCGTCCGAACGCCACCATCTGCTGCTCGCCCCCCGACAGCACCCCGGCCCGCCGCCCGGCCAGCTCCGCCAGCCGGGGCAGCAGGTCGTACACGGACGAGGGATCCCGCAGGCCCGACCTCCACCCGCCCAGGGCCAGGTTGTCGGCCACCGACAGGTCCGGGAAGAGCTGGCGGCCCTCAGGGATGAGCGCCAGCCTGCCCCCGATCCCCACCGTGCCCGAGGCGGGCCGCAGCAGCCCGGCGAGGGTGTTGGCCAGCGTGGACTTGCCCGCGCCGTTCGGGCCGAGCAGGGCGACCATCTCGCCCCGCCCCACCGTGAGCGTGACGTGGTCGAGCGCGGTCGCGGTGCCGTACGAGACGACCAGGTCCTTGACGTCGATCATGCGCTCTGCCCGAGGTAGGCGGCGAGCACCAGCGGATCGGCCCGCACCTCGGCGGGCGAGCCGTCGGCGATGACCCGGCCCAGGTCGAGCACCACCACGCGGTCGGCCAGCCGGGTCACGAACGCGACGTCGTGCTCCACGAGCAGGATCGTCAGCCCGTCCGCGCGCAGCTCCTCCACGAGCGTCGCGAGCCGCTCGCGCTCCTGGCCGCGCAGCCCCGAGGCGGGCTCGTCGAGCAGCAGCAGCCGGGGCCGGGCGCACAGGGCGCGGGCGAGCTGGAGCGCCCGCTGCTGCCCGATGGGCAGCAGCTCGGCGGGCCGGTCCGCCCACTCGGCCAGCCCCACGCGGCTCAGCACGGCGTCCGCCTCGGCGGTGATCTCGCGCTCGTCGCGCCGGTGCCGCGGCAGCCGCAGCGCCGCCGACACGAACCCCGCACGTGTACGGCCGTGCATCCCGACCATGACGTTCTCCCTGACCGTCATGCCGCGGAACACCCGGGCCGCCTGGAACACGATCGACATGCCGAGCTGGGCCCGCCGGTGCGGCGCGAGCCGGTCCACCCGGTGCCCGCGGAAGGAGATCTGGCCGTGGTCGGCCGTCAGATGCCCGGTGATGAGGTTGAAGAGCGTGGACTTGCCCGCCCCGTTCGGCCCGATGACGCCGCAGACTTCGCCGTCCGCGACGGCCAGGGACACGTCGCGGACGGCGTAGACGCCCCCGAAGGAGCGGGAGAGCCCTGTGATCGTCAGCACCCGCTACCCCGCGCCGACGGTCTTGGTGAGCTGCTCCTTGGCCCAGTCGGTGGGAACGAACTTCCCGTTCTGCACCGTGTTGACCGAGATGAACTCGGGGGAGAGCCCGGAGTGGTCGGTGGGGGAGTAGCGGAAGCGGCCGTTGGGCGTGACCAGGTCCATGGTCTCCAGGGCCTGCTGCACCTTGGGCTTGTCGGTGCTGTTCGCCTTCCTGATCGCCTCAAAGAGCAGCAGGCTCGCGCTGTAGCCGTCCTGCGCGAACTGCGGTGGCGGATAGCCGTGTTTCTGCTGGTACGGCTTGGCCATCTGCTCGATGACCTGCTTCTGCTTGCCGTCGGGCAGATACTCGCCGACCACGCCGATGGCGCTCTGCACCGTCATGCCCTCGGCAGCGCCGCCCATCGGCTCCAGCCACAGCTTGCTGGCCTGCGACGCGGTCAGGAACAGCGGCGTCTTCAGCCCCGAGGCCACGTACTGCTTGGCCGCCGTCACGCCGGGCGCGCCCGAGCCCCAGAACACCAGCGCTTCGGCGGCGGAGTCGCGCACGTGGGTGAAGAGCGGGCTGAAGTCGGAGGTGGTCGTCTCGTACGGCTCGTCCACGGCGACCTTCACGCCGTACTTGGACGCGAGCGCGATCATCGACTTGTGGCCGGAGACCGAATAGGCGCTCTTGGAGTCCCAGGCCACGGCGATCGTCTTGATGCCCTTGGCCTGGATGTACTGCAGGTAGCGCTCGGCGTACATGCTGGACAGGGCGGGGGTGACGAAGATGTACGACTTGATCGGCTCGACCTGCTCCTGGGCGGGGGCGAGCGACAGGTACGGCATCTTGTCGCGCTGCGCGAGCGGCTCGACCGCCAGCGCCGAGTTGGAGAACACCGGGCCGATCAGCACGTCGATGTCGGCCTTGATCTGGTTGTAGGCAACGATGCCCTGGTCGGGGGCGGTTTTGTCGTCGCGCGTGACCAGCTCCACCTTGCGGCCGAGCAGCCCGCCCTGGGCGTTGACCTGCTCGACGGCCAGCTCGACGGCCTTCTTGTCCTCGCTGCCCAGCGGCGTGTAGTTGCCGGTCAGGGAGACGATGAGGCCGACCTTGATCGGGTCTTGAGCACCGCCGCCGGCGTCACCGCCGCAGGCGGCTGTGGCTAACGCGAGACAAACCAGAGAAGGAAGAAGCCTGCGCATTCAGGACCTCCTGGGATGTGGCCCTGAATGTAGGCAGATATATTACGGCTGTCAATAGATTGCCCAATCTCCCCAGGAAGGGCTTAGATGCGGCCTCAGTCGGTGATTCTGACGTTCCTCGGTGATCACGTGTACGGCCGCGCGATCTGCGTGTCCTCGGGCAGCTTCATCGAGGCGTTCGCCAAGGTCGGGATCTCGGAGGAGGCGACGCGTTCGACGCTGACCCGGATGGTCCGCCGCGGCCTGCTGCGCCGCCAGCGCTCGGGCCGCCGCATGTACTTCGGCCTCACCCCGACCAGCGCCGAGGTGCTCAAGGACGGCGAGCGGCGCATCTGGCACAGCGGCGTCGTCAACGACGCGGACGAGGACCGCTGGACGCTGATCGGCTTCTCCCTGCCCGAATCCTGGCAGCGGGAGCGGCACGAGCTGCGCTCGCGGCTGGTCTGGGCGGGGTTCGGGCCGCTGCAGAACGGCCTGTGGATCGCCCCGGGCGACGTGGACGCCGCGCACGTGATCGAGGACCTCGGCGCGAACGTGAAGGTCTTCTCCGCCGAGCCCCGCCGTCCCACCGACATGCAGGCGCTGGTCGGGGACGCCTATGACCTGTCGGGCCTGGGCGAGCGCTATCGGGAGTTCCTGCGCCGCTGGGACCGGGCCGACCCGGCGCCGGACGCGCCCGACGACCTGGCTCGCTCGCTGACGCTGCTGACCGGCTGGCTGGAGATCATCAGGGCCGATCCGCGGCTGCCGCTGCGCCACCTGCCGCACGACTGGCCGGCGGAGAAGGCCCAGCGGGTCTGCCACACGCTGCACGAGCGGTTCAGGCCGGAGGCGGAGCGGATCGTGGAGCGGCTCCTCGACGTTGTGCCGGACGAAACTTGGGCAGAACGGTGACAGCCATCGCCTAGTGGCCTAACTTGAGGGCTTGAGCGTCGAGGAGCGCCGATGCGGAATCAGGGGATTGGCTCGTGGCCCGCACGCCGGGCCCGCATGACGCCCGAACGGGTGGCGGTGACGTACCGGGGACAGGACCGCACGTACCGTGAGCTGAGCGAGCGGACGTACCGGCTGGCCTCGGCGCTCGGCGTGGGGCGCGGGGAGCGGGTCGCCTTCCTCGGGGTCAACCAGCCCGCGGCGGTGGAGACGTTCTTCGCGGCGGGGCTGGTGGGGGCCGTGTTCGTGCCGCTCAACGCCCGGCTGGCCCGGCCGGAGCTGCGGTTCATCCTGGAGGACGCGCAGGCGTCGGTCCTCGTGCTGGGCGAGGAGCAGGACGGCGCGGGGCTGCCGGGGCGGCACATCGGGGCCGCCGACTATGAGGCGCTGATCGCCTCCGGCTCGCCCGAGCCGATCGACGAGCCGGTGCGCCAGGACGACGTGTGCCTGATCATGTACACGTCCGGGACGACGGGACGCCCCAAGGGGGCCATGCTCACCCACGCCAACCTGACCTGGAACACCTTCAACCTGCTGGTCGACGTGCCGCTCGCGCACGACGAGGTCACGCTGGTCGGCGCGCCGCTGTTCCACATCGCGGCGCTGGCCCAGACGCTGCTGCCGACCGTGCTCAAGGGCGGCCGGGTCATCCTGGAGCCCTCCTTCGACGTGGACCGGACGTTCGACCTGATCGAGGCGGAGCGGGTGACGGTGATGTTCGGGGTGCCGTCGATGTTCGGCTTTCTCACGCGGTCGCCGCGCTGGGCGGGGGCCGACCTGTCGAGCCTGCGGCACCTGCTGTGCGGGGGCGCGCCGGTGCCCGAGCCGCTGATCCGGATCTATCAGGATCGGGGGCTGACGTTCCTGCAGGGGTACGGCATGACCGAGACGGCGCCCGGCGCCCTCTTCCTCGGGCCCGAGCACTCGATCGCCAAGGCGGGCTCGGCCGGGGTGCCGTGCTTCTTCTCCGACGTACGGCTGGTCGCGCCCGACGGCTCTCCAGCGGGTCCCGGCGAGCCGGGTGAGGTCTACGTACAGGGGCCCAACGTCATGGCCGGCTACTGGCGGCGGCCGGAGGAGACCGCGAAGGTGCTGTCGGCGGACGGCTGGTTCCGCTCGGGCGACGTCGGCGTCGCCGACGAGGACGGCTACGTGCGCATCTCCGACCGCCTCAAGGACGTGATCATCTCCGGTGGCGAGAACGTCTATCCCGCCGAGGTGGAGAGCGTCCTGTTCGGGCACGACGCGGTCGCCGAGTGCGCGGTGATCGGCGTGCCGGACGAGAAGTGGGGCGAGGTGGGCAAGGCGCTGGTCGTTCCGGCCCCGGACGCCGCGATCGAGCCCGACGAGCTGCTGGCGTACCTGGACGGCCGCCTGGCCCGCTTCAAAATCCCGAAATATCTGGAATTCGTCCCCGAATTGCCGAAGAACGCGGCGGGCAAGCTGCTCAAAGCCCACCTTAGACAGCTCTACGGGCACAACCTTGACGACCAGAGGAGATGATCTGCGAATGCGCACCTCGCCGCCGTTCCGCGCGGACCACGTCGGCAGCCTGCTCCGCCCGCCCGCGCTGCTCCGCGCCCGCGAGACCCTCACGGGCGACGCGCTGCGGGAGGCCGAGGACGAGGCCGTCAGAGAGGTGGTACGCCGCCAGGAGGAGGTCGGGCTGCAGAGCGCCACCGACGGCGAGTTCCGGCGGGCCTCGTGGCACATGGACTTCATCTACCGGCTCGGCGGCATCGGCCAGGCCACCGACGAGCACATCACGGTGCGCTTCCACAACGAGCAGGGGGACATCGAGTTCACCCCGGCGGCGCTGCGCGTGCACGAGCGGATCCGGCTGAACGAGCCGATCTTCGCCGACGACTTCACGTTCCTGCGCGACACCGTCACCAGGCGTAACAGCGGGGTCGTGCCGAAGCTGACCATCCCCTCGCCGAGCATGGTCCACTACCGGGGCGGGCCGGCGGCCATCGACCCCGCGGTCTACCCGGACGTGGAGGAGTTCTGGCGGGACCTGAGCGCGGCCTACGCCGAGCAGGTGCGCAGGATCGGCGCGCTGGGGTGCACGTACCTGCAGTTCGACGACACGAGCCTGGCCTACCTGAACGACCCGGCCCAGCGGGCGGAGCTGAGCTCGCGCGGGGACGACGCCGAGCACATGCATCTGCGCTACATCAAGCAGATCAACGCCGCCCTGGCCGCCAAGCCCGCCGGGATGACGATCACCACCCACATGTGCCGGGGGAACTTCCGCTCCTCCTGGGCCGCCTCCGGCGGGTACGACTTCGTGGCGGAGGCGCTGTTCGGCGAGCTGAAGGTGGACGGGTTCTTCCTGGAGTTCGACGACGAGCGGTCCGGCGGCTTCGAGCCGCTGCGTTTCGTGCCGCCGGGGAAGATGGTGGTGCTGGGGCTGGTCACGACCAAGCGGGGCGAGCTGGAGTCGAAGGACACGCTCAAGCGGCGGATCGACGAGGCCGCCAAGTTCGTCGACCTCGACCAGATCTGCCTGTCGCCGCAGTGCGGGTTCTCATCGACGGTCGAGGGCAACCAGCTCACGGCCGACGAGCAGTTCGCCAAGCTGCGCCTGATCGTCGAGACGGCCCAGGAGGTCTGGGGCTAGCCCCCATCCAGCCGTCGCGCGTGACGAGAGCCCGGGCCGGCACCTGCCCGGGCTCTCGCGGCCTCGTTATCGGATGACGATCGTGGTGAGTGCCCGCGGCTGCAGCGTCACCGTGCGGCCCGTCACCGGGGACGGGGTGAGCGAGTTGGCGCCGTCCGTGAGGTACGCGGTCGCCCGGCCGCGCACGCCCTGCCACGTGACCGGCGCGGTGCCCGTGTTGAGCACCTCGACGACGCGCGAGCCGTCCGGGTTGCGGAACGCGGAGACCTTCAGCGCCGGGTCCGCCGCCGCCGTGTCCAGCCGGACCGCGCCCGGCCGGATGAACCTGCTGTACGCCGCCAGCGCCCACAGCCGCTTCGACACGCGATACGTCTTCGCCGTGTCGTCGAGCTGCAGCAGCGCCCGGGTCGAGCCGCGCGAGCCGCCCAGCCAGTAGACGTAGCCGCTGACGTTGCCCAGCGTGAGCGCGTCGTGGACGGCCTGCGCGATCGCGAAGCCGTCGTAGCCGCTGCCGTCGTCCCAGTTCTCGTTCCAGGTGCTGCCGTTCGGGTTCCACTCCGACATCCAGGTCCTCCTGGTCGTCGGCAGGGGGCCGTCCACGGGGCTGGCGTAGGTGTGCCCGGTGTGGGTCTTCACCCAGCGGCGGGCCTCGGGGTCGGCCTCGATCGCGGCCGTGTACGCCTTGGCCTGGTTCCAGCCGAACGAGTCGCAGCAGACCACGTGCGTGCCCTTGGCCACCGGGCCCAGCACCTTGGCGAACTGGGCGGCCTGCTCCGGGGTGAAGCGCATGGAGGCGTACGAGGCCGTCCAGTCGGGCTCGTTCGTGAACCCCAGGTCGGTGATCTTGATGCCTTCCTTGGCGTAGAACTTCGTGTACGCCACCAGGTAGTTCGCGTAGGCCCGCTGCCACTCGGGCTTCAGCGTGCCGCCGCCCTTGTCGTCGCCGTTGTCCTTCATGTAGCCGGGCGCGCTCCAGGCGTCGGCGAAGAACCGCTTCACGCCGTACGCCTGGGCCGCCTTGGCCACCCACACCTGGCTGTTGTCGTCGCCGTCCCACACGTACCTGGGCGGGGCGTCCGGGCCGCCGGGGTCCTCGGGCTGGATCGACACCATGTGGTCGTACGGGCTCCCGGCGGGGGAGGAGCCGATGCCGAGCCGCAGGATGCTGAGCCCGGCGCCCTTCTCGCGGTCGAACCACAGGTCCAGGACCTCCCGCTGCTGCGACTCCGGCAGCGCCTTGAGCAGCTCGTTGCGCCGGAACGCCTGGGAGATGCCGAAGCCGTCGATCTCCTGGTGCCTGACGTGCTCGTTCACGGTGATGGTGGGGGGCTGGGAGGGATTCACCGCAGGGAGGCCGAGCAAGGCGACCGCGACGACTCCACGAAACATGACGCCTCCGAAAGTTTCGGATTTATATCGATATGTTTCATCGACATCGCCGGAACCGTAAGCGCTCCAGGGGCCTCCCGTCAACCGGTGTTCGGACTGCGAGTCAGTGCGCGGACTCGGCGCGTTCCTTGATGGTCAGCAGCTGCCTGCGCATCGCCATGAAGTCGGCCAGGTCCATCGAGGCGAGGTGGGCGGTGCCGCGCACGCCGGGCTGGGCGCGGATGCGTACGCGGCAGACCATCCGCGTCCTGCCGTCCAGGTCGCGCAGGGAGATCGAGCAGGTGGTGGTGGCGTTCTCGCCGCGCTGGGCGAGCACGAGCGTGTGCGGCGGGCCGGCCTGCTCGACGACGTACCCGGTGCCGTCGGACGCGGGGTGCAGCACGTCCCCGACCTTCAGCGCCTCCTCCGTGGCAGGAGGTTCGGGGGTGCCGCCGCCCGGCCGGTAGCCGCCCAGCCGGACCACCCAGGCCCAGACGGCGGCCGGGGGAGCGTCGACGGTGACGGCCCTGGTGGCCTGGTACTGCGGGGACCGTACGAGGTCGTCGCCGGCCATCTCGCCGTGGACCTCGCGATCGTCGGCGCCCCAGCGGAGGTGCCACGGACGGACGGCGAGCACGTAGCCCGCCGCCGCACCGGCGGCCAGCCTCAACAGTGACCTTGTCCCTAACATCACGACTCCTTCGTGTCGACGGTGAGGTGGGGCGGTGCCGGGGGCCCGGCGCCGCCCCGGTCGTGTCAGCGGCCGAAGGCGATGGTCCGGCCCGCCTTGACGCGGTTCGCCTGGTAGGTCACCTGGTCGATCGAGGTGCCCTTCGGGTCCACCAGGACGACGGTGTCGCCGCCGTTGTCCAGCCGCAGCCCGCCGTCCAGCGTCACCCGCAGCGCGGCCCCGGCGTCGATGCGGCCGGTCAGCGCCTTACGCCCGCCGGCGGCGTCCGACAGGGCCCAGCCCTCGAGATCGATCGCGGCCGGAGTGAGGTTCAGCAGGGTGATCGTTTCCTGGCCGCGGTCGGCGCCGGCCGGGTCCGGGAGGGCCGCCACGATCAGCAGGTCCCCGGCCGCGACCAGCGGCGGCTTGACGACGGTGCCCGGCGGCGCCGGGTCCGGGGCGATGATGAACTCCTCCGGCCACACCGTGAGCTGGAGCTGCTGCCCGGCCCCCTTGATCACGTCGTGCAGGTTGCCGCGTTCGAGCTTGGCGAGCAGGAACACCTCGTCGTCCCGGTTGACCGGGTCCGCGCGCAGCCAGGCGTCGAAGCCGTCGAAGTCCGTGAAACCGGCCGCGAGGTACGGCACGATGCGGCGGAACAGCTTCGGCCACATCACCAGGCCCTCGGCGTCGGCCAGGCCGGTGACGGCGGCGGCGCCGTCGGGATCGGCGGTCGAGCCGGGCCAGATACCGGCGGCCTTGCTCCTGGCCGCCTGCGACACCTCCGCCAGGTGCGTACGCAGCTCCCCAGGCAGCGTCGCGTAGAACGCCGGATAGACCAGCCCGCCGGCCAGCAGCGTGCCGTTGACGGACGCGTCCACGAGCGCCGGGTCCAGGAACACCGAGGCTCCGTCGGCCCCCGGATGGTCACCCGCGTAGGCGAACCCGATCAGCCGGCCGTTCGCGTCGACCCCGTTCGTGAGCACGTGCCCGCGGACGGAGTCCTGGTCCGCCGACTTCACCTTGTTCGGCAGGTCCTCCCAGTAGCGCACGTTCGTGAACCCGAGGAGGCGCAGCAGCTCGTCCCTGGCCGCGTTGGCCCCGGCGAGCTGCTGGTGCGTCTCCTCGAAGTGGGTCTCCAGCGCGTCGATGGCCTCCAGGCGCACGGAGACACCGCGGCGGTTGATCTTCGGCGGGTGGCCGGAGCGCCGCGGCAGCGCCTCCACCAGCGCGGGCGAGTCGGGCAGGAACTTCACGGTGTCGCCGTCGGGCTCGGGGCCCTGCCGCGGGAGATCCGCGTACCGGATCACGAAATTCCCGCGTAAAAGCGTGTAAGTCATGGATTGCCCCCCATCTTGTGGCGAGCGGAGCGTAACCCGCGCACCTCGCGGCGTCCATGGGGGGCGCGGCCGGTCAGTCGAGGCAGAACTCGTTGCCCTCGGGGTCGGCCATCACGATGTGACCGGCACTGAGCGGGGGAGCCGGCTCGTGGCGCTGGAGCCGGGTGGCGCCGTGGGAGACGAGCCGGTCGGCCTCCGCCTCCAGGGCCGCCATCCGCGCCTCGCCCGCGAGCCCGGGGGCGGCCCGCACATCGAGGTGCACGCGGTTCTTGGCCGTCTTGCCCTCCGGCACCCGCTGGAAGAACAGCCGCGGCCCGGAGCCCTCGGGGTCGATCAGCGCCGAGGCGTCGTTGCGGCGCTCGGGCGGCACGCCCATCGCCTCCAGGGCCTGCTCCCACGACTCGAAGCCCTTGGGCGGGTCCTGCAGCCGGTAGCCGAGGGCCTCGGCCCAGAACGCGGCCAGCCCGGCCGGGTCGGCGCAGTCGAAGGTGATCTGAATGTCGCGGGCCATCTCAGCTCGCCTCCCGGTCGGTGTGCAGGTAGAGGTCGCGCAGCAGGCACACCTCCGCCAGATGGTGGATCAGTTCGCGGTTGATGTGCAGCACCAGCGCCGCCAGCGGGAACTCTGCGTAGGGTCCCTCCGCCTCGCCGCACGGCCCGGCGAGACCGGCTTCGCCGAGCGACTCCACCCCGGCCAGCCAGGCGGCGTACTCGGCGTCGAGCTGGGCCAGCGCCGCGCCCGCGGTCGGAGCGTACTCGAAGGATTCGTAGTCGGTGGGCGTGCGGCCGAAGTGCGAGGCGTTGCGCATCGCGAGCACGCCGACGATCACGTGCCCGAGCCGCCAGGCGATCGTCGTCAACGGCGGCGGCTCGGGCATCGGCATCGCGAAGTCGATGGTCATCGCGCCGGACCCGGCGCGCACCGGCGCGGTGCCGGTGCCGCGCGGCCGCACGCTCCAGCAGCCGGGCGCCGGCTCCCAGAAGTACTCGTCATCGGTGAGCCCGTCGAGGCGATCGCGCAGCTGATGGGTCCAGTGCCAGTCGGTCTGATCCCGCAGCAGGGTGTTCCAGTTCATGGGTCAAGCCTCCCGCACATAGCGGACAGGATCGGTCCGTGATCTGTGGAACGATGAGCGCGTGACTGTCGAGTCGACGACCGAGCGGGTGCTGCGGCTGCTGGCGCTGCTGCAGCGCCGGCCGTCCTGGACCGCTGCCGAGCTCGCCGCCGAGCTGGGTGTCACCGACCGCTCGGTGCGCCGCGACGTGGAGCGGCTGCGCGCGCTCGGCTACCCCGTGCACGCGTCGGCGGGCGTCGGCGGCGGCTACCAGCTCGGCGCGGGCACCCGGCTGCCGCCGCTGCTGCTCGACGACGAGGAGGCGATCGCGACGGCGGTGTCCCTGCGGCTGGCGGCGGGAGGCACGGTCGCCGGGGCGGGCGAGGCGGCGCTGCGGGCGCTCGCGAAGCTCGACCAGGTGATGCCGCCCCGGCTGCGCGCCGAGGTCCGGGCGGTGTACGGCGCCACCGAGACCCTGGTCGGCCCCGGGGTCGAGATCGACGCGGAGCTGCTGACGACGCTCGCGCGGGCCTGCCGCGACGCCGTGCGGGTGCGGTTCCGGTATCCCGGCCACGACGGCGGGCAGCGCGAGCGCACGGTCGAGCCGGTGCGGATGGTCTCCACCGGCCGCCGCTGGTACCTGATGGCCTGGGACGTCGACCGCGACGGCTGGCGCACCTTCCGGCTGGACCGGATGCGCGAGGTGGAGGCGACGACCTGGCGCTTCCGGGCGAGGGAGCATCCCGACCCGGTCGCCTACGTGCAGCGGTCCGTGGCCGAGGCGCCGTACCGGTATCTCGCCCGGGTGCGCCTGCACGCCCCGCCCGACCGGGTGCGGGAGCTGGTGCCGCCCCAGGTGGGACGGGTCGAGGACGATCGCGACGGGTGGTGCGTGCTCGTCGCCGGCGGGCAGGACCTCGACTGGCTGGCCGTGCACGTGGCCCGGCTGGGCTTCGAGGCGGAGGTGCTGGAGCCCGCCGAGCTGCGGGAGGCCGTCGCCCGGCTCGCCCGCCGCCTCGCGGCGATGGCCGGGCCCAGCCAGGGGACCAGCTGACGGGCCCAGCTGACGGGCCGAGCTGACGGGCCGAGCTGACGGGCCGAGCTGACGGGCCGAGCTGACGGGCCCGGCTAGCGGTACACCGCCACGGCGGCCTCCGCGACCAGGGTGTCCACGACCGCGACCAGCTCGCCCACCACGGGCGGGGCGGCCGAGGCGATCTCGCGGAGGCGGCCGACCAGCCGGTTCGCCGGCTGGTCGAGGTAGAGCTCCGCCTCCAGCCGCAGCACCGCCACCAGCCCGCAGAGCGCGGCGCACCGCGCGTCCGGCGGTTTCCAGCCCTCCACCGCCGAGCGCACCCCCGAAGAGGCCCGGACGACCGAGGCGATGTCGGCGAGCTGGTAACGCGTGTACGGCAGCATGCCCAGGCGGCGCCTGCTCACCCTGACGAGCACGCCCGAGGCGAGCAGGGCCTCCCGGGTGCGGTCGTAGAGGCCGTCCGCCTCCTTCTTGATCAGGAACCTGACGTCGCCGTCCGCCATGGGGACGGGGGCGTCGCCGGAGACGGTCACGTGGCCGCCCGCGACGGTGACGCGACCGCTGATGGCCTGTTCGAGCAGCACCGCGCCGGCCAGCCCCAGAGCCATCGACGACTGGTGGATCAGGGGCTTGCCGGACTGGTCGTGCGCGATGAGGTACAGGTCCTCGTGGAGCGGCAGCCGGTTCATGGTGTCCCCTCGCTCGTCAGAGACGTCCGGTCAGGCCGTGGACGGTGGGCCGGCGGCCGAGCGCGTACAGGCCGGCCAGCACCAGGACGCCGACGCCGAGCCAGATCAGGCCCACCAGCTGCGCCATCACCTGGGCGTTGATCACGACGAAGACGAGGATCCCCATCCCGATCAGCGGTGCGACGAGGTGCCTCCACATGGCGTCTGAGCCGAGGCGCAGCGAGTAGTGCACGATCACCGACGCGTGCAGGACGATGAACGCGACCATGGCGCCCATGCTGATCAGGCTGCTGAGCAGGTCGACGCCGTCGGCGCGGGTGGACATCCAGATCCCGACGCCGACGGACAGCAGCGAGACGAGCATGATGGCGTTGGCCGGCACCGACTGCCTGACCGACACCTTCGCCAGGAACGACGGGAGCTGCCGGTCGCGGGCCATCGCGTAGAGCAGGCGGGAGGCCGCGACCTGGGCCACCATGGTGTTGGCCACGCCCCAGGAGAGCGCGGTGGCGGTCGAGGTGAGGTGCCTGAGCCATTCGCCGCCGGCCACCGCGGCCGCGTCGTAGAACGCGGTGTCGCCCCCGTGCCGCAGGAGGCCCGCCGGGTCGGGCACCAGCAGGGCGGCCACCCACACCTGCACGATGAACAGCACGCCCGCCAGCACCAGGGCCAGCCGCATGGCCTTGCCCACCTGCTCGGACCCGCCGGTGGACTCCTCGACCAGCATGCTGATCCCGTCGAAGCCGATGAACGACAGCACGGCCACCGACACCGCCGCGAACACCACCGGCCAGGAGAACGTCTCCAGGTTGAACAGCGGGGAGAGGCTGAACCCGCGGCCCTTGCCCTGGAGCAGGGCCCAGACGCCAACCACGAGGAACAGCGCCAGCACGACCAGCTCGAACACGATCATGATGCGGGTGAGCTTGACCGTCATCCGGATGCCCCGGAGGTTGATCGTGGTGTTGAGCGCCACGAAGGCGATCAGCCAGGCCCACACGGGGATCTCCGGCACGATGGCGTGCATGGCGATGGACGCGACGAGGTAGAGCAGGCACGGCACGAGGATGTAGTCCAGCAGGACCATCCACCCGGTCAGGAAGCCGGCCGGCGGCGCGATGCCGCGGCCCGCGTAGTTGTAGACCGAGCCGGACAGCGGGAACGCCTTGACCATCTGCGCGTACGAGGCGGCGGTGAAGAGCAGGGCGATCATTCCGACGAGGTACGCAAGGGCCGGCATGCCGCCCGAGCGGGCGTAGACGGAGCCGAAGATCGCGAACGGGGAAATCGGCACCATGAACACCAGGCCGTAGGACACGAGGTCGGTCAGCCCGACCCCGCGGCGTAACTCCTGCCGGTATCCGAACTGCTCGACGTTCGCGTGCTGTGTGGGCACGACGGCCTCTCCAAGGTCATGCGGGAACGGGGGGTTCGATTGGGCGATCCTTCCGTAGCCCGAGGCCGCGTCGCAAGACCGATGGCAGGCTTATGTCACACGTGAGCAGGGCTCTGAAATGGGGGTTCAGCCGAGGCGGGACTGGAGGCCGTCGAGGACCCGCTGGAGGCCGTACTCGAAGCCGTCCTCGTTGGTCTGGGAGGAGACCTGGTCGCGCTGCGCGGCGTAACGGGCGCGCAGGCGCGGGTAGTCCTGCACGGCCCGCTCGGCCGCCGGCCACAGGTGCTCCACCCACTCCTGCTCGGTCTGGCCGCTGCGGGCGATCATGGACAGGATCGCGGCCTCGCTGGTGGTGACGCCGAGCACGTACGCGACCAGCGTGCTCATCGCCTGGTCGGCCTCGTCGAGCGGGAAACCGGCGGACTCGAGGACGCCGAGCATGTGCTCCGTCTGGCGCAGCATGTTGGGCCCCAGGTAGGCCAGCCCGACCTCGCCGAGCTTGGCGGCCATCCAGGGGTGGCGCAGGATCGTGGCGCGCAGGCTGTGGGCGATGCGCGCGATGACCGCCCGCCACTGGATGGCGTCGCTCTCCTCGGGCAGCGGCAGCTCGCCGTAGACCGCGTCCACGGCCAGCTCGATCAGCTCGTCCTTGTTGGCCACGTGGCGGTAGAGGGAGGTCGCCCCGGCGTTGAGCCGGCTGCCGAGGCGGCGCATGCTCAGGGCGTCGATGCCCTCCTCGTCGAGCAGCCGGACGGCCTCGGCCACGATCTGGTCGCGGCTCAGCGCCGGCTGCTCGCGCTCGCGGCGCGGCCGCGCCCACACCGAAGGGATGGACTGCTCGTCTTTCGCCATGCCCCCACCATAGCGCACATCGTACGCATATGCGAACGCTGTTAGCGTCGACGCTTCCGCTTGCGGTTGTGCTGCTGGGGCCGGTGGCCCGTGTTGCTGGGGGCCGGGCCGTAGCCGATGGCGCCCATCATGCCCTGCTCCTGGTGATACAGGTTGTGGCAGTGGAACATCCACTCGCCGGGGTTGTCGGCGAGCACGTCCAGGTGCAGCCGCTGGCGCGGCTTGATGTTCACGGTGTCCTTGCGCGGCCCGCGCCCGTCGGGCAGGCGCAGCTGGAACGTGTGGCCGTGCAGGTGCATCGGGTGCCACATGGGCGACTGGTTGTCCACGATCAGCCGGACCGTCTCCCCCCGGTCCACGCGCAGCCGCAGGTGGTCACTGGTGACCTTGTCGTTCATCGTCCACTCGTTGCCGGACGGCCGCATGCCGAGCGTCACCGTGATGGACCTGGACGGGCGGGGGAGATCGTGGGACGACGGGGCCTCCAGGTCCCGGTAGGCCAGCATCCGCTCGGTCAGCTCCGGCACCTGGACGTCGCTCGCCGGCGCCTCCGCCCGGCGATCCGTCCGCACCACCGCGAACGCCCGCCCCCGCTTGCCCTCCGCCACCGCGACCAGCGGGAACGCGCCCGAGTCGAGCCGGGTCAGGAAGTCGTAGCGCTCGCCCATGCCGATGAGGAACGTGTCCACGTTCACGGGACGGCACGGGAACCCGTCGGTGTGGGTGACGGTCATGCGATGCCCGCCGAGCGCCACGCGGAAGGCGGTGTCGGAGGCCGCGTTGATCACCCGGAACCTGACCACGCGGCCCGGCGCGGTGCGGAAGCTCATGGGGGCGTCCGGCGACCGGCCGTTGACCAGGTACAGCGGGTGCCGCATCTCGGCGGCCACGCCGCCGAGCGCCTCGCTGCGCAGGGTGTCGTCGTGGTCGGTGGACGCGTTCAGCCGTGCCAGGGCGTCGTCCGGAGTGCCCTCGATGCCGTCCAGCCAGTCGTCGAGCACGACGGTGAACTCCTCGTCGTACTCGAGCGGCTCCCGCGGGTCGCCGACGATCAGCGTGCCGTACAGCCCGCGGTCGGGCTGGGTGCCGACGTGCGAGTGGTAGAAGTACGTGCCGGGATCGGGCACGACGAAGTCGTAGTCGAACGTCTTGCCCTGCTGGGTCGCCTCCTGGCTGAACCCGGGCGCGCCGTCCATGGGGAAGTCGAGCCGGATGCCGTGCCAGTGCACGGTGGTCGCCGCGGGCAACTCGTTGACCAGCCGCGCGCGGACCCGCTCACCGGCCATCACCCTGATCTGCGGGCCGGGGACGTCGCCGTTGTACGTCCAGGTGCGCACCTCGCGCCGCCCCAGGGAGACCGTCGCGGGCCGGGCCCGCAGCACCATCCCCCCGGGCCGTGGCGCCGCCGTCGCGGGCGGGGCGCCCAGCAAGGGGACGGCGCCGGCCAGCGCACTGGCGAATGTGCCGGTGACGAACGTCCGGCGGGAAATCCGCCCACCCGTACCCCACGAACTCGACCAACCACCCACGACACCTCTCCCTCCGCTCACCAGGCGAGATTACGGAGGGTAACGGTCTAAATCCCCTCGCCACGCCGATGGAGATCCCTGGTGCGTACCGGGCGGGGCCGATCACGGCGCGGGTTTGGCGTCGCTCGCGACGCCCACAGCGAGGTTGGTGCCGAAGTACTGCACCCGCCACGCGCCGCCGCTCTTCGACCCGGTGCGGAGCTCGAAGCGGCCCTTGCTCAGGACCGGGCTGTCCCGGGTCAGGGTGCTCTTGTCGACCGAGTTGAACGCCCCCGACGGCGCGCCCGGCTTGCGGTAGAAGACCCAGATGCGCTGGTTCCCCAGGCCCTCCCAGGACGCGCCCGGCCTGCCGCGCAGCCGTCCCGAGTGCACGGTGCCGCCGCTCGCCCGCCGTACCGCGTAGTCGAGCTGGGTGGCGTACCGCTGCTCGGCCGTCGCCTCCACGAACACCGCCGCGCTCACCGCCCCGATCACCTCGGGGTCGCTGCGGACCTCGGCCCGCCACTCGCCGCTCTCCATGACGGGCGCCTGCGCGGCGAACCGGCCCAGGTCGTCGGTGACCGCCTCGGCGAGCTCGCGCCAGCCGCACGTCTCCTGTTCCTGGAACGCGATCACGACCGGCAGGCCGGCCGCCGGGCCGGAGGAGCCGTTCTTGACCAGCTCCAGCCGGCCGATGAGCCGGATCAGGTCGCCTCTGGGGACCTGGCGGGGCTCGGCGTCGAAGGACTCGAACCGCGCCTCGGCCTTGGCCCCGCGCCGGTCGACGTCGAACGCGTGCACGGCCGCCGCCCGGCCCGACCGCGCCTCGACCTGCCACGTCCCCTCCCGGTCGGCGGGCCGGAGGGTGTGCGTGGCCAGCCAGTCGCACGGCGGCGGCTGGGCGGCGAACTCGAGCGGTACGCGCGTCCCCTCCGGGCTCAGCAGCCGGCCGCGTAACCGGGTGGCGTTCGCGGTGGACACCTCGATCCGGAGCGCGACCTCGCCGGTGTCCAGGACGACCGGCTGCGGCGTCACCTGGATGGCGACGATGTCGGGCGAAGGCTGCATGTCTCCTCCTGTCAGCAGATCTCGCGGTAGGGCGTGCCGGGGATGAGCCGTTCCCACTCGCTCCGGGAGAGCGAGCGCCCGGCCCTGGCGCACAGGGCGGCGGCCACGCCGGCGGAGGTGGCGGGCTGGTCGCCGAGCGTGCCGTCGGTCCGCAGCCAGCGCAGCCGCCCGGCGTCGAAGGCCAGCGCGACCACCTCGCCCGCCGGGTACACGGCGGGCGGGCCGAGTGGAGCGCGTTCGGCGACGTCCCAGAGCTGGACGCGGTTCGAGCCGCCGACGGCCAGAGTCCGCCCGTCGGGCGAGAACGCCAGCACGTCCACCGCCCCGAACCCCTTGAGCGGCAGGTGGGCCAGCTGCCTGCGGTCGGCGGCGTTCCAGAGCGTCACCCCGGCGGCCAGCGCGCCGGTGGCGATGACCCTGCTGTCCGGGCTGTACGCGATGGCCCGCACGCCGTCCGCGCTCTCCCCGAACGGCCTGGTGACGGCCGCGGCCCTGGCCGGCGACGCGAGCGCGCCGTCCGCGCCGTTCACCGCCAGCTCCCGCCCGTCGGGGCGGAAGACCATGCCGGAGCCGCCGGGGACGCTCAGCGTCCGCGTCCTGACCCCGCGGCGGACGTCCCAGAGCTGGACGTCGCGCCAGTTGCTCGCGGGCGGGGTGACGGTCTCCTGGAAGGGCGCCACCGCCAGCGTCGTGCCGTCCGGGGCGAACGCGAGCCCGCCCACCTCGCTCGCGCCTTTGACGGGGAACGTCCGCTCCTTCGCGCCCGTCGTCAGGTTCCAGAGCGTCACCCGGGCGGGATCGGCCGTCCCGACGGCCAGCAGCGTGCCGCCGGGGCTCAGCGCCATCGCGGTCGGGGTGACCGGCAGGGCCGCCAGCCGTTCCAGCCCGCCCAGGTGCCAGACCTCCACCCCGGGCCGCCGCACGATCACCGTACGCCGCGCGGAATCGATCAGCCCGTCCTCGACCCCGGGCGCCAGCGTGCGCGGGCGGGTGAGGTCGGAGACGTCCAGGGTCACGACCGTGCCGTCGAGCAGCCCGAAGGCGAGCGTGCCCGGAGGCAGCCGGAGCCCGGACACGAGCTCGCCGACAGGGTGGGACAGCAGCCGGGTGCCGTCCCGCGACCAGAGGGCGAGGTCCGACCCGTCGTAGGCGGCCAGGAAACGGCCGTCCTGGCTGAAGCGCAGCGCGCGGGCCCCGAACCCCTTCAGCACCGGCTCCCGCCAGCGTCGCGCGACGAGGTCCCAGAAGCGGACGTCGCCGCCCGTCCGTACCGCCAGTTCGCGCCGCGCCGGGTCGAACGCGAGCGCCGCGCCGGGGAGCCGGGCCAGCACGCCCTGCCAGTCGCGCAGTTCGGTCCGGCCGCCGGGCAGGGTGGCCGCCATCAGGCCGTCGTCGGCGGAGAAGGCGACCTCGGTGGCGTCGCCGACGGCCAGCGGGCGCTGGCTGGTGAGGTCCCACACCCGCACGCGGCCCTCGGGTGTGGTGGCCGCCAGCAGCAGCCGTCTGGGGCTGAAGGCCAGCCGCTGCGCGCCCTCCCCGAACTCGGCGACCCGCACCCCGCGCTCGGCGTCCCAGACGGAGATCGACCGCTCGCCCGACACGGCCAGCCTGCGGCTGTCGGCGCTGAGCGCGATCGCGCTCACAGCACCGTTCGTGGGGGCGCTCACCCCGCCGAAGGCGCGAGCGGGCCGCCCGGTGGTCACGTCCCACAGCGTGAACCTGCCGTCGTCCAGCACGGCCAGCCGCGTGCCGTCGTCGCTGAGGTCGAATCGGGCCGAGCCCGAGACCGGACCGGGGTGGAAGGCCGAGCGCTCGCGCTGGGCGAGCGAGGCGTACATGGCCGAGCGCGCCTCGGCCACGGGCGCGAGCCGCCAGGCGGCCACGCTCAGCAGCAGCGCCGTCAGCGGGTCGCCGGCCCGGGTCCGGTTCGCGAGCGCGGCCACCCGGCGGGCCGCCGACGTGTCCCGCTGGCGGGTGCCCAGCACGTTCTGCACCACCACGACCCCCACCGCGGCCAGCAGCACCGCGACCAGCGCCGCGATCGTGCCTCGGACGCGCCGGCGCCGCCTGGCCAGGTCCCGGGCGTGCTCGCGGGAGGCGTCCAGGAACGCCTGCTCGCGCTGGTTCGGCCGGAGCGGCCCGCGCCCGTTCGCGGCCCATTCGACGGTCTCGTCCAGGACCGTGCCCCGGTAGAGGTCGTCGGGGCGGCGGCCGTTCGCGTGCCACACCGTGGCCGCCCTGTTCAGGGCGTGGTGGACGGTCAGCGCCGGGCGATCGGCCTCGACCCAGTCCCGCAGGCGCGGCCACGCCCGCAGCAGCGCCGCCCCCGCCAGCGTGATCGACTCGCCCTTGTGGACGAGCAGGCCCGCGCCCGTGTACGCCTGGAGCACCCGCTCCACGCCGGCCGGGTCCCGCGCGCCGTCGACGAGATCCCGCGTGGCCGCCTCCCTGAGCGCGGCCTCGGCGCTCTCGTCGGAGCGGACCATGCGCAGCAGAGCCGAAGGCGCGAGCGCCCGGTCCTCGGGGCTGAGCCGCCCGTAGACGGCCTCGGCGACCTCGGCCGGTGACGGCGTGGGCGGTTCGGCGGGCGGCCCGACCTCGCCGGCGGCCCGGCTGCCGCTGCTGAGCAGCCCGGAGAGCCCGCCCTGCGACAGGCCCGGCCCGTTGGCGGCGCCGTTCATGGCGATGAGGTCGAGCAGGAGGGACCGCGCCGGCGGCCGGGCCTCCGCCTCCAGCGACATCGCCTCGGTCACCAGGCGCCGCAGCGGCTCGGCCAGCACGGTGAAGTCGGGCCGCGTGGCGGCCACCTGGTAACGCAGGAGGGCGAGGTCGCCGGAGAACGGCGGCCGCCCGGTGGCCGCGTACAGCATCATCGCGCCCCACGCCCACACGTCCACGGCGGATCCGCCGCGCTGCCCGGCCAGCCGCTCGGGCGCCATGTACGGCGGCGTGCCCGCCGCGAACCCGCCCTCGGTCGTCTGCGACATCTCGCCCGTCCTGGCGAGCCCGAAGTCGATCACCCGTGGCCCGTCGGGCCCGAGCAGCACGTTGGCCGGCTTCAGATCCCGGTGCACCACGTCGGCGTCGTGGATGGCGGCCAGCGCCGTGGCCACCCCGACGGCCAGCCGGTGCAGCCGGTCGGCGTCGAACGGCCCGTGCCGCTCGACGGCCGTGCGCAGGCTGGGCCCCTCGATGTGCTCGCTCACGATGTACGGCGTGGGCCCGTCGAGGTCGGCGTCGATGATGCGGGCCGTGCAGAACGCGGCCACCTTCCGCGCGGCCGTCACTTCCTTGACGAAGTCGGCCCTGGCCCCGGGGTGCTCCAGGGACTCCGGGCGGATGACCTTGATCGCCACGCGGCGGCCGGCGTCGTCGTAGGCGTCGTAGACGACCCCCTGCCCGCCCGCACCCAGCCGGCCCGCCAGCCAGTATTCGCCCAGTTGTGCCGGGTCGCCCGGCAAAAGAGGCGTCACGGATACCCAAGCTAGCGATTGCCCACCATCAGGCGCCACCGGGAATGTCCTAGGGAAAACCCGAGCCGATGGGGTTGATCTGGCGAACACCGCAGGCATACGGTGCTAAACGATTAACATGCCATCGCACAGCCGAGTGAGAGCCATCGGCATGCCGACCTCATCACCCATCTCAGAGGCCAGAAATTTCCCTTATTTCCATAGGGAATGCTAGGTTATACGACTAACATGAGACCTACAGCGCGACAAGTGGCCGAGCTGGCGAACGTGTCCGTGGCGACCGTCTCCTACGTGCTCAGCGGCCGGGACCGCCCCGTGGCCGCCGAGACGAGGCAGCGGGTGATCGAGGCCGCCAGGCAGCTCGGCTACACCCCCAACCAGGCCGCCAGGAGCCTGCGCAAGCGCCGCACCCAGCGGATCTGCCTGGTGCTGAGCTCGCTCGGCGGCGTGCCGAGCGACGAGCGCCTGGCCACCGACCTGCACGAGATGGCCGACGCCCGCGGCTACTCCGTGGTGACGCTCGCCGTCTACTCCGAGGCCCGCGCGAAGGCCGCCGTAGACGTGCTGCGCAGCGGCATCGCCGACGGCGCGCTGATCAACGTCGTCGGCGACCACCTCACCCGCGACCTGGTCACCGGGCTCGCCGGCACCGGGCTGCCGATGGTGGTCCTGAGCAACGAGGGCGGGCTGGAGGGCTGCGACGTCGTACGCACTCCGGAGGCCGAGGCGTGCGCGGAGGCGGTCGAGCACCTGCTGGCCCAGGGCAGGCGGCGCATCGCGTTCCTGGCGCACCGCCACGAGCTCCACCGGGAGCGGCCCGCAGGCCGGCTGCTCGGCTACACGACCGCCCTCGACCGGCACGGCGTGAGCGAGCGGATCATCACCACCGGCGCGGACGACCGCGTGGCCGCCTACCAGACCGCCGCCGAGCTGCTGCGCTCGCCCGACCGCCCCGACGCGATCTTCGCGGCCTCCGACCGGGCCGCCATCAGCGCGATCTGGGCCGCCAGGGACGCCGGGCTCAGCGTGCCCGGCGACGTGGCGATCGTCGGCGCCGGCAACATCGACGAGGGTCTCATCAGCAATCCGCAGCTCAGCACCGTCGGCCCGCTCCGCCACGACTACACCGACGTCGCACGCCTGCTCTTCGACCGCCTCCAGGCGGAGGAGCAGCCACCCGCCCGCGAGATCGTCCGCTCCTGGACCTTCCTGCGGCGGGGCTCTTCGTAGAAGGGAAATCCTGAGATGTCCTCCCCTCTGTCCCGCCGTGACCTGCTCCGCCTGGCCGCCGCCACCGCTGCTGTGCCCGTCCTGTTCGTCCTCACCCAGCGATACTTCGTGCGCGGCATCGCGCTCACCGGCCTCAAATAGGAGTCATTTCTTGCGTCCGAACGTGATCGTGTTCTTCACCGACCAGCAGCGGTGGGACACCGTCGGCCCCTTCACCCCCAATCTCGACAGGATGGCCAGGCACGGCACGCAGGCCACGGTCGCGCTCACGCCGCAGCCGGTGTGCGCGCCCGCCCGGGCCGCGCTGCAGACGGGCCGCTACCCGACCACGACCGGCGTCTACCGCAACGGCCGCGTGCTGCCGCCCGAGGAGCGCACGCTGGCCCACCACTTCGGCGCGGCCGGCTACGCCACCGGCTACATCGGCAAGTGGCATCTCGGCGGCAGCGAGCCGGTCCCGGCCGACCGGCGCGGCGGCTACCGGTCGTGGCTGGCCGCGAACGCGCTGGAGCACACCTCGGACGCCTACCGCACGATCGTGTACGACGAGGCCAACGACCCCGTGCTGCTGCCCGGCTACCGCTCCGACGCCCTCGTGGACGCCGCCATCAGGTACGTCGCCGACCACCACGAGGAGCCGTTCTTCCTGTTCCTGTCGTTCCTGGAGCCGCACCACCAGAACGAGGTGGACAACTACCCGGCCCCCGACGGCTACGAGGAGCGCTACCAGGGCCGCTGGATGCCGCCGGACCTGGCCGCCCTCGGCGGCACCGCCCACCAGCACATGGGCGGCTACCTGGGGCAGGTCAAGCGGCTGGACGAGGGGCTCCGGCGGCTGCTGGACGCGCTGCGCAGCATGGACCTGCTGGACGACACGATCGTGGCGTACACCTCCGACCACGGCAACCACTTCAAGACCCGCAACGGCGAGTACAAGCGCTCGTGCCACGACGCCTCGCTCCGCGTGCCCCTGGCGCTGCGCGGCCCCGGCTTCGACGGCGGCGGCGCCGTCTCGCGCCCCGTCAGCACCATCGACCTGCCTCCCACGCTCCTGGAGGCCGCCGGGCTGCCCGTGCCCGAAGCAATGCAGGGCCGCTCGTTCCTCCCGCTGGTCCGCGACTCCCGGACGGCCTGGCCCGAGGAGGTGTTCTTCCAGGTGAGCGAGTCGGAGGTGGGACGCGGGATCCGTACCGCACGCTGGAAGTACTACGCCGTCGCCGAGCACGCCCACCCGTGGGACGACGCCGGCTCCGCCCGCTACCGGGAGCAGGCGCTGTACGACCTGGAGAACGACCCGCACGAGCTGGTCAACCTGGCCGGATTCCCGTCGCACGCCGGGGTGGCGGCGCAGCTGCGGGAACGGCTCGTCCGTCGGATCGCGGAGGCCGAAGGGGCCGGGCCGGTCATCGAGCCGGCCGCCGAGCGCCCCGCGCCGCCACAGGCGATGACCGACCCGGAGGTACGGCTGAGCGGCTCCAAACCGGTCCGCTTCGGCCACCAGCCCAGGTGACACGGCGGTGCTCGCACCGGTGGGCTGACCTGGCGCCCCGGAGTGTGGCAGGGGAGCTGGCTGAGGCGAAGATGGGAGATGCGTAAACGGCCCAGCTGACAGCGAAACGGGGAACCCGTATGTCCATAGACCTCCAGTCCACCGGCACGTTCGCCATCGGTGACAAGACCGTCCACCGGCTCGGCTTCGGGGCCATGAGCCTCACCGGGCCCGGGGTCTGGGGGCCGCCGCGCGATCACGACGAGGCCGTACGGGTGCTGCGGCGGGCCGTGGAGCTGGGCGTCGACCTCATCGACACCGCCGACTCCTACGGGCCCTACATCAGTGAGGAGATCATCCGGGAGGCGCTGCACCCGTACCCGGAGCGGCTCCTGATCGCGACCAAGGCCGGGTTCGTGCGGCCGGGGCCGGGACAGTGGGTGGTCGTGGGACGGCCCGCGTACCTGCGGCAGGAGGTCGAGATGAGCCTGCGGCGGCTCGGGGTGGAGCGGATCGACCTGCTCCAGCTGCACCGCATCGACCCGGAGGTGCCGCTGGAGGACCAGCTCGGCGAGCTGAAGGCGCTGCGGGACGAAGGCAAGATCGGCAGCATCGGCCTGTCGGAGGTGAGCGTCGAGGAGCTCGAACGGGCGCGGCGCATCGTCGAGATCGTCACCGTGCAGAACCGCTACAGCCTCACCAACGGGTTCTCGGAGGACGTGCTGGAGCACTCTGAGGAGCAGGGGATCGGGTTCATCCCCTACAGCCCCATCGCCAAGGGTGCGCTGGCGGCGGCCGGGAGTCCCGTGGATGACGTGGCCAAGGCGGTCGGGGCGACGCCCGCGCAGGTGAGCCTGGCCTGGTTGCTGGCGCGTTCGCCGGTGATGATGCCGATTCCGGGCACGTCCTCGGTGGCTCACCTGGAGGAGAACCTCGCCGCCTCCACCGTGGAACTGTCGGCCGAGCAGGTGAGCGAGCTGACCGCCGCCGCCCGCTGACGGCACTCTGGCGGGCCCCCGATGAGGGGCCCGCCGGAACGCCGGGTCAGTTCAGGCCGGATTTCATGGCTGTGAGGAGTTCGGCGTTCGTGGTGTCGCCGCTGAGCTCCCAGAAGAACGCGCCGCCGAGGCCCTGGCTCTTCGAGTAGCTCATCTTGCCGCCGATCGTGCTCGGCGTGTCATAGCTCCACCACTGGCCGCCGCAGTACGCGTACGCCGTGCCCGCGACCGTGCCGGTGGCCGGGCAGCGGGTCTTGAGCACCTTGTAGTCCTCGATGCCCTGCTCGTACGTGCCCGGCGCGGGTCCCGAGGCCGTGCCGCCGGGCGCCGCCTGCGTGACCCCGGCCCAGCCGCGGCCGTAGAAGCCGATGCCGAGCAGCAGCTTGCTCGCCGGCACGCCCTTGCCCTTGAGCTTCTGGATCGCGGCGTCGGAGTAGAAGCCCGGCGTCGGGATGCCGGAGTAGGAGGTGAGCGGGGAGTGCGGGGCGGTCGGGCCCTGCGGGGCGAAGGCGCCGAAGTAGTCGTACGTCATGACGTTGTACCAGTCGACGTACTGCGCGGCGCCCGCGTAGTCGGCCGCGTCGATCTTGCCGCCGTTCGTGCCGTCGGCGGTGATGGCCGCGGTGACCAGGTTGCCGGAGCCGAAGCGGGCACGCAGCGCCGACATGACGTTCCTGAACGCCGCCGGGCCGCTGGAGTCGCAGGTGAGGCCGCAGGCGTTCGGGTACTCCCAGTCGATGTCGATGCCGTCGAACACGTCCGCCCAGCGCGGGTCCTCGACCAGGTTGTAGCAGGAGTTGGCGAAGGCCGTGGGGTTCTGCGCGGCCTGGGTGAAGCCGCCGGACCAGGTCCAGCCGCCGAAGGAGAACAGCACCTTCAGGTTCGGGTACTTCTTCTTGAGCTTGCGCAGCTGGTTGAAGCTGCCGCGCAGCGCGCCCGCGTCCCAGGTGTCGGCCACGCCGTCCACGCTCTCGCCCGCCTGGTAGAAGCGGTCATAGTCGGCGTAGCTGTCGCCGATCGCGCACTGGCCGTTCTGCACGTTGCCGAACGCGTAGTTGATGTGGGTCAGCTTGGCCGCCGAGCCGCTCGTGTCGATGTTCTTGACGTGGTATCCGCGCTGGTAGACGCCCCACTGCACGAAGTAGCCGAGCACCTTGTTCCCGCCTCCGCCGCCGCCCGTGGTCGTGGCGGTGACGGTGTTGCTGTTGGCGGAGCGGTTGCCGGCGGCGTCGCGGGCGCGGACGGTGTAGCTGTAGGCGGTGTTGGCGGCCAGTCCGGTGTCGGTGTGGGTGGTGCCGGTGACGGTGGTGATGAGGGTGCCGCCTCGGTAGATCTCGTAGCCGGTGACGGCGACGTTGTCGGTGGAGGCGTTCCAGGCGAGGGAGACGGTGCTGCCGCTCACGCCGGTCGAGCGCAGGTTGCCCGGCACGGTCGGCGGGCTGGTGTCCGTGCCGCCGCCCGTCGTGGTGGCGGTGACGGTGTTGCTGTTGGCGGAGCGGTTGCCGGCGGCGTCGCGGGCGCGGACGGTGTAGCTGTAGGCGGTGCCGGCGGCCAGTCCGGTGTCGGTGTGGGTGGTGCCGGTGACGGTGGTGACGAGGGTGCCGCCTCGGTAGATCTCGTAGCCGGTGACGGCGACGTTGTCGGTGGAGGCGTCCCAGGCGAGGGAGACGCTGCTGCCGGTGACGCCCGTCGAGCGCAGGTTGCCGGGCACCGACGGGGCGGTGGTGTCGGTGCCACCGCCGGTCGAGGGCTTCCACAGGGCGGGCACGTTCGGGGGCTCCCAGCCGGGCTGGGAGGTGTGGCTCTGGACGCACTCGTACTCGACGCCGTTGTACGTGACGTGCGTGCCCGCCGTGTACGCCGTCCACGGGGCCCATTCGGCGAGGGCGGCGTACGCCGAGGCGGTGGCCGGCGGCGGGGCGACCGCCACGGCCGTGAGGGGCAGCAGTAAGGCCACCAGGATCTTGCTCAGGACACTGTGTCTCATGACGCTCCGACATCCGGTTGGGGGTCTGCGAGGGGTGGGATGCCAGGAAACTATTAGGAAAGTTTCCTTTAAGTTATGCAGACGACGTTAGCCTTTGCCTGCGGAGGCGTCAATGAGTGAAATTTCGGTGTAAAGCCGGTTACGCGGTGGGTGGGGTGCCGCGGGCGTGGAAGGAGGCGATGGTCTTCAGCCCCCACGCCTGGCCCTTGGCCCGCTCGGCCTCCGTCCAGGTGATCGTCCGCCAGTCGGGCGCCAGGATGAGCCTGGTCAGCGGGTTGCACAGCTCGACGCGGTTGCCGCCGGGCTCGTAGACGTACAGGGAGAAGGTCTGCTGGACGGCGTGCCTGTGCGGGCCGGTCTCGATGAACACGCCGTTGTCCAGGCAGAGGTCGGCGGTCAGGAAGTTGACGTGGTCGAACGGATGCCCGTCACATGGGTCCGTACTCGGCGGCCGTCACGTACTTGATGCCGAGGCCGGGCAGCCGCCCGCGCTGCCCCCGGGCCACGCGGGGCGCAGCCCCGGCCCCAGGTAGCCGGTGCGGCCGAGGCTCGCCGCGGCGTGCCGGTGACGACCACGTGCCTCATGCCAGCACGTCCGTCACCTGCGGGTAGAGCCGCATGTAGGCCTCGCCCATGGTGTCGTGCGGCAGGCCCAGGTTGGGGCCCGCGTTGCGGCGCAGCTGCACCCCGCGCCGCTTGGCGAGGTCGGTGTAGTAGTCCCACATGTGCTGCTGGGCCGGCTGGGGGTCTTTGCCGAGGTCACTCGCCGACGCTATGAGCCGATCGATCAGATTGTCAACAGTTTCATCGACAAGCTGGCTCGATCGGGCGCATCAGGCCTCGCCAAGCGTGGACTTCGACAATATTGTCAATGATATGGCTTCTCTCATGCAGGTGGCAGTGCTCGGCCCTCCGCTCCCCAACGTGTTCCCAGCCGCCAGGTAGGTCTTGGCTGGGATTGAGCTACGTCTAAGCTCAGCCGATCACCGGGTAGCTGCTCGACCCGAGGCCGCCGCCGGGCCACGGGCCGATCGCCATGGAGCTGTTCACCACTGACGGTGCGACTCCCGGTCGGGTCTCCAGGTCCGTTCCGGTCCTGCCATCGAGGACGACGGGCCCGTTGGCGGTTCTTCCGTAGACGACCCCATGCCAGGCTCCGGTCACGAGGGGAACCAGGCGCCCGTCGCCCTTCGTGATCGACCACAGCCACGAGCCGGTCTGCGCGTCGAGCGCGGCGACCCAGTCACCGCCTGAGCAGACTGCGATGGCCTGCTCGTCGTACAGGCAATTCAACGGATGCGGGGCTGGTTCACCGGACTTCTCCTCGGTGACGGTCACCGCCTGTCCCGTCGTGATCTCCACGACATCGACGTACTTCTTCCCACCCGGGTCGGTGCGTCCTCGGACCACTGCCTTGGAGGGGCCGGCCGGGAATACCTCGACCGAGTAGGCGTCGCGGGGCGACGCCCATCGCTGCCGGCCGGTCCGCGCGTCGATCCCGCGGACCTGGACCTTCGGCGTCTGCCCGGTTCCGGGCTGTTGGCCCGTGACCATCCCCGCCGCCACGGCTCGGGCCTCGAACCCGCGCATGCTCCACCGCACCTTGCGGCTACTCAGGTCCAGCGCGTACGTGTCGCCGCGCCGAGCCGACAGCGACGGGTCCACGATCCGAACGACCCCCACCCCGTCGGCCACACCTGCGAACGAGACCTCGACGCCGCCCGAACGGCCCGTCCCGATCCACCCCTCGATGGGAATCTCGGTACGCCAGTCGGTCTTCCCGTTCTCTGGGTCGATCGAGACGACCTCGACCAGCGGACGGCCCGGGGTAGTGCCCTGTCCCGGTGCCTCGCCGAGGAACGGCGCGAGCACGGTCGGCCGGCCTTGGACGGACGTGAGCGTCGGCAGCGCGATCACCGTGCCGATTTTCGGCTGCGGGTAGGTCGGCTTGATCACCTCCCGCACCTTGTTGGTGCGGGTGTCGATCAGGCGGATCTCCTCCCCGGAGGACACGGTCGGCTTGCTGCCATGGATCGGGACGACCGCCGTGGTGCCGTCCAGCAGCACCTCATCCGCGTTCGTGGAGACTTCCAGCGGCGCGGCGGCGGCGGCGTTGAAGCGGGTGGGCGGGTCGATGGACTTGAGGTCGACCGGCGGCCTCGACGTGAAGCGGTTGCCGGGGTCCACCGGTTCGATCGGCGTGATCGGCGTGGACGTACACCCGCCAACCGCCGCCAGCACCAGCACGATTCCCGTGATAAATCGCATCGCATCCCCATCATCGGCATTCACGTTCGCCAATGCAGCAAACTACTGGTTCGCGCGGGCCGGACCGTTCGGCGTCCGCCCCGAATCGACGCCGGAGCCCGCCGCACCGGGGGACGACACCGAGCACCCGCCAGGTGAAGGTGCTGCTGCACTCGAGCGAGCTGCTGGTGTCCGCTGACCGGAAGCTCATCGCTCGGCACGAGCGACTGATCACCAAGGACTCCTGTCAAGGGGCGTCCTGCGACGGATGGGACTATGCAGTCCCCAGCTGAGCCACCGAGGCCAGGGGGCGGGTCCCTATCCGAAAAGCGCGATCTTCGGGACGCGGCCCGGATAGTCGCAGACCATGTCCCTTGGTTCAATCTAAGGCGCACCCAGCAGCCCGATGAGCGGGATGGCCCTTCCTGGTTACGACTGATGACGTTCCCCGACGGGCCATGCGATCTGGGCGCGGAACGCGGTAAGTCCACGATCCCGAAGTACGAGTAAGGAAAATATGAAGCCTGTCAAAAAGGCAATGATCAGCACGACGATGCTTGGCACAGTCCTCTGTCTCACGTCCGTGCTGGGGGTCCCAGCTGCTCAGGCTGAAGTATGGCGTTGCGAGCCATACGTCGATACCACCCGCAACGTGGGACAAACCACCTGCTACGAAGGCTACGGCAACTATCGCGTAGTGGTCGAATGCAACTCGGCCCACTGGCCGTACACCAGAAACATCGACGGCCCGGTGGTGTACAAAAGCACAGAACAGCAGTTCGGGCCGACTTCCTCGGTCTATGGGCAGCCAAATGGCTGCCATGTCGTTGACGCGTGGACCGTCGCCCTTTGACCTCAGCCCTCCGTGCGCCCCGGCAGGACGGAGGACGAGGGCGGACGTAATGGCTGATCGAAAGCTCGTCTCGTTCGCGTAGCTGCCAGGAAGCCCGTGACAGGCCGGCGGCTTCGGCTGGAAAAAGCTGGTCCGCAGAGTCGCGAATCGGGCGTTCCGTAAGCGTGATCTGAGCGGCGACAAGGGAGCGCAGCTGCTCCGGACATAGGGCCAGGCGGTCGGCAAGAGTCCTCCAGGCAGGGCAAAGGGCGGGGACCGTACGGTTCCCGCCCTTCGTTTCCGGAGGTCAGGCCACGGCCGCTTCCGGTGTCCGCAGCGTCCCGGCCGGCTCGCGGTCGGCGAAACTCCAGATCAAACCACACGCGCGAGTTTCGAAGCCCTACAGGCTTGTGGCGACAGATCCACCGGCGGGCGAGCGCCTTGAACCCGGTCTGCCCAGGACCGCCGTCTTCTTCCCTGGCTGGCCGGTCAGGGGTCATCGCGTCTCTTGGTCGAAGCCCTGTATCCGTGCGGCTCGGACAGCTTTGTTCCACGAGCCCGGCAATTCGCTGAGTTCACATCAGTGCCGAGCCCCTGGCCTGGCAGTGCCTTCGGTATTGGGTCATCGCGGAGGCACTGCCGAAGCCGACATTGATAAGCATCCGTCCGGATAATCGCTGGATATCCGTAGCGGGATCTGCTCGCTCGCTGGACTAGTTGGGACTTACCTGGATATAGAGATCCACCCAGCTGGTGCCAGGCCTGCAGTCATAGTCATACCACTCACCTCTCTGCAGCCCGAGATTTCCGCGCTGAGCGCATGACCACCAAGGATTCGGCCCGTAGAAGGTGTCGTAGTAACGGAAGGGCGACATCGCGCTGGGAGAAGTAGCGTTTGCCGTCGCCGCGTGAGCGGGTGCGGTCGCGAGGAGGCCGGCCGCCAGGGCGGCGCTCACGCCCGCGAGCGCCAGGAACTTCTTCATGTGGATCTCCAGATTCGGTACGTGCTTTCGTGCATTCACAAAAGCGCTTCCATCAAGGATTGTCGCCGAGGCCCGACCCCGGCCGCGAGAACTTCGAGTGAACGCGAGGGGAATATTGATTGTGCATGCTTTAGGTACATCCCCATGGTGGGATGCGCGGGTATCTTAGTGTGCCCTCTCTCGAAAGCTATCCGATAACCGCAATAAGGTTTTCGTTTTCTGCATCGCAATAATGTTGAGTTGCTCTCAAGAGGTGGCGCTGGAGCGATCCGCGGGCCCGGCTGCTGGACGGCCAGGCGTGGAACAGGCGGGGACGCGCGTGCTGCTCTCGCTGGAGCAGGAGCTGGAGCCCGCCGGACACCTGGCCGAGCTCGCGAGCGCGCTGGAGGGCGCTTACCCCCGGGTGCTGGACGGGCTGGGATCCAACACCGCGGTGCAGTTCGTCGGCGGCCGGCTGCGGCTGGAGAAGCCCGGCGCGCTGGCCGAACCGCCGCTGATGAAGGAGCTGCGTGCCCTGGTCGACGGCATGCTGCCCCGGATGGACTTCCCCGAGCTGCTGCTGGAGGTCTTCGACCGCACCGGCCTGCCCGCCGACTTCACCCACATCTCGGGCGCCGACGCCACGATGGAGGACTTCCCGACGAGCCTGGCACGGAGGCCTCCTTGCCCAAGAGGGACGTAGCGGCCGAGGCCAGCCAGGTGCTGGTGACGGGACCCGGCCCGCAACCCGGACGCGGTGCGCCCGGTGGCGGCCAGGTAGGGTCGGCGCCGAGTGGCGCAGTTGGTGCAGCGTCCAGCCGTCGCCGGGTGTGCCGCCGCGGGTCGCCCGCACGGCGACCATGCCCGTACCCAGCCGGTCAACATGATGATCAGCGCATGTCGCTACTGGCTGCTCGGCTGTTCCTCCAGGCCGGAAGCACAAGAGATGATCAACGTGATGAGGTCGCGCATCGGGGTCAGGAGGTCCGGGTAGGCCTTGGCGTTGAGGTCGTACAGGCGCAGGGCGCCGTTGCGCCGTACCGTCAGCAGATCCGCATCGCGCAAGATCTTGAGATGGTGGGAGGTGGCGGGCTGGGACAGCTCCAGGTGCGCGGCGATGTCACCGACGCTGCGCGGGGCCGCGGACTCCAGGAGGAAGACGACGATCTCCTGCCTGCGCTCATCCCCCAGGGCGGTGAACAGCGGCCGGGTCCGCGCGAACAGCGCGAGGACGTCCTGGGCCTCGATCGAGCCGCTCATGCGGGCAATGAGTCGCGCAGAGCGGACAGATGGCCGACCGGCAGCGTCCTGGCGGCGCCTTCGGCGATCCAGCCGTCCAGCATCAGCCGCGTCTGCGCGCCCACCTTCGTGAAATGCGTCTCCAGGTAGCTGCGCAGGTTGAAGGGGAGCAGCCATGGCAGCACGCGCAACGCCAAGCCCACGGCCCAGGACGGGACGGAGACGGGAGCGCGCAGCCCGTGCTGAGCGGAGACCACGGCGACGGCTTCCCGAACGGACGCGGTAGCGCCCCGCAACCGTGTGCTCGACGCGGGCAGCCTCCAGCCGGAGGCCTCCAACTCGGCGATGTAGGGGATCATGCGGGCGGCGGCGAGCTCCCCCGCACCGGCCCGCGTCACCCGCTTGGCCCGCACGCCACCGGCCTGAAGTGCGGCGACGACCTGCGCGGCGCGCGCTCCGGTGACGCCCACCGCCGAACCGGGTGGCACCCAGTACGCCACCCCCGGCGTGGGGACCTCTCGCTCCAGCGGCGCCTGGTAGGCGAGCAGCGTCGGGGCCACCTGGACGATCTGCTCCTGTGGCCAGACCCGGGCGAGGGTGCTCAGATCGCCCGGGTCCTGGCCGATGGTGACCACCGTCGCCGCTCCGGCCGCCGCGCGCAGCGCATGCGTCCACTCTCCCCGCAACGCGGGCGAATCCACGCAGAGCCACACCATGTCCCACTGTTCGCGGCGCGGCTCACTGATCACCTCGTACGGCACAATCCGCTCGCTCACCGGCGCTCGCCCCCGCCTGAGCCGGTACAGGGAAGCCCCTTCCCAGCTCTCCCGGCCCGGCCTCACCAAATAGCTGACCCGGGCCCCGGCCGCGGCCAGCCACAACCCGAAGACCTGCCCCAGCGCCCCGGCCCCGACAATCAGCATCTTTGACATCGCTGCTCCATATATCTAAATATTTGGATATGTAGAACATTATCATCGCAGAGGTCCCCAGCTTCCGCAGCGACCAGCGTGCCACCGTCACGCTGACCAGCTCCCTGGCAATGTTCATGTTCGGGAGGCTCGGTGTTACCTGTCAGACTCGCGGTGCCCTTGCTGGCCGCGACGTTTGCCCTCGTCTCGCTCCTCGCCAACGCGTCCACCGCTGACCATCCGGCCGGCAACAACGGCGCCCGTAACCGCCACCCGTCGGCGCAGGCCGTACGGCAGAGCGCGCCATAGCCGGTCGCGGCGCCGCCGGACGGCAAGCGACCGCTGGTGCCGGCGAAGGGCCTCGTCCCCGCGGCGGGATACGGTGTCAAGTGATCTTGTTCGCGGTGTCTTCACTGCGGTAGCGCCCCGTCGCTCCCGGCCTGCGTGAGTGCGGCCGCATCGGCTCGTCCACCAGCTACCGCATCATCGCCATCAGCTGCGGCAGGCTCGACCAGTCCACGCCGTGCCCCGTGCAGGACGACAAGTACAAGGCGATCCGGCCCGCGTACGTCCTCGCCCGTGGCCTCGCGCCGCGGGTGCCCCTGCGCGTCCACGACCCCGCCCACCCGCCGTCGCCCTCCGGCGGGCCGCCGCTGGTCGCGTGCAACCGAGGCCTTACGCGGGGCCGGCGTCGTCATCGCCGTGACCACCGGCGCCGACAGCCTGGTCGCCTGCGAGAAGTCCCGCCCGAACCTGCGGCCCGGCGCGCTCTACGCCGACCTGTCCACGAGCGCGCCCGGCGACAAGCGACGCATCGCCGAGCTGGTGGCGTCGTCGGGCGCGTCGGCCGTGGACGGGGCGATCATGGCGCCCATCCCGCTGCGGGGCCTGGCGACCCCGATCCTGGCCGGCGGCGACGACGCCGGCCGTTTCGCCGCCTTCGCCGGCCGCCACGGCATGGACGTGACGCCGATCGGCGGCTCGCCCGGGGACGCGGCGGCCCGCAAGCTGGTGCGGAGCGTGCTGGTGAAGGGGCTGAGCGCCCTGGTCATCGAGTCCCGGCGGGCGGCCGAGGTCGCGGGGCTGGGGGAGTGGTTCTGGGAGCACCTGCTGGAGACGGGGTCCGCGGCCGACGAGCGGTTCGTGGTGCGGCTGCTGGAGGGGGCGGGGCAGCACAGCGTGCGCCGGGTGCACGAGATGCACGCGGCCACCCGGATGCTGGAGTCGCTCGGGGTGCCCCACACCATGACCGCCGCCACGGCCGCCACCCTGGAAGAGGCGATCCGCACCGGCATCCCACCCGTCCCGGGCGGGTCGTGATGGTGGCCCGTCGGTCGGTGGCCTCCGAGGTGATGGTGGCCCGTCGGTCGGTGGCCTCCGAGGTGATGGTGGCCCGTCAGTTGGCGGCCCGAGGCGATGGCAGCCCGTCGGCCGGTGCCCCCGAGGTGATGGTGGCCGTCAGCCGGTGGCCTCCAGGGCCTTGGCGACGCTGCGCAGGTGCTGCTGCATGGCCGTCTGCGCCGCCTCGGGGTCGCGGGCGACGATGGCGGCCACGATCAGCTCGTGCTGCGGCAACGACAGCGCCGCCCGCCCCGGCTGTCGGGCCAGGCGGAACTTGTGCCGGATCACCTGCGCCCCCAGCCGTTCGATGATCGACGCCGAGGTCTGGTGGGCGGCGATCTCGCGGACCTTGGCGTGCAGCGCCGCGTTGAGCTCCGAATATCGGTCGAGGTCGTTGCGCTCCACGGCGGCGCGCATCTCGGCGACGATCTCCCGCAGCCGCTCGGCCTGCTCGGGTGTGACGCGCTCGGCGGCCTTGGCGGCGGACAGGCCCTCCAGCACCATCCGCACCTCCGTGATCTCGATGGCCTCCGCCTTGGAGATCGCCCGGACCCGGGCGCCCTTGTTGCGTAGGATCTCGACCAGCCCCTCCGAGGCCAGCTCTCTGAACGTCTCGCGCACGGCCGCGCGGGTGGCCCCGAACTGCTCGCACACGTCGGCCTCGACCAGTCGCTGGCTGGGCACGAAGTCCCCGCTGAGCACGGCCGCTCTGAGCCGGTCGGTCAGCGTCTCCTCCAGCGGGGACCCAGGGGTCACGGAATCCTCCCGTTGTCGAGCTTCGTTGACAATATTATCGACAATTATCCCCGGACTGGAGGGTACGGGCCTGACCGCGCACGCCGTGCTGGAGGCGGTGAACGGAGACCACGCGCCGGGAAACCGGCGGAGACCTCGGGCTTTGATCGTTTAGACCTGATCTGTCGGTGACCTCCGGTAAGTTCCCGGATCATTGATCAGCCGGTCGCGAAGGCGCGGGCACTCCCGCGTGCGCCCGTGAACCGGCGGGGGCGGGAGGGTTCGAGGTCGTGGACGCGGACAGAGCCGCGTGGGAGCAGCGCAGCGTGGTGCGGGTGGTGCCGCCTGTCGAGCCGAGGAAGCTGGCGAAGGTGCCCTTCGTCGAGCTGGCCGACGGGCGGTTGCAGGGGGTCGTGTCGAGCGGATCCGACATCGAACGGGTCTACGTCTCGTCCATCACCGCCGGCACCCACGCCCTGAGCTGCAGCACCAACAACAACCGGCCGTGCGGCGCGCTGCACGGCTACGCCTGCAAGCACATCCACCAGCTGGCCGACGAGGCGGTCCTGCAGTACGGGCTCGACCGGGTGTCCCGTTACCTGGGGGTGGAGGTGCCGGAGGGCCAGTCCCTGATGTCCTCCATCAAGGGGCCGGTCGAACGCACCCCGGCAGCCGTGGTGTTCAGCAGGTTCCTGCGCCACCTGGCCTACCTGGAGGTGCCCGACAGCACGGAGCCGCTGGCCGAGCTGCAGTGGTTCCCCGCGACGAGGGTGGTGCGCTGATGCTTGACGTACAGCTCGGAGAGCTGCGGGGCGACGCCCCCGCCGGGGTCGGCGAGGCGCTCGACCTGGTGACGGGGTTCGACGGCGCGCTCACCCACGGGTTCGCCCGGCTCGGTGAGGAGGCGTCCGGGGCGCTGGCCGCCCTGGCGGGCGCGCTGGCCGGCAGCCCGCTCGGCGACCGGCTGGCCGAGGCGGCGGAGAAGGTGACCGCCGGGTCGGTCGGCGACGAGCACCTGGCGGCGCTGGCCGGCGGGCGGGCCGCGCTGCTCGGCGCGGTGCACGACGCGCTGCTCGCCCGGTTCGACACGGTGCTGGGCCGCACCCGCGCGACCTGGGAGCCCGCCGGAGACGCGGGCGACCCGGCGGGCGTGCTCGCCGCGTGCCGGGGCTGGCTGCGCGAGCTGGCGATCACCGGCTGGCGCGGCGTCGACCACGACGTGGTCTCCTCCGCCGATCCGGCGATCGAGGCGCTGCTGGCCACGCCCGGGCTGCGCGGGCTGGCTGTGCTGCTCGACGGCATGGCGGCGGAGCTGCGGGCGTCCTGCCCGGTGGCCACGATGGACCGGCTGCCCGTACGCAGGTGGGCCGACCTGTGGACGCGTGCCCTGCTGCTGGCCCAGAAGGGGCCGTGGCACGGTGCCGCCGAGCCGGTCTCGGGGCGGCTGCTGATCCTCGGCGCCGACGTGCACGAGCACGCCACCGTGGTGCGGGTGCAGGTCCACGGCATCCTCGAGCCCGCGGGCGGCGCCCCTTCCCGGCTGGTACGCACGAGCGTGGCGGCCGCGAAGGTGGACACGATCTCCGGCCCGTCCGTGTGGCGGCTGATGGGTGACCATCCCGTGCTCATGGGCGCGCTGGCCGGGCACCTCAGCCTGGAGCTCGCCGACATGCCGCTGCTGCCGGGCGGCGACCTGGTGTGGCAGGATGGCAAGGCGAGCGCCGGCGCGACGGCCGACCCGTTCGCGACCGCGCGGGTCCAGCTCGCCGAGGCCGTGGCCCCGGCGACCCCGCCGCTCGACCGCCATCCCGTACGCATCGCGGAGCCCGTCTTCCTGGAGGGCTACACGATCCGCGACGAGACGCTCGACCTGGGCGGTAGCTCGCTCCCGGTCGCCCTCGACCGGCTGCCGGCCTGCGGGCCGCTCACGCCCGAGCTGGTGTCGGCCTCCTCCGCCTGCATCGGCCTGATGCGCTGGGACGGCGGGCAGTGGCTCCTGCAGCCGCTCGCCGTGCAGGCCACGGTCAAGAAGAAGGGCGTCACCGCGCACAACGGCGACTGGGCCATGGGCCCCACCGACCCCAAGGTCGTCAAGGCCGAGGCCAAGGCCGGCGACGTGGTCGCCGTGCTGCGCGAGCGAGCAGGGCGGCTGCTGCGGAAATGACCGACCCCGACAACGACACTGACAACGTGCAGGGCGCCGACGCGACCCGGCGCCAGGTGCTCTACTGGCGCCTGCTGTCCCGCGTGTTCGGCGCCGACGAGCAGCCCACTCTGGAGCGGGCGAGCGTGGCCATCGTCGACGACCTCGGCCTCCCGCCCGCCCTGCTCGACCCCGGCGTCTCGATCGACAACCTCGTGCAGCGCTTCCCCGGCCTGGCCGACGAGCTCCAGGACCTCATGGCCGAGAAGGACCACGAGGACGGCGACGAGGTCCGCCGCGCGGCCCTGGTCTCCAAGCTGCTGCTCAACGTGTTCTCGACGGGCACCGGCAACGTCACCGCGAGCCGGTTGGAGAGCTGGAAGAACGACGCGGGCTGGTTCGAGCGCGGCATGGGCTGCGAGCCCGGCGGGCTGCGCCACAGTCCCGGCGACGAAGAGGTCGCCGCGGTCCTGGCGGGCATCGAAGGCGACCTGGTCAAGCGCATGCACCTGCGCGAGGTGCTGGCCGACCCGGCGCTGTCCAGGCAGCTCACGCCCAGCATGTCGCTCATCGAGCAGCTGCTGCGTGACAAGTCCAACCTGTCGGGCGTCGCGCTGGCCAACGCCAAGGCGCTGATCCGCAGGTTCGTGGACGAGGTCGCCGAGGTGCTGCGTACCCAGGTGGAGAAGACCAGCGTGGGCGTCATCGACCGGTCGGTGCCGCCGAAGCGGGTCTTCCGCAACCTCGACATCGAGCGCACCATCTGGAAGAACCTCACCAACTGGAGCCCGGAGGACCAGCGCCTCTACGTCGACCGGCTCTACTACAAGCAGACCGCCCGCCGCACCACCCCGGCCCGCCTGATCGTGGTCGTCGACCAGTCGGGCTCGATGGTGGACGCGATGGTCAACTGCACCATCCTGGCGTCGATCTTCGCCGGCCTGCCCAAGGTGGACGTGCACCTCATCGCGTACGACACCCGGGCCCTCGACCTGACCCCGTGGGTGCACGACCCGTTCGAGGTGCTGCTGCGCACCACGCTCGGAGGCGGCACCGACGGCACGGTGGCGATGGCCCTGGGCCGGCCGAAGATCACCGATCCGCGCAACACCGTGATGGTGTGGATCTCCGACTTCTACGACAACCGATCGCTGATCAACGACTTCGAGGCGATCCACCGCTCGGGGGTCAAGTTCATCCCCGTCGGCTCGGTCAACAGCTCCGGAAACGCGAGCGTCGACCCGTGGTACCGCCAGAAACTCAAGGACCTGGGCACTCCCGTGATCTCAGGTCATATCCGAAAGCTCGTCCTCGAGCTCAAGAACTTCCTCGCTTAGGAGACCTCACCCATGAGTGACGACATGCTGCGCGCCCCCGCAGAGGTGAAGTACGCGGAGGAGCTCGACTGGCTGGAGTCGATCGACGACGGCCCCAAGCCGTTCTCGTGGCGGCTGAGCCCCCGCATGATCAGGCTGTTCATCCTCGGCTCCGAGCGCTCCGATGGGCTCGACCGGGAGATCCCCCAGAAGTGGTTCGGCGACCGCAGCTTCGTCGAGCGCAGCATCGTGACCCTGGCCTCCGACCGGGGCCTGCTGCTGATCGGCGACCCGGGCACCGGCAAGAGCTGGCTGGCCGAGCTGCTGTCCGCGGCCATCTGCCGCAACTCCACCCTCGTGGTCCAGGGCACGGCGGGCACGACGGAAGACCACATCAAGTACTCCTGGAACGTCTCCATGGTCATCGCCAAGGGCCAGTCCCGCGAGTCGATGATCCCCTCGCCGATCATGACGGCGATGGAGAAGGGCGTGATCGGCCGCTTCGAGGAGCTGACCCGCTCGACCAGCGATGTGCAGGACGCGCTGATCTCAATCTTGTCGGAGAAGTACGTCTCCATCCCCGAGCTCGACGACGACAACATCGTCTTCGCCCAGCCCGGCTTCTCCATCATCGCCACCGCCAACAGCCGCGACCGGGGCGTCAACGACCTGTCCTCGGCCCTCAAGCGCCGCTTCAACTTCGTCCGCATCCCCGTCGTGTCGAACAAGAAGAGCGAGGCGGAGATCGTCCGCTTCCGCACCGAGGAGCTGCTGCGCCGGCACAAGATCGAGCTGGACCTGCCGCCGACCCTGCTGGACATCCTGCTGCAGAGCTTCGCCGACCTGCGCTCGGCCGCCGCGTCGGCCACCAGCGACGACGAGAAGCTGGAGTCGGCGCTGTCCACGGCCGAGCAGATCGGCGTGCTCGAGGACGCCATCCTGCACAGCCACTTCTTCGGTGACCGCGTGCTGCGCGCGCAGACCCTCGCCGGCTCGCTGGTCGGCTCGCTGGCCCGGCGCAGCCCCGAGGACCTCGCGATTCTCAACAAGTACTGGCACGGCGTCGTCGAGCCCCGCAGCAAGAAGGACGGCGGGGAGTGGCCGGAGTTCCTCGAGGGCGGCCGCGAGGCCATCGCCACGCTCTCATGACCGGCCAGACGAGCCCGTTCGGCGCGCTGCGCGAGCAGCTCCTCGACGCCGCCGCCGCGTTCGCCGGCAGCCCCGTGGCCGTGTCGGACATCCTGTCCGGCCTGGTGGACGATGTGGACCGGGCGCTGCGCGAGGAGCTGGAGATCTTCCCGGTCTGCCACCACTCGCCGGCCTCGGCGCTGGCGATGGTGCGCAGGCTGCGGGAGAAGCAGCCGAAGGTCATCTATCTGGAGCTCTGCGAGGACCTGCAGCCGCTGCTGACCGAGCTGCGCAACTGCCGGCTGCCGGTGGCGGTGCAGGCGTTCGCGACCCAGATCGACGGCTTCCCGCCGTCGTGGGCGCCGCTCAGCGTGGTGGCGCCCATCACCGAGGCGTCCGCCGAGTACCAGGCCATCTCGTACGCGCTGGAGACCCCGGGCGTCGAGCTGGTCCTGGTCGACCGCTCGACGGACCACGTCTTCCAGTGGGCGCCGAACGAGGAGCCCGGCAAGAAGGAGCACGCCGAAGAGAGCGGCCTGCACGGCGACGCGGTGGGCGTCGAGCTCGGCGACCTGCGCCCGCGCTTCGCCGAGCTGGAGGAGCACCTGCTGCACCACGGCAAGGTGCGCCACTGGTCCGAGTGGTGGGACCAGTACGTCGAACAGCCGCTGTCCGGGGCCGACTACGACACCTACCGCCAGGTCATGGTGCTGATCGGCAGCCTGTTCCGCCGCCTCGACCGCGACGGCGGCCGGCGGGGCGTGGACGAGGACCGCGAGCGCTACATGTGGACCAGGATGCGCGAGCATCTGGCCGCCTCGGGCGCCGACCCGGCCGACTGCCTGTACGTGTGCGGCGCCTTCCACGCCGCCAGCCACGTCGAGCAGTTCGGGCTGAGGTCCACGGCGACCTTCGAGATCACCCCGCGAACCGGCACAAAATGGCTGTACGGCCTCATCCCGTCCAGCCACTCGGCCATCGAGGCCCAGTTCGGGCTGGCCTCCGGCTCGGTGTCGATCGCGGCGGCGACCTGGGAGAAGTCGCTGACCCGCAGCAAGCTGACCCCGTTCCAGCTGGCCGGGCAGCGGGGCACGCGCAAACGCGTGGCCAAGCTGCCCGCGCCCGCCCCCGAGGGCGAGGTGGCCGACCGGCTGACCGGGTTCCTGTCGAAGCCGCCGGCGCTCGACGAGCTGGACGAGGCCGAGCTGCTCGGCTGGAGCGTGGAGATCGTCCGGCTGGCCCGCCGCAACGGCTACCTGGCCAGCACCGCCGACGCCATCGCCGTGTTCGAGACCTCGATCCTGCTCGCCGGCATGCGCAACCGGGCCAGGCCCACCCCGTACGACTTCCAGGACGCGGCCGTCACCTGCATCGAGAAGGACGTCGTGCCGGGCCGCCGCGACGTGCGGCGGCTGTGCGAGATCATGCTCGGCGGCGACCGCGTCGGCGAGGTCGGCTACGACGCCCTGCCGCCGCTGGCCCGCGACGTGTACGACCGGCTCGCGCCGCTCAAGCTCGACCTGGAGAAACGCACGATCCAGCGGGCGCTGCTCGACCTCAACGCCAGCCCCGAGCTGGTGCCCTGCTCCGACCTGCTGTGGATGCTGCGGTACCTGCTGCCGTCGGACGCCGTGCGCCCCATCATGGGCGAGCGCAGGCTGGGGGAGCGCTCGATCCAGGAGAGCTGGGACGTGGCGTTCGGCAAGCACCAGCGCTCGATCATCGAGTTGGGCTACGAGGGCGTCACCATCGAGCAGGTGATGGAGCAGCGGCTGCGCCGTTCGGTGTGGGACCCCAAGGCCACGGCGGCCGTCGCGCTGGCGGCCGTCGAGGACGCGGTGCTCTTCCTCGGCAGCCGCCGCTTCGCCGACGAGCTGGGGCAGCGGGCCGTGGAGCTGCTGGCTTCCGAGCGGAGCGTGGACGACGCGCCCGAGGTGCTGCGCAGGATCCGGCGGCTGATGTCCTACTACCGCGCCCACGAGCCAGAGCTGCCGGCCTGGTGCGAGGAGTTCGCGACCTCCGGCTACGCGCATTACTGCACCCTCCTGCCGACGGCCTTCGTGGCCGACGACACGGGGACGCGGCAGGTGGCGGCCATGCTGGGGTTCCTGTTCTCGATGGAGAGCCTCGCGCTCTCGCTGGGCTGCGACCGGGCCCAGCTGGAGCTGGCCGTGCAGCAGTCGCATCCGGAGGCGCCGGACAAGGCGGCGCTGCTGTGGGCGGCGCGGTCGCAGCTCGGGCTGCTGCCGCAGGCCGAGCTGCGGGCGCGGTGCGACGAGCTGCTGGCCAACCCGCTGGTCGTCCCGTCGTTCCCGCTCTACATCCTGGGGTTCGTCCAGGCGATGGAGCCCGTCCCGGCCCTGTCCGGCTTCGTGGTGGAGGTGATCTCGAAGGCGTTCGGGCAGCTGCCCGACCGGGTGCTGCTGCCGTGGCTGCCGAAGCTGATCACGGCGCTGCGGGACCAGGCGGGGGAGCTGATGCCGGCGCTCGTACGCGAGGCCGGGCGCACCTTCCCCGGCACCCTGGCCGCCGTGGACGGCTGGGTGCCGCCGTGGTCGGCGCGTCCCGCCGCCGCGACGGCCGCAGTGCCGGTCGCGTCGGGACCGGTGGCCGAGCTGCTCCTGGAGAATCCGGCCGCGTGTGACGCGGTGGCGGGGCTGCTCGGCTGCGAGGGCTCGTGGCAGGCCCCGGCGCCGGGCCGCGGCGAGGTCGCCGCGCTCCTGGCCGATCACCCGGAGCCCGCTCTGGCACTGGCGAGCCTGCTCACCTGACGCGGCGGGCGGCCCCGCCCGCTACGGGGCCGCCCGCGCACTCCGTAAGATTCGGTCCCTGCCGCCTCCCCCAGGTTCCTCGACGAGGGCGGGTGTGGGCGGTCGTCGCCAGGGGCAGCCGTGATCAGACCGCCCGCACCCGGAGCCTCGCCCCGGTCCGCTGACCGGAGCGGCTCCGTGAGTCAGGCACGTGCTCCGGCGGGCGTGCGCATCTCGCGTTCCATGCGCTGGAACTCCTCGGGAAGCTCCTCCCGCGTCTCCTCGATCCGCAGGGCGGTGCCGAGCGCGAAAAGCGTGGGAGCCCACTGCCCGACGAAGATGCCCCACCGGTCGGCCCGGTCGATGCCGGCGCGCTCGTACTTGAGCGAGGCGGTCCAGGTCGCGACCGACAGCCCTATCGAGGCCAGGCCTGCCGCGTACAGCATGCCGGACCGGATCCCCATCTTGTGGAGCGTTCGAATCATGGCGTTCTCCCTGAGAGCGAGCGAGTGTTGCTGCCTACGCCTCGCTGCCCGCGATGGGTGGACCGATGTGGCAGTTGGCGGAAGATTGACGCCCGGGAGTGGGCTCTTTGCACACGCTCCGCATCGGCTGTTCACGCTCCGCTGTCACGAGGCAGCGTTTCTTTGCGGTGGAGCGCGATGACCAGGCCGGTTCCCAGCGCGACGGTCACCAGAAGGAACGCCGGGCCGCCGCCGTAGCGGTCGGCGAGAGGGCCGGCCAGTGTCGCGCCGGTGGCGCTGCCGATCTGCCCGGCGGTCGTCAGCCAGCCGAACAACGTACCGCTGCGCCGGCCGGCGACCTGGGACGCCAGGTGGTCGTTGGTGGCCAGCCACGGTGCGAGCGCGACGCCGAACAGGGTGATCGCGACGGCCATCGCCGCGATCGTGGTCGGCATGGCCAGCGGCAGCGAGGTCGCCGCGAGCATGCCGAGCAGCCACAGGTAGCGGTTGCGCTGAGGGCCGTGAGTGCCGCGCGCCGCCAGGATCAGGCCTCCGGCGAGGCTGCCGGCCGACCAGAGCGCGACCAGGAGCCCGGACTGCTGTGACGCGCCGGCGTGGACGGCGAAGGCGGGCACGAGCACCCACATGGCGCCCATGCAGATCCAGTAGGCGAGGTAGGTGGCGCCGAGAGTGCGTACGGCGGGCATGGCCAGCAATGACGGCCCGGCGCGGTGGATCCGGTGCGGTAGCACGGGCGCGAGCACGATCCCGGCCGCCAGGGCGACCACGCCGGCCAGCGCGCTGGCGACGAGCGCGGCGGCCGGACCGGCGAGCGTCATCCAGCCGCTCACCCATAAGGGCGATCCGATGTAGACCGTCTCCAGGGCGATGGCGTTGGCGGCGTAGGCCCTGGCCGGGTCGCCGGAGGAGGTGAGGCGAGGCAGCATCGAGCGAACGCTGCTGGAGATCGGCGGCGTGCACAGCCCCGACAGGGCCGCCGCGCCGATGGTCGGCAGAGGGCTGTGGCTGATCGCGAGCGCGAGCTCGGTGGCGAGGAAGAGGGTGCCGGAGCTGATCAGTACGCGCCGGTCGCCGAAGCGCAGCAGGCCGCGCGACCACCACGGCGCCGAGAGCGCCATGCCCGTCGCCGCAGCTCCGCCGGCGAGCCCGGCAGTGGAGAAGCCGCCTGCCTGCTGGGCCGCCACCAACGCGATGAGCAGCGGCCGCATCGCGATGGGCAGCTGAGCGACGTTGAGGCAGACAATCAACGCGAAGAGGCGTACATTCATAAGTTATGAATGTTCAGACGAGGCATGCCGCAAACCTGCTCGGCGCGTCCGCGCTGCTCGTGGCGGGTATGGTCCGGGAGGCGGTGACCGCGTCGGTCGGCGCGGGTGGCTCGCTGGGCGAGGCACTGATCGCGATCAAGGATCAGCCGGGCCGCACGGCGGACTGGCTGTCCACGGTGTTGCAGATCTCCCAGCCCGGCACGGCACACCTGATTCGCCGGCTGACCGAGCAGGGGTGGGTCGTGCGAGGCAGCGAAGGACGCGCCCGCCCGCTGCGCCTCACCTCCGAGGGCGAGCGCGTGGCGGCGGCGGCGCTGGCGGCCCGGGAGGTCGCTCTTGAGGGGTTGATCGATCGGCTGACCGACGAGCAGCGCGAGCAACTGGTGGCGATCGCCGGGGCGCTGCTCGGGCCGGAGGCGCGCAGTGAGGAGACGCTGGCCAGGCTGTGCCGGTTGTGCGACCGGGGAGGGTGTTCCCGATGCCCCGTCTACGAGGGATTGCGGGGGTGATCGGCCATTCCGGCACCGCGTGCGCAGCCCGCGTGGGCCGGCAGCCCGGCCGGCCCACACGGTGTCCCTGCTGCCGGTGACGCATCCTTTCTGGTCGGCGCCTAAGCGCGATCACCGCTCACACCCGGAGATACGCGGGGGATGTGAGAAGAGTTCAGACTTGGCCGGAAGATTTGATCCGGGCAGCTCAGGGGGCGCTGAAGACCAGGCGCGGCGGGTGGCCGTCGAACAGCTGGCTGACGGTGACGAACCGGTAGCCGCGCTCGGTCAGCCTCCGCAGCACGCGCGGGATGGCCCGCACGGTCGTCGGGTGGATGTCGTGGAACAGGATGACGCTGCCGGGCCGTACCGACCTGAGCGCCCGGCGGGCCACCGTGGCGCTGCTGCGGAAGCGCCAGTCGAGGGTGTCCACGCTCCACAGCACCATCGGGCGGCCGGTCTGGCGGCGCACGGTGGCGTTGAGCGCCCCGTACGGCGGGCGGACGAGCCCGGGCACGACGCCCGCGACCGCCCTGATCGCCTGGTCGGTGCGGCCCAGCTGGGAGCGCACCCGGGCGGGCGACAGCCTCGTCAGGTCGGGGTGCGACCAGGTGTGGTTGCCGATCTCGTGCCCGGCCGCGACGGTGCGGCGCAGGACACCGGGGTACGTCACGACGTTGCCGCCCACGACGAAGAACGTGGCGTGGGCGTGGTAGGCGGCCAGGTAGGCCAGCAGTGTGTCGGTGTAGGGGCCGGGGCCGTCGTCGAACGTGAGCGCCACGCACTTGACGCGGCGGCAGTCGACGCCGGCCCGCGGCCGTGCCCGATTCCCGGTCGTGTCATCGGGGGCTGACAGCGCCGCCGCACCCCACGCCCCGGATGCCGCCGCATCCCACGCCCCGGATGCCGCCGCACCCGACGCCCCCGATGCCGTCGCGCCCCATGCCCCGGACGCGGGCGCGCCAGAAGCGGCGCCCGGCGGTGGAGCCGCGTGGGCTGCCTGGGAAGGCGCCGCCAGCGTGCTCGCGCCGCAGGTCATCGCCACCAGCATCGCCGTGGCGATCGTCCTGGCCGTCCCCCGCCTGGCCCCGCCCAGGAAGGGCGAGCGTGACCTCGCACCGATGTCCATCGATCCCCCTCGCGCGCCGCCCCCGGCGCGTCTTCCCATAGTGACGACCCCAGCGGGGATCGTTCCACTGAGTACGACAACCGTCGCCTGCCCCTGGTTCGCCGGAGACCACTTTCCGGATGACGAAACCCCGCGGCGACCGACCCTTTGGGGCTTGACAGGCCGGTGGGGCTGGTCTTGTCTCTACCCATCGGGGGTTTGGAGGGGAGCCCGGCATGCCTGCGATCCGACGTTCCGTCCTTGCCCTGCTCGTCTCCGCCGTGCTCGTCGCCGTGCCGCTCGATCCCGTCCTGGCCGCGGCCCCCGCGCCGGGCGCGCCCGGCGCGCCGTCGCGCTTCGGCCTGGCCCGCAAGGACTGCGTGGGCACGGCCACCGGCCGGACGTCCAAGGTCTGGTACACCGTCGCGGGCGGCGTCCTGTCCGACGTGTACGAGCCCACGATCGACAACACGAACGTCGAGACCATGCAGTTCGTCGTGACCGACGGCAGGACGTTCACCGAACTGCAGTCGCGCGACACCACGTACCAGGTGAGCACCGACCGCTCCGGCATGACCTGCACCGTCACCTCGGCGAGCAGGAGCGGCCGCTACCGCCTGACCACCACCTACGTCACCGACCCCGACCGCGACGCCGTGGTGGTGCGCACCCGGCTCCAGCCCGCCGGGCTCCGGCTGTACGTACGGCTGGACGCGAGCGTGAACGGCAACGGCGGCGGCGGGCAGCCCAACGGCGGTCCCGACACCGGCGTGGTCGACGGCCCCACCGGCGCCCCCGTGATCTCCGACGAGAACACCGAGACCTCCGCCCCCGCCCGCGACTACGCCGTGCCCACCCACCTGGCGCTGCGGGCCGAGCGGCGGCTGCCGCAGGCGAGCGTCGGCTACGCGGGCACGCCCGGCGACGGTGCCGCCCAGCTCGACGCCGCCCGCGAGCTCACCCCCTACCCCGAGGCCCCCGCCGGCAACGTGGTCGCCACCGCCAGGCTGCCGATCGACGGGAGGGGCGAGGTGACGTTCGCGCTCGGGTTCGGGCGGAGCAGGGCCGCCGCGCTGCGGACCGCGGGCGAGGCGGCCGCCCGGCCGTTCGAGAGCACCCGCGCCCGCTACGAGTCCGGCTGGGCCGCCTACGACGCGCGCCTGCGCAGGCCGCCCGGCGCGCACGCCGACCTCTACCGGCTGTCCGCGAACGTGCTCAAGGCCAGCGAGGACAAGACGTTCCCCGGCGCGGTCGTGGCGTCGCTGGCCAGCCCCTGGGGACAGGCGGTGGGCGCGGGCGAGCTGGTCGGTGGCAAGGCGATCTACTTCGGCTCCTACCGCGAGGTGTTCGCCCGCGACCTGTACGAGGCGTTCACCGGCTTCCTCGCCGCCGGCGACGTGGCCACCGCCCGCGACACCGCCCGCTTCCTGCTGGAACGTCAGCAACTGCCCGACGGCCGGATGCCGCGCAACTCGCTGCTGAACGGCAGACTGGCGCCCGACTCCGGCGGCGACCAGCTCGACGAGAGCGCGTACCCGATCCTGATGGCCTACCAGTCAGGACTCACCGGGGTGTGGGAGCGCGTGCGGGCGGCGGCCGACTTCCTGGTGTCGCACGGACCCGCGTTCGGCGTGGAGCGGTGGGAGGAGCAGTCGGGCCACTCGCCGTCCACCATCGCGGCCGAGATCGCCGGGCTCGTCGCGGCGGGGGAGCTGGCCTCCCGGGCCGGCGACCAGGCCAGGGCCCGGATCTACCGGGGCACGGCCGACCACTTCGCCCGCTCGATCAAGTCGTGGACGGTCACGACCACCGGCCCGTACGCCCCGCGCTACTTCCTGCGCCTGTCACGCGGCGGCGACCCGGACGCGGCCACGTCGTACAACCTGGGCAACGGCGGCCCCACCGAGGACCAGCGGAGGGTGGTGGACGCGGGCTTCCTCGAGCTCACCCGGCTCGGCATCCTGCCGGCCGACGACCCCGACGTGCTGGCCAGCCTGCCGGTGGTGGACCGGGTGCTCAGGCGGACGACGGCGAGCGGCCCCGGCTGGTACCGCTACGGCTCCGACACCGCGGGCACCGAGGACGGCTACGGCGACTGCCACGAGCCCGACCCCACCTCGTGCGCGCCGTCGGGCCGGCCCTGGCCCACCGGCAACACGGGCTCCGGTCACCTGTGGCCGGTGCTCGCGGGCGAGCGGGCGGAGCAGGCGCTCCAGACCTGTGATGGATCCGCAGCGGAGCGAGGACATCCATCACAGACCCCCGAGCAGGGCTCGGCAATCAGACGCTGCTTCGGCACGGCGGCCACGCTGCTGGCGGCCATGCGGGCCATGTCGTCGGGCACCGGCTTGATCCCCGAGCAGGCGTGGGAGAACCCGGACCTGCCCGCCGCGCCGTACGGCACCGACCCGGCCACCGCCTCGATCGGGTTCCGCGACGGCGGCCCGGCAGGTTCGGCGTCGCCGCTGACCTGGGCCCAGGCCCAGGTCGTCCGGCTCGTCCTGTCGCTCGGCTCCACCCGCCCCGTCGAGCAGCCGGACGTCGTACGGCTCCGCTACGCCGCCCGCGGCCTGCCCCAGGCGGCCCCGCTGACCGTCACCGCCCCGGCGGACGGCACGGCGGTCGCGGGCACGTCGGCGACCGTCGAGGGCACCACGTCACCGGGGGCGCGGGTGGACGTCGCGGCCACGCCCATCGACACCGGCGCGCCCACCCAGGTCGTCTCCGTACGCGCCGGGCCGGACGGCGGCTTCACCGCCCAGGCACCGGTGTCGTTCGGGGAGGTCGTGCTCACTGTGACGGCCACCGCCTCCGACGGCCGCACCGCCCACGCCCGGCGCGCGGTCGTCGGCGACATCGTGGGCGCCACCACCGTGCTCGACGTCGCCGACCCGGAGGGCGACGACAACGGGCCCGGCACGTACGCGTACCCGACCGCCGGGGACTTCCACGCCGGGGCCTTCGACCTGCGCAGGTTCCAGGTGATCACGGACGCGACGACCGTCTACCTGCGGGCCGAGCTGCGCGACCTCACTCCGACGTTCGGCAACCAGATGGGCGCCCAGCTGCTCGACGTCTACGCGCAGGACCCGGCCGTGGCCACGCGGTCGCACGACGCGGCGTTCCCGCAGCGGAACCACCGGCTGGGGGACGCCTGGTCGCAGCGGGTGGAGGTGCAGGGCTTCGCGGCCCCGGTCTGGGTGACGGCGGCGGGCACGGCCCAGGCGGGCGCGGCCGTGCGCTCGTCCGGGACGACCCGGACCATCACGGTCGCCCTGCCCAGGGCCGCCTTCGGGACGCCCGGCCCCGGGTGGCGCTTCGCCGTGGTGCTCACCGGGCAGGACGGCTTCAGCGCCGACCAGGCCCGGGGGTTCGCCGCGACGCCGCAGCCGTACCAGTTCGGGGTCTGCGCCGAGGGCGGCGCCGGGCCGCTGTGCTCGGTGGACCCCGGCACGGTGCCCAAGGCCCTCGACGTGCTCGTCCCGCCGGGGCAGTCCCAGGCCGACGTGCTCAACCCACTCCCCGGCCCGGTCACGGTCCCCGCCGTCGCGGTCCCGTGACGGACGCCGCAGCGGCGCCGCCCTCACGGACGGCGCCTTGTGTTCTTCCACGCACCGCGTCGCCTGCGCGCGGGCCTTCCTGTAGGAGCCGGTGGTGAAGGGGGCCCGGTCGTCCGCGAGCGAGCCCGGTCAGCGGGACCAGGAGCGCTGGACGGCGTCGTGGACGCGGCGGCGGGCCGGGGGAGGCACGTCGCCGTCGGCCGCCGCCGGGAGGGCGGGCCGCGCGGGCGGCACCAGCACCGCGGACTCCTCGTCCGTCACCGGCCGCTCGATCTCGGTGAACGCGCCGTCCGCGCCGCGCACGATCACGCCGGTCTCCACCCCGTGCGCCACCGTGTGCCGGTCGCGCGCCAGCAGCCCGAGGCAGATCCGGCGGGCGATCACGAACCCCAGCACCGGCCCCGCGACCACCAGGACCCGGAAGATCCACGTGGTCGCGTACAGCGAGATGTGGAAGGTCGAGGAGAGCAGGTCGTTGCCGCCGGCCAGCCAGAGCACACCGTAGTAGACGATCCCCGCGACCCCGAGGCCCATCCGGGTCGGCGCCTCGCGCGGCCGGTCCAGCAGGTGGTGGATCGCGTGGTCCCGGGTGATCCACCGCTCCAGGAACGGGTACACCGCCAGCCCGATGAACAGCAGCCCGGGCGCCCCCAGGGCCGGGATCAGCACGCTCATGGTCACCGTGTGCCCGAAGACCGTGAACTCCCACGGCGGCATGACCCGCAGCGCGCCTTCGAGGAAGCCCATGTACCAGTCGGGCTGCGAGCCGGCGCTGACCGTGCTGGGCGCGTACGGGCCGTACAGCCAGATGGGGTTGATCTGGAACACCGTGGCCAGCGCCGCCACCACCGCCAGCACCCACAGGAAGAACACCGTCGTCTTGGCCAGGAACGCCGGGAAGAACGGCGCGCCGCGCACCACCCCGTCGTTCAGCCCCTTGGCCCTGAACTGGGTGTGCGTCTGCCGCCACGTGAGCACCACGGCGTGCAGCGGCAGCAGCACGAGCAGCAGCCCCGGGATCAGCAGCACGTGCAGGCTGAACAGCCGGGAGATGATGTCCTCGCCGGGGAACTCGCCGCCGAACAGGAACATCGCCAGGTACGTGCCCACCAGCGGCACCGAGATCGTGACCCCGTGCAGGATGCGCAGCCCCGCGCCGGACAGCAGGTCGTCGGGCAGCGAATATCCGAACAGCCCGTTGAGCATCACCAGCCCGAACAGGGCCACGCCGATCAGCCAGTTCAGGTCGCGCGGCTTGCGGAAGGCGCCGGTGAAGAAGTTGCGCAGCAGGTGGATGACGATGGCGCCCAGGAAGACGAGGGTGGCCCAGTGGTGCATCTGCCGCATCAGCAGGCCGCCGCGCACCTCGAAGCTGATGTCCAGGGTGGAGGCGTACGCCTGGCTCATCTGGACTCCGCGCAGCGGCACGTAGACGCCGTCGTAGACCACTTCCTCCATGGTCGGTTTGAAGAAGAACGTGAGGAAGACGCCCGTGAGCAGGATGACCACGAACGCGTACAGCGCGATCTCACCCAGCAGGAACGTCCAGTGATCGGGAAAGACCTTCCGCATCGCCTTCTTCAGGAACCCGGCCCCGCCGATCCGATCGTCGAGCGCCTGAGCAAGTGAGCCGACCTTCATAGTCACCCGCCTATGACTGGATGGGTACGTCACAGACAAGACGGAATGGGGCCGGGAAATGTGACAGTCAGGCGAAACGTTCGACGGTGACCGGAATCAGCCCCTGCTCGCGGACGGCCTGCCGGAGGTGGTCCAGCAGCGCCCCGAGCGCGCCGGCCGGGCCGCTCCCGAGGCGTACGGTCACGTCCACGCACCACGCGATGCCCGCGCCGATACTGCGCAGCTCCCACGCGATGCCGTCGCCCGCCGCCCGGCCCGCCACGCGCGGGTCGTCGGCCGGCTCCAGGCGCAGGGCCGCGCGGGCGTTCGCCAGCCCGTGCGCGTCGAGGTCGCCCGCGAACAGGATGCGGTAGCGGCGCGCGTCCGGCGACGAGCCCAGGTCGAGCGGCGCGGCCGTGGGCAGGGGCTGGCGCTTCCGGAAGAGCCCGCGCAGCCGCTCCTCCCCGGGCAGCTCGCCCCCGCCGAGCCGCGCGTACGCCTGCGCCGCCGCGCGCCGGTCCACCGGGCTCACCAGCGCGCGGAGCCGGGCGTCGGAGCGCAGCTCGCGGCTCACGTCGGGGGAGGCGGACCAGCTGCCGCCCTCCGGGCTCCACACGGCGCTGTCGATGCCGGCGGCGGTGTAGTCCTGGTGGAGGGCGAACTCCTCCACGAGGATTCCGTCGGGTCCGGAGATCAGGTAGTAGTCCATCCGCCCCATGATTGCCCGGGGCGGATGGCACGGCAATCTCACACGCGGCGGCTCTCCGGCGGGCCCAGGTAGCTGGGCAGCACGCCGCCGGTGTCCACGACGATCCGCTGGAGCACGACGGCCGGGTCGAGCATCCAGAACTTCACGACGTGGACTCCGGGCGTGGCGACCGTGTGGATGGTCGTGGTGACGTTGACGTTGTCGGAGGTGTTGCGCTCCCACTGGCGGTTCATGGTGGTGTCGTTGGCGCCGGTGGCGGTGGTGACGTTCACCCGCTGGGGCGGCTGGTCGTCGAGGGAGACGGCGTAGGTGAGCCCGTTGGCCGGCAGCACGTTGTTCCTCGGCGACAGCAGCACCGACACCTTCACCTGGCCGGTCGTGAACAGGGTCGTCGTGTACTCCAGCCGCGGACTGCCGCCGCCGGGCGTGTGCCGCGGGGCGGTCACCGGGAGCGGGGTCACTCCGTCCGACGTCCTGCCGAGGCCGGGGATCACCCGCCACGGGCCGACGGCCAGGCTGTAGTGGGCGGCGTCGATCGCGACGTGACCGCCCGCCTCGACGAAGCCCCTGGGGCGGGTGCCCAGGTTGTCGATGACGGCCTTCACGGTCACCTGCCGGCCCGCCCCCATGTTCAGGACGTGAGTAAAGGGGTTGTTAAACCGCGCCAATGCGGCGGTCAATGTGCCCTGCATGCTCCCCCGGTTCGGGGGCAGGAGCCGTTGGGGTCACCTACTGTGAAATCTGCCCCTTTTGTCAGGCTTGGGAGGCATCCACGATGCGGAACGGCCGGACCATCCTCGTCAGCACGTTCACCGCGGCCCTGCTCCTGGCCGCCGGCTGCAGCTCGGGCGGCTCGTCCGGGCCCGCCGCCAAACCGCAGGAGCAGGAGCAGGCCCCGGTGGCCAAGCTGTCGATCATGCCTGCCGACGGTACGAAGAAGGTCCCCCCGGACACCGGGATCGGTGTCAAGGTCACCGACGGCAAGGTCACCAAGCTGACCGTCGCGGACGCCAAGGGCCGGGAGGTGAGCGGCAGCGCGGCCGCGGACGGGACGTGGCGGCCCAAGTGGCCGTTGAAGCCGTCGACCACGTACACGGTGAGCGCGCAGGCCACCGGCACGGACGGGAAGCCGGTCACGGCCCAGGCCACGTTCACCACGCTCAAGCCGAAGCGGGCGCTGGAGAGCGGCATGTCCCCGCTGGACGGCGAGAAGGTCGGCGTCGGCATGCCCGTCCAGCTCCTGCTGTCGCAGCCCGTAACCGCCAAGAGCGATCGGGCCGCGGTCGAGAGGTCGCTGGTGGTGCGGATGTCCAAGCCGGTCGAGGGCGCGTGGAGCTGGGTGAGCGACCGCGAGGTCCAGTTCAGGCCGCGCGAGTACTGGCCGGTCGGCGAGAAGGTCACGGTGGTCGCGCACCTGGCCGGCCTGCGGGCGGGGCGGGACCTGTGGGGCACCAAGGACCGAAGCCTGACGTTCACCGTCGGCGACGAGCACATCACCGAGGTCAGCAACGCCACCCATAAGGCGGTCGTGCGGGAGAACGGCGAGGTCGTCAAGACCATCCCGGTCAGCCTGGGCAAGCCGGGGGACGACAGCTACTCCGGCGTAATGATCGCTCAGGAGAAGGCGGCGGAGACCGTCATGGACTCCGCCACCATCGGCAAACCGGGCGAATATCGCATCCGCACCAAGTGGAACGTCCGGATGACCTACAGCGGCACGTTCTTCCACGCCGCCCCCTGGTCCACCGGCGCGCAGGGCAGCCGCAACGTCAGCCACGGCTGCGTCAACGCCAGCCCGGCCAACGCCCGCTGGTTCTACGAGTTCACGCAGCGAGGGGACATCATCGAGGTCAAGGGGACGTCGCGGAAGCTCCAGTTCGGCAACGGGCCGACGCCGTGGGCCAAGTCGTGGGACGACTGGCTGGCGGGCAGCGCCCTGGGGAAGCCGATCAACGGCTAGCCGTCCTGTTACGTCACCATCCGGGCCGGGCATGGTCTGGGAGGCACACTGGAAGTGTCATAGCCGTCGAGGGAAGGGCGTTGTGATACTGCGTGCCGAATGACGGAATCGGACGGGGCATGGCCAGGCTCCCCGCCGTGGCCCTGTGGCTGCTGGTCTGGCTGTTGAACGTCTACGAGTTCCTGCTGACGATCTAGGCGCTCGTCCCCGGGACCACCAGGCCGGACTCGTACGCGACGACGACCAGCTGCGCCCTGTCACGCACGCCGAGCTTGGTCATCGACCTGCTCACGTGGGTCTTGGCGGTGGCGCCGCTGATCACCAGGTGCTCGGCGATCTCCTCGTTGGACATGCCCCGTGCCACCAGGGTCACGATCTCGCGCTCGCGGTCGGTCAGGCGTTCGAGGCCGGGCGCCGGAGTGGGGCGGGGCGGGGTGCTGACGTACTCCTCGATCAGGCGGCGGGTCACCGAGGGCGACAGGAGCGCGTCGCCGCGGGCGGCCACCCGCACCGACTGCAGCAGGTCGCCGGGCTCGATGTCCTTGAGGAGGAAGCCGCTGGCACCGGCCCGCAGCGCGGCGAAGACATATTCGTCGAGCGCGTAGTTGGTGAGGATCACCACGCGGACGCCGTCGAGATCGGGGGCGGCGCCTATCCTGCGGGTGGCCTGGATGCCGTCGAGCAGCGGCATGCGCACGTCGAGCAGCGCCACGTCCGGGAGCAGGCGCCTGGCCAGCTCCACGGCCTCCACGCCGTTGGCCGCCTCGCCGACCACGGTGATGTCGTCGTTGAGCTCGAGCAGTGCCCGGAAACCCGCGCGGATCAGCGGCTGGTCGTCCGCCAGCAGAACCCTGATCACCCCGGGACCCGCCGCCATCCCGGAACCCGCGCCGCCCGCCTCGTCGGCCGCCGCCATCCCAGGATCCCCACCGCCCGCCTCGTCGGCCGCCGTCATGCCGGGACCCGGACGGGCAGCTCGGCGCGGACCGCGAAGCCGCCCCTCTCGTGGGGGCCCGCGGTGAGCGAGCCGCCGATGGCGACCGCGCGCTCGCGCATCCCGATCAACCCCATCCCCGGCCCGGCGGTGCCCGCCTCGCCGTCGTTCTCGACCCGAAGCACGATCTTCGCCGGATCGTATTCGACCGCGAGCGTCACCGTGGCGGCGCCCGCGTGGCGCAGCACGTTGGTCAGCGCCTCCTGCGCGATGCGGTACGCGGCCCGGTCCACCTCGGGCGGCAGCGCGTACGGCGTGCCGGCCACGGTGTGCGCCACCCGCAGCCCCGCGCCCTCGGCCCTGGAGACCAGGCGCGGCAGCCTGGACAGCCCCGCCTCCTCCGGCTCGCTCTGGCGCAGCACGCCCAGCGTGGCCCGCAGCTCGCGCATCGCCTCGTGCCCCGACTCCTTGATCGCGGCCAGCGCCTGCCTGGCCCGCGCCGGGTCGCGCTCCAGCAGCTGCATGGCCACCGCCACCTGGACGTTGACCACGGAGATGCTGTGGGTGAGCGAGTCGTGCAGCTCCTGCGCGATCCACAGCCGCTCCTCGCCGGCCCGGCGCAGCGCCGCCTCCTCGCGGGTGCGCTCGGCCTCCTCCGCGCGCTGCTCCACGGCCCGCAGGTACGCGCGGCGGTGCCGGGTCAGCTCGCCGACCACCACCATGGCCACCAGCCATCCGCTCAGCAGCCCCATCCAGCTCCCCGGGGGCGGATCGTCCTCGGCGATCGCCATGAGCCCGTAGATGCCCGCGGCCAGCGCCAGCGACAGCCAGATCGCCGCCTTGCGGCGGCCGAGCGCGGCCAGCGTGTAGATCGAGGCCAGCGCGGGCGCGGAGGCGAACACGCCCGGGTAGTGCAGCGCGTAGTAGACGACCCCGGCGGCCGCCGCGACCGCGCCCGCGGCCGGCGGTGCGGTGCGCCGGAAGGCCAGCGTCAGCGACGCGACCACGATCAGCGTCACGCCCGCCGGGTCGAGGGGGCGCTCCAGCGGGCCGGTCCACGAGAGGTTCGCGTACGTCCCTCCCATGATCGCCGCCAGGGCGCCCGCCGCGACGAGCGCGTCCGTTCTCCGGCTGTCCATGCTCACAAGGTAGGCGACCGGGCCGGGGCCGGTCGTCGCCCTACGGTCGTATGTTCACGGCCTCGGTGCAGGCCCGGTGTCATCCCACGGTCGTACGTTCGCGGCCCCGGACGGGCGGCGTACTCCACGGGGCGTATGCCGGGAAGCCCTCCCACGTGGGACGCGGCTCCAGGGGGCCTGCCTGGAGCATTTCGTGCATGACCGCATCACCCTCCGCTCCGCCCGGCTGGATCGTCTGGTCGCTGCGCGCGCTCTCCACCGCGCACCTGGCCGGAGTGCTCGGGCAGGCCGCGCTGGCCGGGCTCTTCGCCACCGGCGACGTCGACCTGCTGGCCTGGCACCAGAACAACGCCGGGTTCACGCACGCCCTGCTCTACCTGCAGCTCGTCGCCGCCGTCCTGCTGTGGCGGCCGGGCCGGGGGCCGGGATGGCCCGCACTGGCCGGTCTGGGCCTCGTGGTGCTGGAGACGGTGCAGGTGGCGTTGGGGCAGTGGCGGGTGCTGGGACTGCACTTCCCGATCGGCATGGCGATCTTCGGCCTGTCCGCCGTCTTCACCGCCTGGACCTGGCGCGCCTACCGCCGCCCGAGCGCCGCATGAGCGCCCTGACCAGGCGGGGGTTCCTCGGGGCGCTGGGCGCGACCGCGCTGGCCGCCGCCGGGTGCGCCGAGATCTCGGGGGAGCTGCTGCGCAGCCGGCTGGCCCTGCCCCGGCCGTTCACCGTGCCGCTCCCGATCCCCGAGGTCGCCCGGCCGGTACGCCCCGGCCGCTACGAGGTGACGCAGCGGGTCGCCAGGATCGAGATCATCCCCGGCACGACCACCGAGGTCCTGGGCTACGGCGGGACCTTCCCCGGCCCCACGTTCGACCTGCGGCGCGGCAGCCGCGTCACGGTCGCCGTGCGCAACGAGCTGAGCGTGCCGACCTCCACCCACCTGCACGGCGGCGTCACCCCGCCCGGCTCCGACGGCTACCCGGCCGACCTCGTAGCGTCCGGAGGCGGGACGAAGGACTATGACTACCCGCTGGAGCAGCGGGCCGCCACGCTCTGGTACCACGACCACCGGATGGACTTCACGGGGCCGCAGGTGTGGCGGGGGCTGGCCGGGATGGCGCTGGTGCGCGACGAGGAGGAGGACGCGCTCCCGCTGCCGAGGGGCGAGCGGGAGCTGCCGTTGATGATCTGCGACCGGGCGTTCGACGAGGACGGCTCCTTCCGCTACCCGAGCCCGCCCGGCGGCGGTAACCACACAGGTCACAAAGGTCACACAGGTCACATGGCCGCGGTCGACGGTGACTACATGGAAGGCGTCGAGGGGGACGTGATCCTCGTCAACGGGGCGCCCTGGCCGGTGGCCGAGGTGACGGCCACCCGCTACCGGCTGCGGCTGCTGAACGCCTCGAACGCCCGCCGCTACCGGCTCCGGCTCGCGCCGGGCGGCCGGTTCACGCAGATCGGGAGCGACTCCGGCCTGCTGGCCGCGCCCGTCGCGCACGACGAGCTCCCGATCTCGCCGGGAGAGCGGTACGACGTGGTGGTCGACTTCTCCGCCTACCCCGTCGGCGGCGCGGTCACCCTCGTCAACACCCTCGCCGACGGCCCCGCCCGCAACGTCATGCGGTTCGTCGTCGCCCGCCGGGCCGCCGACGACACCGCCGTACCGGCCGTGCTGTCCCGGCCGCCCGGGCGCGTGCCGCCCGTGACCACCCGCCTGTTCGACTTCCGCAGGTCGGCGGAGGGGGTCTGGACGATCAACGGCCACCCCTACCGGCCCGGCGTCCCGCTGGCCCGGCCCCGGCTGGGCACCGCCGAGGTCTGGCGCCTGTCCAGCGACTTCCACCACCCCGTGCACGTCCACCTGGCCCACTTCCTGGTGCTGGCCAGGAACGGCCGGGCCCCCGCCGCCTCGGACGCGGGGTGGAAGGACACCGTGGACGTGCGCCCGTACGAGGTGGTGGACGTGCTCGCCCGCTTCGACGGCCATCGCGGCCGTTACATGCTCCACTGCCACAACCTTGAGCACGAGGACATGGCGATGATGGCCGACTTCGAGGTGATCTGACCCGCCAGAACCCCGCCCGGCCGGGTAGGGAAGACTCTCATCAGACTCGTCTGATGAGAATGAGGAGCAGGCATGCACATCGTACGGTTCGTCAGCCCCCTGACCGACGCCCCGGCGGTCGGCGTCGACGACGGCGAGCAGGTGGTGGAGCTGGCCGGCGTCACGACCGTGGCCGAGCTGCTGCGGCTCCCGGTCGAGGGGCTGCGCGAGCGGCTGGCGGGGGCCGACGGGCCGGGCCACCCGTCCGCGGCCGTGCGGCGGCTCGCGCCGGTGGACGGGCTGATGGAGGTCTGGGCGGCCGGCGTGACGTACCGGCGTTCGCGCGAGGCGCGGGTGCTGGAGAGCGAGCGCGCCGCCGACGTGTACGAGCTGGTCTACGACGCCGAGCGCCCCGAGCTGTTCTTCAAGTCGGTGGCCTGGAAGGTCTCGGGCGACGGCGGGCGCATCGCGGTGCGGTCGGACTCCGAGATCGACGTGCCGGAGCCGGAGCTCGGCCTGGTGCTGAACACGGCCGGGGAGATCGTCGGCTACACGGTCGTCGACGACGTGAGCTCGCGCACCATCGAGGGCGTCAACCCGCTCTACCTGCCGCAGGCCAAGATCTACCTGGGCGCGTGCGCGGTCGGCCCGGCGATCAGGCCCGTGTGGGAGGTCTCCGACCCGTACGCGCTGGACATCACGCTCACGATCGCCAGGGGCGGCGAGACGGTGTGGGACGGCAAGGCGTCCACGTCGGGCCTGCACCGGCGCCTCGACGAGCTGGCGGGCTACCTGTTCCGCGCCGACTCCTTCCCCGACGGCGCCGTGCTGGCCACCGGCACCAGCCTGGTGCCCGACCTGCCGTTCACGCTGCAGGACGGCGACACGGTGACGATCGGCATCGCCGAGATCGGCACCCTGTCGACCACCGTGGTCAGGGGCCTGGAGGCCATGCGCCGGCCGGAGTGAGCCCCCGGCCGGGCCGGCACGGCGCGTGCCGGCCCGGTCACCAGGGCGACGGCGGCGGGGGCGCCACGACCGGCGGACGGTCGTCGCAGGTGATGGTGTTCGGCAGCAGCCACGGCGCCAGCCAGGGCCCGGCCGCGCCGCCGCCGTCGTTCCCGCCGAGATCGGTCAGCGAGAACTCCGAGCCCGTGGGCGGGAAGCCGAACGAGCCGCAGTTGTTCACCCCGACCGCGCCCACGTTCCGCGCGTCCACGTTCTCGAACGTCGCCGATCCCTTCGCCCGCGCGCTCGCCACCGACGTCCCGGTCCCGTCGACCCGGATGTCCTTGAAGTGCACGTTCGTGATCGAGTACAGGTCCTTCACCGACCACTCGCTCACCAGCATGATCGCGTTGTACGTGTTGTCGAGGAAGTGGTTGCCGACCACCTGGACGTCCGCGGAGATGTCCCGCTCCAGCGCGTAGAACCAGATGGCCCCGAGCCCGATGTTCCAGTTCAGCTCGTACGTCCCGGACCTGACCGTGGTGTTGCCGGTGATCAGCAGCCGCCCGGTGAACGGCTCGGCGCCGAAGCGGGAGCCGACCTGGATGGCGCTGCCCTCCCTGACCGGGTCGGCCACGAGGTTGTTCGAGATCGTGTTGTCCCTGCCGCCGTAGACGGCGATGCCGTTGGCGAGCACGGGCGTCTGGACGGTGTTGTGGTCGAAGGTGTTGCCGCTGTCGGCGCTCTTCTCCGACCACATGGCCAGCGCGTCGTCGCCGGTGTTGCGGATGAAGTTGTTCGACACGACGGAGCCGGTGACGCCGGTGTGGAAGTTCACGGCGTCCGCGATCTGGTCGACGATCACGTTGTTCGTGATCCGCACGTTCGTCATCGGCCCGTCGAACCACATGCCGACCTTGGTGTGCCGGATGTGCAGGCCGTCGATGGTGGAATCGCTCATCGCGCCGCCGATCGCGTTCACCTGGTCGGTGTCGACGCGCTCCCGCACGTCCCCCTCGATGGCGAACCCCGACAGGTGCACGTTCCTGCTGCCCCCGGGCTTGCCGTAGAAGCCGACGCCCGTGTGCACCGAGCCGTCCGGCGCCGGGCTCCCGAGCGGGACCTCATGGCCCTTGATGATCGTGTACCAGCTTCCCGCGCCCGTGATGGTCACGTCGTCCACAATGATGTGCCGGTTCACCTGGTACGTGCCCGGCGGGACGTACACCTCCAGCCGCTTGCGCTGGGCGAACGCGATGGCCCGGTCGAACGCGTCGGACGATTCGCGCCGCCCGGACGGGTCGGCCCCGAACGCCAGCACGTCGGCCGCCGCGCGCCTGACTCGCGGCGCTCCCACGAGCTGGGAGTCCAGCAGGTCGATGACCGTCCACGCGGCGGCGCCCCCCTCGGGGGCCGCGAGGCGTACCCGGTCGCCCGCGCGGTACGTGCGCCCGAGCAGCAGGCGCTGCTCGTCGTAGAAGTGGTTCGGGCGGAAGGGCTTCGCGATCACGGGCGGCGGCGTCGTGGCGGCGGGCACGCACGAGCACTCGGTGATCCACCAGTCGGGGTGCAGCAGGCCGGCGCCGGGGTCGTCGGAGAAGGGGTACTGGTTGTACAGCCACGCGTACCGGGACGTCAGCGTCATGGTCCGGCGGCCCTTGCCGTTGACCGTGACGTCGAGCGGCGCGGTGATGCCGCCCCCGCCGGGCGCGTCGGGGATGCTGTAGCGGACGGTGATCGCGTCGGCCGCGCGCGGCAGCGCGAACTCCACGTACTGCCCCGGCGCCAGCCGCACCGCCTTGCGGCCCGACGCCTCCGCGGGCAGCGTGTACGCGCCGCGATCGGGGCCGATGACCGTGCCGTTCGTGACGGCGTTCTCCGCCTCCTGCTCCAGGAAGTCCACGGCGGCGCCGCGCCCCGCGACGAGCGCCGGGTCGAGGGCCGCCCGCGTCACGACGGGGGCCGGGCCGGGGGAGGCGTGGGCAGGGGAGGCGGCGAGGGCCGTCGCGGCCGCGCATAAGACAGCCAGGACCGTGCGTGGCATCCGATGCTCGTTTCTCTCGGGGGGTGAGGCGACAGTAGGCGCCCATCAACCGATCCACAAGATGTTGTCAAGTAGTTTCTCGAATCTGCTGATTTCTTGCGCAAATTTGCGTTCCGTTGCGGTCGGCGTGGGCGTCCACGTCGCCGGCGAGGGGTTTCGCGACGCTCGTAACGTTCCGGTAACGGGCGGCGTGCGACGATCGTCCAGGAAGCCGGATCCGTTGACTTTTGTTTGGATGGTCGCCAAATTAAAGACAGTCCGCAGTCGACCCTGGAAGGCGGCCATGAGGCGCTTGCTCGCGGTGTTCCTGGTCCTGCTCTGCGTCCTGCTGGGAGCGCCCGCGGGCGTCGGCGCGGCCGCGCACGAGGTCACGTACGACAGGTACTCGCTGAAGGTGGACGGCGAGCGGCTCGTCCTGCAGTCGGCCGAGTTCCACTACTTCCGCCTGCCGAGCCCCGAGCTGTGGCGGGACGTGCTGGAGAAGTTCAGGGCGGCCGGGTTCAACGCCGTCTCGATCTACTTCTCATGGGCGTACCACTCGCCGAAGCCCGGCGTGTACGACTTCACCGGCGTGCGCGACGTGGACCGCCTCCTGCGGACCGCCCGGCAGGCCGGCCTGTACGTGATCGCCCGCCCCGGGCCGTACATCAACGCCGAGAGCACCGGCGGCGGCCTGCCCGCCTGGGTGAAGACCGTGCCGGGCCGGGCCCGCAGCAGCGCGCCCGGATACCAGGCCGCCTACCGCGAGTGGCTGCACCGGATCAACCCGATCATCGCCCGGCACCAGGTCACCGACGGCGGCCCCGTCATCCTCTACAACGCGGAGAACGAATACCAGGTCAACACCGACGCCGCGTACATGCAGGACATCCAGGATCAGGCGCGGGCGGCCGGCATCGACGTGCCGATCACCACCAACGACTGCTGCGACGCCGGGAGCTGGAGCTCGACGTGGGCGACCGGCCCCGGCGCGGTGCAGATCCCGGGGGTGGACGACTATCCGCAGTCCTTCGAGTGCGCCAGTCCCGAGGTCTGGGGGCCCTGGGGCGAGGGGCTGACCGAGCGGCTGCGCGACGACATCCCCGTTTTCGCCGCCGAGTACCAGGCGGGCGCGATCGACCTGGGCAACGCCGGGTACGACAGGTGCCGCGAGCTGACCGGACCGGCGTACATGAAGTACTTCTACAAGAACAACCTGGTCACGACCGGGGCGACGATGTTCTCGTACTACATGGGGTACGGCGGCACGAACTGGGGCTGGCTGGCCCAGCCCAACGACGTCTACACCTCCTACGACTACGGCGCCGCCATCACCGAGGCCCGGCAGCTCACGCCCAAGTACGACGAGTTCAAGCGCCAGAGCTACTTCCTGGAGGCCGTCGCGCCGCTGGCCAAGACCGACCCGCTCACCTCGCCGGCCGTCCCGGACAACCCCGCCCTCACCACCACGGCCCGCGCGAACCCCGACACCGGCACCCAGTTCGTCCTGGTGAAACATGCCGACCGGGCCGCCACCGGCACGGACGACGCCACCCTCGACTGGGCCGCCCCCGACGGCCGCCACCGCGTGCCCGTGCGGGTCAAGGGGCGCGACGCGCACGTCCTGGTCGCGGGGTACGACCTGGGCGCTCAGCGCCTGGTCCTGTCCACGTCCGAGATCATGACGCACGCCCTCATCGGCGGCCGTGACGTCGCCGTCCTGTACGGCACCGCGGGCTCGCCCGGCGCCACGATCCTGCGCTACGGCTCGCGGCCGGTGGTCAAGGTGCTCGAAGGGGACGTGCGGGCCTCGTACACCGGTGGCGACCTGCGCCTCGACTACACCCACGACGGGCTCGCCCGGGTGCTCGTCACGGGTGGCGGGCGGCGGCCGCTGCTGCTCCTGCTCGGCACGGACGAGACGGCGGCCGGATTCTGGCGGGCCGAGACGGGGTCGGGGCCGGTGCTCGTACGCGGCACCGAGCTGGTCCGCTCGGCCTCGGCGAGCGGCGACACGCTGAGGCTGGCGGCGGACACCGCGGGCGGGCCGGTCGAGGCGTTCGCGGGCCCCGCGGTGAGGCGGCTGCGGATCGGCACGGAGGACGTACGCGTCGCCCGCACCCCGAGCGGCTCGCTCCTGGGCGCCACCCGCGTCCCCGAGCCGGTCCGCCTGCCCGCGCTGACCGGCTGGCGCTCCCGCGCCGAGGCCCCGGAGGCGGCGCCCGGCTTCGACGACTCCCGCTGGACCGTCGCCGACCACACCACGACCGTCAGCCCGCACCCGCCGAAGACCCTGCCCGTCCTGTACGCCGACGACTACGGCTACCACTACGGCAACGTCTGGTACCGGGGCCACTTCACCGCCGCCGGATCCGAGACCAGGATCGACCTGAACGCCGTCACCGGCCTGCGCGGCAACTACCTGGTCTGGCTGAACGGCCGCTATCTCGGCTCGGCCGCCGGAGGCGTGGAGGCGGACTCCGGCGACGCCTCGACCCCGCCCAACCCCGACCCGGGCCCCGGCCACTTCGACATCCCGGCGGGCGTGCTCAAGCCGGGCGCGGACAACGTGATCTCCGTCCTCGTCGCCAACATGGGCCACAACGACGACTGGATCGCCGACGACCTGCGCTTCAAGCAGCCGCGCGGCCTGGTGGCCGCCACCGTCGGCGGCACCCCGATCTCGTGGCGCATCCAGGGCTCACCGGGCACGGACCCGCTGCGCGGCCCGCTCAACAACGGCGGCCTGTACGGGGAGCGCACCGGCTGGCATCTGCCGACTTATCCCGATAAATCCTGGAAAGCCGCCAGCAGCGAGCTGCCCCCCGGCGTCACCTGGCTCCGGACCGCGTTCCGCCTCGACCTCCCCAAGGGTCAGGACGCGCCGGTCGGGCTCCGCTTCGGCGGCGACCCGTCGCCCGCGTACCGCGTGCAGATCTTCCTGAACGGCTGGAACGTCGGCCAGTACGGCGGCGACATCGGCCCGCAGCGCGACTTCGTGCTTCCCGCCGGGCTCCTGGACGAGCACGGGACCAACACGATCGCTCTGGCAGTCACCGCCGAGCAGGCCGTGGCGGGTCCCGGGCCGATCAGCCTGTTCACCTACGGCAACGTCCGCCAGGGCCGCTGACCGCCGCACTTCGGCGAAGGTCCTTTCGGGGGAAGGGGGGCGCCGCCGCGCTCGGGCCCCACGGGCTCGGAAGGCCGGCCGTCACCCGCGGGCTCCGGGTCTTCGGAGGGGCGGCGGCCACCTGCGGGCTCCGGGACTTCGGAGGAGGAGCGGCCACCCGCAGGCCCCTGGGCTTCGGAGAGCAGGCCGCCACACCCGAACTCCGGGACTTCGAAGGGCCGGCCGTCGGGCCCGGGCCCCTGGACGTCGGGGGGCCGGCCCGGCGCGCTAGTCGCGGTCCGGGACGGCCAGTTCGCCGAGCAGGGACCAGTCGTCTTGCGGGACGGTCGCGTTCACGATGCGCGGCGTCTCGGCGAGGTGCGGCGGCAGCGTCTGCTGGGCCTGCTTGAAGTGGGCCGACTGCACGTGCGCCGCCCCGGCGTCGCCGTCGCGGAACGCCTCCACCAGCACGTATTCCGTCGGATCCGCGAGGCTGCGCGACCAGTCGAACCACAGGCAGCCCGGCTCGGCCCTGGTCGCCTCGGTGAACTCGGCGACGATCTCCGGCCAGCGGTCGGCGTGCTCGGGCAGGATGCGGAACTTGGCGGTAATGAAGATCATCGAGCTGGCTCCTTCGAGTCCGTGGGGATCAAGCCTATCGAGAGGGCGTTGACAGACATTCATGCATTACCGTTCAGCGTCGGCGGCCAGGACGCGCTCGGCTTCGGACCGGCGCAGCGGCGCCGGCTGCGCGGCGGGTTCGCCGGGCTGGTGCTGCAGGACGCGCTGGTCTCCCTCGATCCGCTGCGGACCGTGGGGGTCGCCGACGAGCCCGAGCGCCGGGCCGCCGGCTGTGCCCTGCTGATCAGCCATGACCTGGCCGTCGTCGCCTCGATCGCCGACCGCGTCCTCGTCATGAAGGACGGCCGCGTCGTCGAGGAGGGCCCCACCGGGAGCGTGCTGTCGGCGCCCTCGCACGACTACACCCGCTCGCTGCTGGCCGCCGTCCCGTCGGCCGCCTCCCGGGGCACTCGCCTGTCCACCGCGAGGCCGGGCTCGCCGCTGCCGCGCCGCACGCCGAACCCGTCGGCGCGGGTGCTCGCCGGCACCGGCCTGTCCAGGTCGTACGGGCCGCGCCGGGTGGTCGACGACGTCTCGTTCACCCTGTACGAGGGCGAGACGCTCGGCGTCGTCGGCGAGTCGGGCTCGGGCAAGACCACCCTGGCCCGACTGGTGCTCGACCTGCTCGAACGCGTCGGCCTGCCGCCCGGCGTCGCCGGCCGCCACCCTCGGGAGCTGTCGGGCGGCCAGCGGCAGCGCGTCGCCATCGCCAGGGCCCTGGGCCCCCGCCCCGACGGTGACGGAGGTGTTCACCCGCCCCCGGCACCCGTACACGCGGGAACTGGTCGCGGCGGTTCCCCGGCTTTCCTGAATTTCCTACCAAATGTGTGGGATGCTGGACGGGTGAGTCTGGACAGGATCCGCGCATCGAGCGCCCGAGCCGATTCCCCGCTGACCGCCGCCATCCTGGCGGGGCGATGGATCAGATCCGCCGCGGCCGACGACGGGCACGGAAGGCGCTGGCTGGCCAATCCCGATCCGCACGGCGGGTCGGCGGTCACTTCCGAGCCCTCGTCCCTCTACTCGGGGGCGGCGGGCGTCGTGCTGTTCTTCCTCGAGCTGGCCGCGGCCACCGGCCACGAGGCGTACCTGGAGGATGTCAGGCAGGGGGCCCGCAGGCTCGCCGCCACCTGGCGCGAGCAGGACGACCTCTCCCTCTACCACGGGCTGACCGGCACGATGGTCGCGCTCATGGAGGCCGGCTGGGTGCTCGGCGAAGGCGCGTTCGAGGCCGAGGCCGCCGCCATCGCCGACGTGATCGTCCGCCGGGGCCGGGAGTCCGAGGGCGGCGTCGGGTGGTCGCGCGATCCCGCGCAGCGCGGTGAGGGCGGCATCATCCTCGGGCTGCTGCGGGCCGCCACCCATCTCGGCGTGCCCGCGTACGAGGAGGCGGCCGTGGAGGCGGGCCTGCGGATCGCCCGGCTGCCCGTCCCGGGGCACCGGTTCGGCGACTGCGCCGACCTGCCCGTGGACGCCGTCACGCCCGGCTTCCTCGCCGGCACGGCCGGGACCGCGTTCCTGCTGGCCCGCCTGTACGGGGTGACGGGCGACGAGCGCTTCCTGTTCGCCGCGCGCAGCGGCGCGGCCTTCGTCCGCGAGATCAGCGTCGTGGCCGGCGGGTGCGCGGTCGTGCCGCACCACGTGCCGCACGCCAGGGAGCTGCACTACCTGGGCTTCTGCTCCGGCTCCGCGGGCGTGGCCAGGATGTTCTACGAGCTCCACCGGGTGGGGGGCGACCCCGGCGACCTGGAGTGGGTGGAGCGGCTGGCGCGCGGCATCGTCAAGAGCGGCGTGCCGCGCCGCCGTACCGAGGGCTACTGGAACGTGGCCTGCCAGTGCTGCGGGACGGCCGGGCTCATCGAGTTCTTCGTGGGGCTGTGGGCGGCGACGGGGGAGGAGTCCCACCTGGAGTACGCCCGCGGGCTCGCCACCGACCTGATCGGCCGGGCCACCGACCACGACGGGCGCGGCTACCGCTGGTACCAGGCGTACCGGCGGCTGCGGCCCGGCGAGGTGACGGCCGACACCGGCTACATGGTGGGCGCGGCCGGCATCGGCGCCGCGCTCCTTCACCTCGACGCCGCAGGTCAGGCCGACCGTCCGCGCCGCGTCATCCTGCTGCCCGACAATCCGTTCCCCGCGATCCCGTTGCCCGCTTCCGCGCTCCGTTGACAGCGATACCCAGTTTTCCTACTGTTTAACTGGGTATTGAGCCAAGGAGCACATCATGACCGAATGTGACGTCCCCTGTCGCCGCGGGCAGGTCGCATGAAGCGGGTCCACCTGGCCGCGCACTTCCCCGGCGTCAACAACACCACCGTCTGGACCGACCCCCGCTCCCGCAGCCAGATCGACTTCGAATCCTTCGTCCACCTGGCCCGCACGGCGGAGCGGGGCAAGTTCGACTTCTTCTTCCTGGCCGAGGGCCTGCGGCTGCGCGAGCTGAAGGGACGCATCCACGACCTGGACGTGGTCGGCCGCCCCGAGTCGCTGACCGTGCTGGCCGCGCTCGCCGCCGTCACCGAGCGCCTCGGGCTGGCCGCCACCGTCAACGCCACCTTCAACGAGCCGTACGAGCTGGCCAGGCGGCTGGCCACGCTCGACCACCTCAGCGCGGGACGGGCCGCCTGGAACGTGGTCACCACCTCCGACGCCTTCACCGGCGAGAACTTCCGCCGAGGCGGCTACCTGGACCGTTCCGAGCGCTACACGCGGGCCGAGGAGTTCGTCCGGCTGTCGCGCGAGCTGTGGGACTCCTGGCGGCCCGACGCGGTGCTCGCCGACCAGGAGAGCGGGCGGTTCCTGCGGCCCGGGTCGGTCTCGGCGGTCAGCCACCGGGGCCGCCACTTCACCGTCGAGGGGCGCTTCAACGTCCCGCGCAGCCCGCAGGGTCACCCCGTGGTCATCCAGGCGGGGGACTCCGACGAGGGCAGGGAGTTCGCCGCCGCCAACGCCGACGTCATCTTCAGCCGCCACGGCACGCTGGAGGAGGGCCGGGCCTTCTACGCCGACGTCAAACGCCGCCTGGCCGCCTACGGGCGGGAGCCGCACCAGCTCAAGATCATGCCGGCGGCGACGTTCGCGCTCGGCGACACCGACGCCGAGGCGGCCGAGCGCGCCGCCGAGATCCGCCGGCAGCAGGTGGGGCCGCAGACCGCGCTCGCCTTCCTGGAGCAGATCTGGGGCCGGGACATGTCCGCCTACGACCCCGAAGGGCCGCTGCCCGACGTGGAGCCGGCCGCCGAGCAGGGCGTCTCCCAGGGCCGGGTACAGGTGGCCGACCGGGTCGCCGTGGCGGCGCGATGGCGGGCCGTGGCCGAGGAGAAGGAGCTGAGCATCCGCGAACTGGTGATCCACATGACCGGGCGGCAGTCGTTCGTGGGCTCGCCCGCGACCGTGGCCGCGCAGATCGAGGAGTTCGTGCGCACGGGCGCCGCCGACGGGTTCGTCCTGGTCCCGCACCTCACGCCGGGCGGGCTGGACGACTTCGTGGACAGGGTGGTGCCGCTGCTGCAGGAGCGCGGCGCGTTCCGTACCGACTACGAGGGCGCCACGCTCCGCGAGCACCTCGGGCTGGGAGGCGCGGCATGACGCGGGCGCCCCTGCACCTGGCCGTCGCGCTCGACGGCGCCGGCTGGCATCCGGCCGCCTGGCGGGACCCGGCCGTCAACGCGCGGGAGCTGTTCACCGCCCGCCACTGGGCCGGGCTCGTCGCCGAGGCCGAGCGCGGGCTGCTCGACTTCGTCACCATCGAGGACGCCCTGGGCCTGCAGACCTCGGGCCTGGACGGGCCCGACGACCGCACCGACCAGGTGCGCGGCCGGTTCGACGCGGTGCTGCTCGCGGCGGCGCTCGCGCCGCTCACCACGCGCATCGGACTGGTGCCCACGGCCACGACGACGCACACGGAGCCGTTCCACGTGGCCATCGGCATCGCGAGCCTGGACCACGTCAGCCTGGGGCGCGCGGGCTGGCGGGTCCAGGTCTCGGCCCGTGCCTGGGAGGCCGCCCACTTCGGCCGCCGGGAGATCCCGGCGCTCATCCCCAAACGGGACACGGCGGGCCGATGGGAGCCAGACGAGCAGGCCCGGGGGCTCATCGCGGACCTCTTCGAGGAGGCGGCCGACGCCGTCGAGGTGGCCAGGCGGCTGTGGGACAGCTGGGAGGACGACGCCGAGATCCGCGACGTGGCCACCGGCCGGTTCGTCGACCGCGACAAGCTCCACTACATCGACTTCGCCGGATCCAGGTTCTCCGTCAAGGGGCCGTCGATCACGCCCAGGCCGCCGCAGGGGCAGCCGGTCGTGACCGTGCTCGACCACGGGGGGTCGCGGGTGCCGTACGAGCTGCCCGCCCGCTCCGCCGACGTCGTCCTCGTCACCCCGCACAGCCGTGACCACGCGCGGGACATCGTCGAGCAGGTCAGGAGCCGCCCCAGGGAGGGGCAACCGCTCAAGATCCTGGCCGACCTGCTCGTCCACGTCGGCGACGACGCGGCCGGCCGGAAGGAGCGGCTCGACGGGCTCGCCGCGCCGCCCGAGTCCGACGCGTACACCTTCGCCGGCACCGCCGCCGAGCTGGCCGACCTGCTGCTGGACTGGCAGGAGGCCGGGATCGAGGGGTTCCGGCTGCGGCCCGGCGCCGTGCCGCTCGACCTGGAGGCGATCACCCGGCGGCTGGTCCCCGAGCTGCAGCGGCGCGGCGCCTTCAGGAGCCGGTACGAGGCCGCCACCCTGCGCGGGCACCTCGGCCTGCCGCCCGCGATCAACCGTTATGTCTCTAAGAAAGCTGACATTGCGTGAAATTTCTGGCCATCACCTTGATCGTTCATGACGGCCGCAAGTCCACCAACGAGCGATTCCGCGCAGATCGTCGACAAGTGCACCGCTACCACGACCGGTTCGGGCACGAGGTGATGCACCTGCACGCGGACGCCGACGGGCTGACGGACGCGCGGCACCGCTCGGCGCTGGAGCTGTTCCAGTCGGACATCGCTCCGGTGCTGCGCAAGGAGATACCGAGCAGGCCGTTCCCGGGAGGTTCCTCATGACGGTCCCCCTGTCCATCCTCGACCTGGCGCCGATCCCCTCCGGCGGGACCGCCCGGGACGCCATCCGCAACACCGTCGACCTGGCGCGGCAGGCCGAGTCCTTCGGCTATCACCGGTACTGGCTGGCCGAGCACCACTTCGCCGAGGGGGTGGCCGGCTCGGCGCCCGCCGTGCTCATCGGTCTGGTGGCCGCGGCGACCGCCCGGATCCGGGTCGGCTCGGGGGCGGTGCAGCTCGGCCACCAGACGCCGCTGGCGGTGGTGGAGCAGTTCGGACTCCTGGACGCGGCCCATCCGGGGCGCATCGACCTGGGTCTCGGACGTTCCGGCCAGCGCCGCGCCGAGCTCGCCCGCCACTCGGAACGCCCGCCGGACCCTCCTCCCTCGGCGGCGCGGGTGGTGGACGGGCTGCTCATCCCGCCCCCGTTCGACTTCTCCGCGCTGATCAGGGCGGCGCCGCACCTGGCCTTCCAGGCCTCCCTCCTCCAGCAGCCCGGCGCCGAGACACCGGACTTCGCCGACCAGCTCGACGACGTCCAGGCGTTCCTGGCCGGCACCTACGCCTCCCCCGACGGCCGGACCGCCCATGCGATCCCGGGCGAGGGCGCGGACGTCGAGGTGTGGATCCTGGGCAGCAGCGGCGGCCAGAGCGCGCAGGTGGCGGGGGAGCGGGGCCTGCCGTTCGCCGCCAACTACCACGTCAGCCCGGCCAGTGTCCTGGAGGCGGTGGAAGCGTACCGAAAGGCGTTCAAGCCGTCCGACGTCCTGGCGGAGCCGTACGTGATCGTGTCCGCCGACGCCGTCGTGGCGCGGGACGCGGCCACGGCGCGGGAGCTGGCCAAGCCCTACGGCCTGTGGGTGCGCAGCATCCGCACCGGGCAGGGCGCGATGCCGTACCCCACGCCGGAGGAGGCCGACGCCCACGTGTGGAGCGAGGAGGACAGGAAGCTGGTGGCCGACCGCCTCGACACCCAGTTCGTCGGCGACCCGGAGGCGGTGGCGGACGGGCTGGGGGTGCTCCAGCGGGTCACCGGGGCCGACGAGCTGCTGATCACCACGATCACGCACGGCCACGCCGACCGCGTCCGCTCGTATGAGCTGCTCGCGGATGCTTGGAGCTAATTCATGTATATCCAGTAGGAAAAGTTGACTTTACGGACGGAGGAACGTAGTTTCATGGGCATGGGCCTTTACCTGACCCGGCGCCCGCACGTGGACTTCGGCCACGTCGCCAGCGCGCAGTGTCGCTGATCACGTACCGCTGAACCCCCTCTCTCCCTCCTCAGAGGAAACATCGTGATCAAGACCAGACATGCCCTCCTGGCCGCCTTGATGCCCGCCGTCCTGGCGGCCTGCGGCACGGCCCAGGCGAACCCCCAACAAGAGGTGAAGGTGCTGCGCTACCAGGGCAACGCCGGCAACGTCACCTTCCCCGAGCTGGCCGAGGAGCTCGGCTATCTCGGGGACGTCAAGCTGAAGTGGGTCGGCAACACCACCTCCGGCCCCCAGGACATCCAGTCGGCCGCGACCGGCCAGACCGAGTTCGGCGGCGCCTTCAACGGCGCCATCGTCAAGCTCAAGGCCGCCAAGGCGCCGATCAAGGCCGTGATCGGCTACTACGGCTCCGACCAGGACACCTACCAGGGCTACTACGTCAAAGAGGACAGCCCGATCAGGTCCGCCCGCGACCTGATCGGCAAGAAGATCGGCGTCAACACCCTCGGCGCCCACCACGAGGCCGTCATCAAGGAGTACCTCAAGCGCGAAGGGCTGACGCCCGAGGAGGTCAAGCAGGTCCAGCTCGTGGTGATCCCGCCGGTCAACACCGAGCAGGCCCTGCGCCAGGGGCAGCTCGACGTCGGCACCCTCGGCGGCGTGCTCAGGGACAAGGCGCTGGAACGCGGCGGCCTGCGCCCCCTGTTCAAGGACGTGGACCTGTTCGGCTCGTTCACCGCCGGGTCCGTCGTGCTCCGCGAGGACTTCATCGCCGCCAACCCCCACACCGTCAAGACGTTCGTGACCGGATTCGCGAAGGCCATCGAGTGGGCGCGCACCCACTCCCGCGAGGAGGTCGTCGCCAAGTTCCAGCAGATCATCGCCAAGCGCGGCCGCAACGAGAGCGCCGACACCGTGCGGTTCTGGAAGAGCACCGGCATCGCCGCCAAGGGCGGTGTCATCGCCGACCAGGAGTTCAAGACCTGGGCCGACTGGCTGGAGCGCGAGGGCGAGATCAAGCCCGGCCAGGTCAAGGTCTCCGACCTCTACACCAATCAGTTCAACCCCTATGCGGGCGGGAGCGGGTCATGACCAAGATCAGCATCCGGAACGTGGCCAAGACGTTCCAGCTCAGGGACGCCGACCAGCCGTTCACCGCGCTGTCCGGCATCGACCTCGACGTGCGCGAGGGCGAGTTCCTCACGCTCGTCGGGCCCAGCGGCTGCGGCAAGTCCACCCTGCTCGACCTCATCGCCGGGCTGACCGCGCCGACGTCCGGGGAGATCCTCATCGACGGCGCGCGGGTGACCGGGCCCGGCCTCGACCGGGGCGTCGTCTTCCAGCAGTACGCGCTGTTCCCGTGGCGCACGGCGCAGTCCAACGTCGAGTTCGGGCTGGAGGCCAAGGGCGTGCCCAGGAAGGAGCGGGCGCGGCGGGCCCGCGAGCACCTCGCGCTCGTGGGGCTGGCCGGGTTCGAGGAGCGCTATCCGCACGAGCTGTCGGGCGGCATGCGCCAGCGGGTGGCCATCGCGCGCAGCCTCGCGTTCGACCCGGACGTGCTGCTGATGGACGAGCCGTTCGCCGCCCTGGACGCGCAGACCCGCGAGTCCCTGCAGGAGGAGCTCGTGCACGTGTGGGAGCAGACCGGCAAGACCGTCGTGTTCATCACGCACGGCATCGACGAGGCCGTCTACCTGGGGCAACGGGTCGCCGTGATGACCTCGCGGCCGGGGCGGATCAAGGAGGTCATCGACGTGCGCTTCTCCTCGCGCGAGGGAGATCTGCGGGCGGACCCGGCGTTCGGGGAATACCGCCACCGGGTGTGGGGGCTGCTGCGTGAAGAGGTTGCGGCGGCGCAGGTGCAGGAGCGGAAGGTGGCGGCGACCCGTGGCTGACCAGAAACTGCTCTCCGGCGACGTCCACCGATACGACCTCCCGGACGACGAGGCCCCAGAGGCCGCCCCTGCCCCGACTCCGGCCTCTGCTCCGACCCCGGCCCCGACCGCGACCTCTGCTCCGACGCTGACCCCGGCCCCGGCCTTGACCTCTACTTCGGCGGGGGTGCCGCGCCGGCGGGTTGTCGGCGGGCGGCTGCTCAGGCGGGCGGTCACCAACTCCACCGCCATCCTGCTCCTCCTCGCCGCCTGGGAGGTGCTGCCCAGGCTCGGCGTCGTTGACTCCGTCTTCGTCCCGCCGCTCTCGGAGAACCTCGTCGCCTGGTACGACCTCCTCGTCGGCGGCCAGCTCCCCGAGCACCTGGAGGCGTCCCTCGCCCGCTCGCTGTCCGGCTTCGGCCTGGCCATCGTGCTGGCGATCCCGCTCGGCCTGCTGATCGGCTGGTACAAACCGGTCGCGGACTTTCTCACGCCGCTGCTGGAGCTGTTCCGCAACACCTCGGCGGTGGCGCTGCTGCCGGTGTTCACGCTGATCCTGGGCATCGGGGAGACGACGAAGGTCACGTTCGTGCTGTACGCGTGCGCGTGGCCGATCCTGCTCAACACGATCAGCGGCGTGAAGACCGTCGAGCCGCTGCTCATCAAGTCGGCCAGGTCGATGGGGCTCGGCCCGGTCCGCCTGTTCCAGAAGGTGATCCTGCCCGCCGCCGTGCCGACCATCTTCACGGGCGTGCGGCTGGCGGGCGCGTACTCGATCCTCGTCCTGCTCTTCGCCGAGATGGTGGGCGCCAAGGCCGGGCTCGGGTATCTCATCCTCGACACCCAGTCCAGCTTCCGCATCCCCGACATGTACGCGGGAATCATCACGATCTCCGTACTCGGCCTGCTGTTCAACCTGCTCCTGGTCGGCGTCGAGCGCCGCTTCTCCACCTGGAGGACCACTTGACGAGAAAGCTCCACCTGAACGCCTTCCTCATGGGCGTCGGCCACCACGAGGCGGCCTGGAGACATCCCCGGACCGAGCCCGCCCGCCTCACCGACGTCCGCCACTACCAGGAGCTCGCCAGGATCGCCGAACGCGGCAAGCTCGACTCCGTCTTCCTCGCCGACGGCGTGGCCCTGCACGGCAACGTCCGGCACAACGCCCTCGGCGGTCTCGAACCCCTGACCCTGCTGTCGGCCCTGGCCGCCGTCACCGATCACATCGGCCTCATCGCCACCGTGTCGACGACGTACAACGAGCCCTTCCACGTGGCCCGCAAGTTCGCCTCGCTCGACCACATCAGCGGCGGCCGGGCCGGCTGGAACATCGTCACCTCCGCCGGCGAGGCCGAGGCCCGCAACTTCGGCATCGTCCGCCCCTCGCACGCCGACCGCTACGCCAGGGCCGGCGAGTTCCTGGAGGTCACGCAGAAGTTGTGGGACAGCTGGGAGGACGACGCGATCCTGGGCGACCGCGTCGCCGGCGACTACGCCGACACCGGCAAGATCCACCCGATCGAGCACGCGGGGGAGCACTTCTCGGTCAGCGGCCCCCTGAACACCTCCCGCCCGCCCCAGGGTCACCCGCTCCTGGTCCAGGCCGGGTCCTCGGAGGACGGCAAGGAGTTCGCCGCCCGCTACGCGGAGGCCGTCTTCACCGCCCAGCAGACCCTGCGGGAAGGGCAGGAGTTCTACGCCGACCTGAAGGGGCGGCTGGCCGCCTACGGGCGGCGGCACGAGGACGTGCTCATCCTGCCGGGCATCTCGCCGATCATCGGCTCGACCGAGCGCGAGGCGCTGCGGCTGGAGAAGGAGCTGGAGGACCTGATCATTCCCGCGTACGGGCTGGCGCAGCTCTCCCACATGACCGGCATCGAACTGACCGAGGACGCCCTGGACAGGCCCCTGCCCGACATACCCGTGGAGACGGAGGGGGCCCAGAGCCGCCGCAAGCTCGTCGTGGACCTGGCCAGGCGCGAGAACCTCACGGTCAGGCAGCTCCTCAACCGCCTGGCGGGCGGCCGGGGCCACCGCGTGGTCGCCGGAACGCCGGAGCAGATCGCCGACCAGATCCAGGAATGGTTCCTGGCCGGCGCGGCCGACGGGTTCAACGTCATGCCGCCGATCCTGCCCGGCGGCCTGAGCGACTTCGTCGACCAGGTGGTGCCGGAGCTGCAGATCAGGGGCCTGTTCCGGTACGAGTACGAGGGGCGCACGCTCCGCGAGAACTACGGCCTGCCCAGACCCCCGTCCCGCTACGCCGCCGGCGAGCGGCGCGAAGTGGCGGTGGCGCGATGAGCATCGTGACGCTCGTGGGCAACCCCCGGCCCGGCTCCCGCACGCTCTCGGTCGCCGCCTCCGCCGCCCAGGCCGTCGGCGACCGCCTCGGCGCCGCGCCGGAGGCGTACGAGGTCGTGGACCTGTCGGGCCTGGCGCCCCACCTCCTCTCGCCCCTCGCACACCCCGACGTGGCCGCGGCGCTGGGACTGGTGACCTCGGCGAGCATCCTCGTCGTGGCGAGCCCCACCTACAAGGGCACCTACACGGGGCTGCTGAAGTCGTTCCTCGACCGCCTGCCACCGGACGCGCTGGCGGGCACGGCGGCGCTGCCGCTCCTGGTCATGGGGGATCCCAAGCATTCGCTGGCGGTGGAGGTGCACCTGCGCCCGCTGCTGGTGGAACTGGGCGCCTTCGTACCGACCCCGGGGCTGGCGGTGCTGGAGTCGCAGATTCCTGAGCTGGGAGAGGTGGTGGCGGGGTGGGCCGATCGTGTGGGTCCGCAGGTGACCGCTGTACTCAAGGAAGGGGCGCTTTCGTGACGGAAACGGTGGCCGCTCGGGAGGCCCGCCGCGCCAGAGAGGCCCGCCAGGCCCGGGACGCACGCCGCGCCGCAGACCCCCGCCCGGCAAGGGACCCCCGCCCGGTTTCGGACCCTCGCCCGAGCCAGGATCCGCGTCTGGGCCAGGACCCGCGCCCGGTTTCGGATGCGGGTCCGGCCCAGGACCTGCGCCCGATTACGGACCCACGCCCGGGCGCTGACCCTCGCCTTGCTCCTGACTCGCGCGCTGTGCCCGATTCGCGCGCTGTGCCCGGCTCCCGCAATGGGCACGAGATCCGCCTGGCGTCCGAGGCGCCGACGGTGCCTGCGACGCGCCCGGCTCCGGAAGCGAGGTCGATATCGGAGGCGAGCCCAACTCTGGAAGCGAGGTCGTTTTCGGAGGCGCGGCCGCCGTCGGAGTCGCGGCCGGTTTCCGGCGCGGGGGCGAGCGAGGAGGGGCCGGACAGGGGTGCGGTCGACCCCGACGGGTTCCGCCGGGCGCTCGCCGTACACGCCGCCGGAGTCGTCATCATCACCGCCCAGACCGACGGCATCCCCGTCGGGCTCACGGCGACCTCCTTCTCCTCCGTCAGCCTCGACCCACCCCTGGTCTCGTTCTACGTCGACCAGTCCTCCACCACCTGGCCCTGGCTGCGCGACGCGGACCACTTCGCGGTCAACGTCCTGGCCAGCGACCAGGCCGACCTGGCCGCCAGGTTCGCGCGCAAGGACATCGACCGGTTCGCCGAGCCCACCCGCTGGCGTCCGGGCTCCCTGGGCGCGCCCCTGCTCCAGGACGTCTCCGCCCACCTCATCTGCCTCCCGCACGACACGGTGGACGTGGGCGACCACATCCTGGTGGTCGGCCTGGTAGCCGAGGCCAGGGTGCACAGCCCAGGCCGTCCTCTCATCTACCACCAGGGCCGCTTCGGCCGCTTCATCGCCCACCCGTAGAGAAACCACCCAGCACGAACGGCCGCCCGGCACACCGCCGGGTGGCCGTTCCGGTTCCATGGGCCGGACATGCGGATGGCCCTGGCCACGTCGTCGGGGCCAGGGCCATCCGCAAGGAGCAGAGGTCAGGCGGCGATCGGGGAGTAGGCGGCCGCGTCGCCCCTCAGCACGACGCTGGGACGGCCGTCCACGCCCACCGGCACGTCACCCGCGATCGTGACCCGGTGCAGCCGCCTCGGACGGCTGCCGAAGTCGTGCACCACCCGGTGCTGCGTCGCCCGGTTGTCCCAGATGGCGACGTCACCGGGTGCCCAGCGCCAGCGCACCGTGTTCTCGACCTCGGTGACGTGCTCCTGGATGAGGCGGATGAGCGAGGCGGACGTGTGCCCCGACAGCCCCACCAGCCGCTTGGCGAAGTCCCCGAGCAGGATCGAGCGCTCGCCGGTCTCCGGGTGCACCCGCACCACGGGGTGCTCGGTCTCGAACACCGTGGAGGCGAACACCTCGGCGCGTTCCCGCGCCCGCTCGGGATCGTCGGAGGCGGCGACGCGTACGTAGTCGTGCTGGTTGGTGTGTACGGCCCGCAGCCGGTCGAGCAGGTCCCGCAGTTCGGCGGGCAGGTGCTCGTACGCGGCCACGGTGTTGGTCCACAGCGTGTCGCCGCCGGCGGCCGGGACGCTGACGGCCCGCAGCACCGACGCCAGCGGCGGCCGGTCCACGAACGTCACGTCCGTGTGCCAGCGATCCACCTTCTGGCCGTCGCTGTAGTCGAGGTCGAGGACGTGGTCGTTCCCGTCGAGCGAGGGAACGGTCGGGTGCGCGGCGGTCGGTTCGCCGAGCAGCCGGGCGAAGGCCACCTGGCCCCGCTCGTCGAGATGGTCTTGTCCGCGGAAGAAGACCACCTTGTGGCCGAGCAGCGCCAGGCGGATCTCCGCGACGACGCCGGCAGGCAGATCGCCGCCGAGCCGTACGCCGGAGATCTCGGCGCCTATCCGGCCGGCGACAGGGACGATGGACAGGGATGACATGGGATTTTTCCTTCCGTTGGAGGGTTTGCCTGCGGTCGGAAGGACGGACAGAGCGCGCTGGCCACGCGGCAGAAGTCCACGTGACCCCGGATCGTCAGAGCCGTGGTCGTCACGCCATCAAACGTAGATCGCTCCATCTGCAAAGTCAACTGACTTGGTAGGTAATTAGGGTTTCTCTGCTTCGCGGTGTTTGGGGCGTGCGGCAGAAACGCGACGCGGAGAAGATGGCGCGCGCCATGTCATGCACATAGAGTGATGATCCATAACTCTCTGTTAGCACTCATGGAGGCACTGGTGAAATCCATCGCCCGGATGGGACTACTTCTCGCCATAGGTGCGACGCTGACCGTCGCGCTCGCCGGCCCAGCCACCGCCGCAGCCCAATCAGGAGAACTGCTCGGCTCGCTGGTCAGCCAAGTGGTCAACCTTCTCAAAGCAATTCTGAGCGCGGGAGCACTCAACAGGGTCCTGCCAAGCGGCGTTCTCGGCGGCTGAGGGTCCGATCCCGAGATTCGGATCTGCCCAGCACATGCGTCAGGTCCGGGCTCTGGAATTCCAGCGCCCCTGCCCGTACCTGCGCATTGACCCAGCTCATCGGCCCCGGCCCGGCATCGGCCGCCTCCCGGTAGTCACAACGGTCCGGTGAAGTCGTACGCCCGCCCCAGATGGCTGTCACCGGTCAGCCCCCGGCCGGCGGCGTCGGCCAGGTCGGACCGGAAAGCGGTGTTCAGGGCGCGTCGCCGGTGCTGCTGGTGAGCTCGCCGCCAGCTGCTGCTTGATCCTGCGCGCCGGATCGAGCGGACAATCGGTCGATGACCAGACGGCCGAGCGCCCCGGACGCCCCGATGACCACGATCATAAAGGTCCCTCCGACGAAGATCGGCTGAGGTCAACCGCCCGCGACCCGACGCCCGCCACCCATTTCCCACCCACCCCGGCCATCGGCCCGCGGGCGGGCCTCTGGGATACTCCCGCGCATGAGAACTGACGGGGGGCGGCCGGGGTTGGCGACGCACGGGATCGGGTCGGACCACCCGATCACGTGGACGCTGCGCCGCGCGGAGCCGGGAGACGTCGAGCCGATCGCGGAGCTGCGCGCGGCGGTCATGCGCGCGGACCTGCAGCGGCTGGGCCGCTATGACGAGCAACGGGTCCGGCAACGCTTCCGGGACTCCTTCTCCCCGGACTACACGTCGATCATCGAGGCGGGCGGCGATTTCGCGGGCTGCGTGACATTCCGCCCGGGGGAGGACGCGTGGTGGTTCGAGCACTTCTACCTCGCCCAGGAACTCCAGGGCCGGGGCCTCGGCTCGGCCGTGCTCCGCGAACTGCTGGAGCGGGTCGACGCCGAAGGCATGATCGTCCGGCTGAACGTCCTGCAGGGGAGTGCTGCGCAGCGACTGTACGAACGCCACGGGTTCACGGTGGAGACCGAGGACCCGGTCGACGTCTTCATGGTGCGGCAACCGGTGACGAGCACGTCAGGAAGCTGAAGGCCATCCGAGGCTGACGTCTGTCAGTACTGGCCCGGGCGACCACGAGGTGCGGCCCGGGGCTTGGACGGCGTCGCTCCCATTGCCTGACCTGCTATCTCTGAGACCAGACGAGACACATGCGCCGGCCTCGCCCGTCAGGACCAACGCCCACCCGGGCCGACGTCGTGGGGCGAGGGACATCGAGCCAGTCAGCCCAGGCTGCGGTGCGGGGCTTCAGCCATGCCATGGGATGCCCTGTTGTGCCCGGAGAAACGGCCGAGCGCGGGTAGCGTCAGCGGCAGGTCTTTTCATAGGCCAGTTCTGGGATGTGTTGTCGCCACTCGGCAGGGGACAGGCCACCGTCCCGGTGACAGATCACGGCGGTGGCGGTGCCGGGATCGACGGTGATCTCACGTAAGGACCCGTCCGCGGATGAGACGAGCAGGGCGGTCCGGTTGAACGCCACGGCCGGTACCGACGGGGTGTTGTAGCTGATCGGTGCGGCCATTCGCTGATATCCCCGCCAATCCCACAGCTGGATGCCAAGATCGCCTTCGTCGGCGACGGTCGCGAGTAGTTCGCCGGGCGGGTAAGGGACAAGAGCGTTGATCGATGCGGTGTGTACGGTCTGCGGCGGGGCCAGGCGCCTGCGCAATTCCCTGTCCCAGAACGTCAAATGCCCATCCCTGTCGCCGATCGCGGCCCTGTTCTCGATGAAGAGAATCTCTCCCTCGGCGCGGGCGTCCGATGGGTGCTGAAGTACCTCTCCAGTGGCCGTATCGACCAGGATGCGCCCCTTGCTCGATCTGTCCACGAACAACCGGCGCCCATCCGGCTCGAAGATCAGCGCCCCTGATCCCGCACCGGGGACGGTGCGGATCCACTTCCTGGCTCCCACGTCCCACAGTTCCAGGTCGTCGAGATCCAGGCCGTCGAGCGCCTCTTCGTTGTCCGGGTGCGCGCTGAGGGGGACGATCGCGACGGTTCTGCCGTCGGGGGAGAAGGCCACGCGCAAGACTCCGGCGGCTGTCCGGCTCCGGACGCGCAATGCGCCGACGTTGCGGCCGTTCGTGGTGTCCCACAAGGTCACCACGGGAGACCAGGGGTGGGTGAGCGCAAGCGTGCGCCCGTCGGGGCTGAACACCGGGGAGTACGCCGTCTCCGTTGAGTCGTTTCCGGGGAGATCGTCGACGGGTAGCGGGTCGCTCACGGGTTTCCGCGCGGCGACATCCCAAAGGCGCACTTCCGGCCTGCCTTTTCGGCGACCCGCCGTCACCAGGAAGCGGCCGTCCGGGCTGAACACCCGCTTGCCGCTTCCCGGAGCGAGCACCTCCGGACGGGTGTAGGGGGAGATGTCCAGGACGTTCACCGTGCCGAACTGGCCGATCACCCCGAGGACCCGGGCATCCGGCGAGAAGCGGGCATCGGCTCCCACGACGTCGGAGAGAACCGAGGAGCTCATCAGCAGTGTGCCGTCGTCCACCCGCCACAGAAGCACCCACCCCCCACCCCGCGTCCCGGCCAGGAAGCGGCCGTCGGGGCTGAACTCCACACGTTCCGCAGGCGGAAGCAGCGGGCTCAGGGCCTCCTTGCCCGAGGAGATCTCCCACAGCCGGACACCGTCGCTGGTGGAGACGGCCAGGTGCTTCCCGTCTGGACTGAACACGCCTTCCGTGGCGGTTTGCGGTAGCCGGGTGGCCCGGAGCGGCTTGCGCTTCTCGATGTCCCAGAGCTCCACTCCCCGCCCCGAGCTCGCCCTGCTGCCGGAGGGCGACGGGGTGCCCGTCGGCTCCTTGGCTTTCGCCGGGATGACCAGGGCCAGCCGGCCGTCCGGGCTGATGGCACTGACCGGCTCGTCCAGCACGCGTGTCTGGTCCGCGATGCTCAAGGCTTCGTTCATCCCGTCGCGGACCCCGATGAGAAAGCGCCCGTCCGGGCTGAACTTCGTAGGGGCGAGGTGGGGGAACGCCACGCCGAGGTCCGTCAGGCCGCCGGCGCCGACGGTCCACAGCTGTGCGCTGGTGCCGTCGTCCACCGCCAGCGTACGGCCGTCAGGACTCCACACCACTTCCGAGACAGGTTGGCCCGTCCATCTTGCGCTCGCGACCTCTTTCTTCGTGGCCAGGTCGACCACGCGCAGGGTGCCCCGCTCGACCGCCGTACCGGGGGTGTAGACGGCCAGCCTGGTGCCGTCCACGCTGAGCCCATGCACCAGGTCCGTCGCGTTGTACGGGGCGGTGAAGACGTCCACCAAGGGCGTCGCCATCGAGTCGATCAGCTCGCTCTTGACCTCGGTGACCTGGGCGATCCGCCAGGCCGCTGCGCTCAATCGGCGGGCCAGCTTCGGGTCGCTCGTCCGCAGGACAGCCGCGCGCCTGGCGACCAGCCGGGCTGTCGCCTCCGCCAGCCGGTCGTCGGCCAGGTCGGCCTGCCGGATGGCGACTCCCGCCGCGACCATGGAGGCGACCAGCAAGACCACCAGAACGGCCGAGACGGCGACCCGCCTCTGGGAGGTGCGCCGGGCCAGTGCCGCGCTCGCGTCAACGAAGCTCCGTTCCAGGGGCGTGAGGTCGTCGCGGTTCGGCGGCTCGATGAACAGCTTGTCGACGACGGCCAGCCGGGTGCCCCGGTAGAGGAGGCCGGCATCCCGGCCATGCGCCTCCCATGCCGTGGCCGCGTCGGTCAACTGCCGATGCGTGCGCAGGCGATCGCGTCCTTCGTCCGCCCATCCACGCAGTCGCGGCCACGACTCGATCAAGGCCTCGTGCGCGAGCTCCACGGTGTCCTGGTGCAGCGTGATCAGCCTGGCCCCGGCCAACTGCTCGATGACCAGCCCGGTGTCCGACTCCTCGTACGGATCCAGCTCCGCCCGCGCGGCGGGGCGGCGGGTGTCCTGGGCCTGCTCGCCCGGCTGGATCAGCCTGAGCAGGACCCGCCGGGCGATGCTCGCCTGCGCCGGCGAGAGGCCGGAATAGAGCTCCTCCGCCGTATGGCTGATCGCCCCGTGGACTCTGCCCACGCTCTCGTAGGCGTCCAAGGTCAGCATCTTCCCCGTACGGCGGCGCCAGACCTCCCGCAGCGCGTGCGACATCAGCGGAAGAGCCCCGGGCTCGTCGGCGACGTCGGCGACGATCTCGGCAGTCAACGCTCGCTCCACGGTCAGGCCCTCGGCCATGGCCGGCCGGACGATCGCTTCCCTGAGCTCTTCCTGGTTCATCGGCCCCACCAGCAGGTTGGCCTCGCGCAGGGCTGCGGTGAGCTCGCGGTGCTCGGCGCATCTCCCGTAGAAGTCGGCGCGCACCGCTATGACCACTTTCATCTGGCTCTGCGGTTGCCGCGCGTTGAGCAGCAGGTCGATGAACTGCCGCCGCTCGCGCTGGTCCTGGCAGAGCGTGAACACCTCCTCGAACTGGTCGACCACGATCAGCATGTCGGAGTCGCCCTCGCCGGGGCGGAGCCGGTCGGCGTGCAGCATCGGGTGCTCGCCTGGCGTGAGTATCCGGCTCTGCCCGAGGGATTCGCCCGTGGGCGCCGTCTCCCCACGTGCGGCGGGCACGAGCCCGGCGCGCAACAGGGACGACTTGCCGCTGCCCGAAGGGCCGAACACCGCGGCGAAACGATGCCGTCGAAGCAGCTCGCGCAATTCCTCGACGAGGCGATCCCGTCCGAAGAACCGTCCGGAATCGTGCGTGTCATAGGGGGCCAGGCCCAGGTACGGCCCGGCGGCACCGTCATCGTCCACCGTCTCGCGGGCCAATTCATGAGCGACCTGCTGCCAGCGGCGCTCCCATTCGGAGACGTCTCCGCCGCATGTTTCCACGAAAGAGAGGACGACGGGCAGTGAAGCCAGACGCTCACCTGCCGCTGCCTGCGACAGCGTGGTGACCGAATAACCAGCACGCTTGGCCATGGCCCGATAGGTGAGGCCCGCTTCCTGGCGCAGCTTCCGTAACTCGGAGGCAAAGCGTTGCACCGGTCCCGCTGCCGGGTCCACCGGACTTTCACGACGGCCCACCACCGTTACGGGACTCCATTCACTGGACGGCGAAGACGGTTCAGACGTGCTCGCTGATTACATCAACTGTTTGCCCTGGCTCGCGATCGCGCGCGTTGCGGGCCTGAATGCCTGGACGCGTGAGCGACACACTCATGGCCGTTGGCAAGAGCCCGCCGGAAGGTCGGTCGATATCAGGAGCAGCCGCCACTGGCCGGGGAGGCGCGGAGCGGGATTCATGCGCCGAGAACAGCATTGTTTGCCTGCTCGATGAGGGGTGCCGAACAATCCCGTCGCCACGATCCTGGTGCCACAGGCCTCGGCGGGCAAGCGCCACGGGGGCCGCTTGCCACTGGGAACCGCCGGGACGGCTTTACGGCGTGGGACCTGTCCGGCCTGCTCAGAGATAGGGATCGGCGACTGCTGGTGATCGCAGCCAGTCTCGTGATCCCGTCCCTGTTGATCGACCACCTGCGAAAGGACATTCATGCGTACGAGCTTCAAGACCGCCGGATTCGGAGGACAGATGAACGACAGAGCAACGCGTCACGGGTGGCGCGGGGCGACAAGGCACAACGCCATGAGGCGCAGCATCTCCTTTCTGGGACTCGTAATGGCCGCGACCGTGGCCTTGGCCACGCTGACCACCACGCCCGCCGTGGCCGCCCCGCCGACCGCCTGCACGAAATATGGCTGCAGCATCGTCTGGGGCTCCGGCTCTGGCCGATGGATAGCTGACGGCGACAAGATGGTGATCTGCGATGGGTACGCCGATGGATATTCGGTCATCGTCAGGGCCGACATCGATCTCAAGCCCCAGCCGGACAAGTGGCACACGAGCGGTGCCGACAAGTGCACCGAGCGTTCTTACGGCAATGTCGCCGAGGGTCTGGACATCGCCTTCTACACCTGCCTGGGAAAGCAGAGCACCAACTACATCCTCCCGGGTTCGTGCAGCCCTGTCGTTGCGCACGGTTCCACCTGACCGGTTGTTCGTCTTGCCCACGCCGGGCGGACCGCACCCGAATTGCAGGCCGCGAGAGCCTCCCGCGGTAGCGCTGGCGGGCGGGCGGGAAGGCCCCTGAGTGTCAAGGCCGGCCGCACTTGGCGCTGTACTCCCTGGTTCTGATCCCTGCCCCGGCGACCCGGCGAGATGCTCAAGGCCTGCAGGAGGGTAGGGCGCCGGCTCAGTGTGCGCAGGCCCAAATCGTTCAAGCCGCGCCCACCGCGCCCACCGCGCCCACCGCGCCCACCGCGCCCACCGCGCCCACCGCGCCCACCGCGCCCACCGCGCCCACCGCGCCCACCGCGCCCACCGCGCCCACCGCGCCCGACCGGCCGTCACGCGCCTTCAGGCCTGTGACGGCCTTCCAGGAAAGAACGGCACCGCAACGGTCGCCGCCCGATGTCGATGGAGAGATGAGCTGTGGCGGAAGTCCCGGACGAGGGCGACGGGAGCAGGCGGGCTCGGTTGCTCATGGAATCGGTGCATCTCGGGGAGTTGGAGAGCGCGACCGAAGCCCTGAGCGCCGAGCGGGAGGCCATCGCCATTTACCGACGGCTGGCCGCGGCCTCCCCCGAGCTCTACCTGTCTGAGCTCGCCACCTGCCTGACCTGTCTCGGCGTGACCCTCTCCGAACTCGACCGGCATGGCGAGGCGTTGAACGCCGAGCAGGAAGCGGTAGCCGTCTACCGGCGCCTGGCCGCGGCCGCCCCCGGCCGTCACCTGGCCGACCTCGCCGATGCCCTCATCAACCTTGGGACGACTCTGGCGAAGCTGGACAGGCCGGCCGACGCCCTGAGCGCCGAGCAGGAGGCGGTAGCCGTCTACCGGCGCCTGGCCGCGGCCTCTCCCGGCCGTTACCTGGCCGACCTCGCAGAGGTGCTCGCCGACCTCGGCGTGACCCTGACCGAACGCGGCCTGCCGGCCGAAGCGCTGCCCCTGGCGGAAGAGGCGGTCACCATTTACCGGAAGCTGGCTGCGGCCTCCTCTGAGCGGCACCGCGCCGGCCTTGCCCGTTCCGTGGCCGGCCTCGACGCCGTCATCTCGGCGCTCGGCCGCGACGAGGAAGCACGCCGATCACGGCCGGCGCCTCGGCCGACTGCCGACGATGGCCCCTGAGCAGGTCCGGCACGCCCTGCTCGCCGACCGGAGAACCCCGACTTCTTCATCCCGCCCACCCAGGGTCAGCCACTAGTACGTCCCCGATCCGGAGTTCGACCTGAGTCCCCGACAACCCAAGAGAGGACGGAACATATCCGTACAGCGATCACACTTCTGGCCGGCACCACACTGGCCGGTGGCCTGCTGATAGTGCCCGTCCAGGCGGCCACCGGATCCAGCGGATCCGTCGTCGAGCTTAAGAGCGCGCAAGGGCAAGTCCGCCATCCATCGGCCGTGCAAGAAGGAAGCGAGCGAGCAGGCTGGCAGATCACCAAGGTCGGCTGGACGGTGTCGGGAAGCGGGGGCACCTCCGCCTGGTTGATGGACACGCCGATACTGGATCTTGCTTGATCCGGAGGAAGCGGCGCTGGAGCATTTGCAGCGTGAGCAGGCACCGGGTTCCCGCTTGGAATGTGGCATGACCGGATGGCCGCGGCGCACGCACTCCGCGGCCTGAGAGGGCGTCGTGGCCGGCGCGCAGGGGCGCAGGTGATCTTCGACACCGCGCTCACCCACGTCACCAGCGTCTTCCCGTCACTCGCGGTTGGCGTCGGTGTCTAGGAGGGAAGGAACCTCCACTGTCCCTCGGAGACGACCTCGACGGTGCCGTCGGTCACCCTGATGGCCGTCTGGTCGTCGATGGCGTACGCCGGACCCGCGATGTCGGCGGCCCATCTCTCGGCCGCGGCCATGGTGTTTCCCGGCATGAGCTCGTGCCCCAGGTGCGGGAAGATCGAGAAGTCGACGACCCCCTAGGGTGCGGTCGCTTCCGGTGGGCGGCGTCCATTCGACGAAGTAGTCACCGATCCGGGGGGTCATCACCATGCTTCCGGCGCTCACCCCCACCCAGACCTTCTCGGCCAGCGACGGCAGGAGATCCGCCAGCCCGGACTGCCGCATCCAGTGACACAGGTACGTCGCATCGCCGCCGTCCACCAGCAGGACGTCAACCTCCTGGACCCAGGGGACCCAGCGGTCCTTGCCGATACTGGGCAGTGCGGTGAGCTCGAGGACGCCCACCGACTTCCAGCCCAGGTCGCACATGGGTGCCGGGGTCTGCCCGGCGATGAAGCGCCAGGCCGAGGCCGGCGTGCACATGGGGTGGCCATACTCCGCCGTAGGGATGCAGAGGGCAGTGGAGTCGGCGATCGGCTTGCCCAGCAGGTCGACGAGCGTCTCGCGGATGCTCGTGTTCGTGACGCCTCCGGACGTGAGCAGAAGCTTCAAGATGTCTCCCGATTCGAATGCGATGGAGCGGTGTGACGTGTAGACCGGGGACCACCGCGAGACTCATCGCTGCCGGGGGGCGAAACTTACCCGCGACAGGGCGCTCGCTCGCCTGGGCCAAATGATCGACGCCTTCGCGCGACGGCCACAACGGTGAATCCCGCGGAACGCGTGATCGCTCTCGCGATCGGACCGGGGACACACACGGGATGATCTTGCACGAACCATGTGCCGCCAAGGCTATCTGCCCAGCTAAACAAGCAGAGTGCCCCTCGCTCTCCTGCAGCGTGTGCCCTTGCGGTTTAGTAGCGGGCGGCTGCCGCGGTGAGCTCGTCCCTGCGGCGGCGGGGGCTGGCCATGCGGCGGTGCACCTGCGGGTGTCGTCCCAGCGCCGGCCTAAACGTGACCCGAGCGTTGCCGGAACCCAAGATCTCCGGCAGTGCAGTCACCTACCCCGACGCCGTCGCCCCTGGGGCCGACCTGGCGGTGCAGGCCCAGGCTGACGGCTTTATCGCCCAGGTGGTCTTCCGGCAGTGGCCGACCGGCCCGGTGACGGTGCGGCTCCCGCTGACGCTGCCCGAGGGCACCACGTTCGGCAAGACGCCGGAAGGACTGCCGCAGCTCAAGGACGCCAAGGGCGAGGCGAAGGCTGCACCGATCGTGCTGACCGCGCTGGACGCCAAGGTGGAGGCCTCCCCCGACGAGGGCAAGAGCTCCCCTGTAACCGCGCGCGTGGAGACCTCCGACAAGACGTCGGAGCTGGTTTTCACCCCGGACGAGAAGTTCCTGGCTGACCCGGCGGTCACCTATCCGGTGACCATCGCTGCCGCCTCTGAATGGTTCGGCGGCGGCGTCCCGACCGACGCCTGGGTCAATAAGAACAACCCCAGCAGCAACAACGCTGCCGCCGGATGGCTGCGCGCCGGCACCACCTCCACCAGCGCCGACATCGCCCGCGTATACCTCAAGTTCAACACCGACGCCCCGGAGCTCGACGGCGCCACCGTCGTCGACGCCGACCTGTGGATGTGGAACTACAAGTCCGGCGGCCCCAACGGGCAACTGTGCGGCGATCCCCTCGGAAACGGCATCGCGGCCGAACGCGTCACCTCTTCATGGAGTACCAGCAGCCTGAGCTGGTCCAACCAGCCCTCGACCTTAGGCACCCTGGAAGGAGGGAACACGGCCGGCTACAACTACGAAGCTGACCCTGCCAGCTGGTGCGCCAAGGAAGCGACACTGCTGCACCAGGTCAATGCCATGACCCGCGCCTGGATCGAACAGGACAAACCCAACTACGGGCTGGTGCTGCGCGCCCTCCCCGAGACCGCATCGATCAACTGGCGCCAGTACTACGCCAGCGAATACAGCGGCGACCCCTACCCCGGGTACCGGCACCCGCCCACCCTCATAGTCGAATATATCCCTGCTCCGTCTGAGATCAGGGGCATCTTTATGCCCTACCAGGACACCGATCCAACGGGTGCGGAGATCGACGCCAACACATCCAGCGATCCCAACGTTCGACCAGCTCCAGAGGTGACAGACGACCAGGCGACCGCGATGCGCGCGGACTCGCCGGGCTACTACATGGAGGACACCACCTACGGGTTCGGCATCCCTGAGGAGGTGACTGAACAGGAATGGATAGATGGGCTGGAGGCCACCTATCCCATCGGCGACGGGACCGATCCGGATCCCGGATCGGACACCACTCCGCCCGCGGTGACTTCCACCGTCCCCGCCGATGCCGCGACTGGTGTTCCAATAAACATCCCCATCAGGGCAACTTTTAGCGAACCGGTCACCGAGGTGCAGGCTGCGGTCAAAACCTCTGGGGGAACCAGCGTCGCCGGGACGGTGGCGATGGACACCGCGGGCACCGCGATGACCTTCAGGCCCCAGCAGCAATTGAGCGCCGACACGGCTTATACGGTGGAGGTGAGCGGGGCAAAGGACGCTGCGGGTAACAGGATGGCTGCCCATTCCTGGTCGTTCACCACCGAGTATGGACCGCAGGCGCTCTGGAAATTCGACGAGGGGACGGGCCGCGCTGCCGCAGACTCCTCAGGCAACGGGAACGACGCCGTCCTGAGTGAGTCCACCTTCTGGGTACCCGGAAAGCACGGCACCGCTCTGTCAAGCATGACCACTCCGGCGATCAAGACTCCCGCCACCTCGGCGAACGAGACGTCGGAACGTCTGCGCTTCCTTGCCGCCAAGGAGGCTGCAAGGCAAAGCAAGCCGGTTGAGGTCGCTCACGAGACTTCGGAAACCAGCATCACTCATGCAATGCCTGACGGCTCCTATCGGACCGACATAACAGCGGGCCCAGTCCGTACGTTGAAGGACGGTGTATGGGTCCCCATTGATACCTCTCTCATAGAGGAAGGCGGTGCGCTGAAGCCCAAGGCGATCGCCACAGGTGTCGCTCTGGAAATCTCCACCGGCGGAACCAAGCCCTACGCGAGAATCACCCACCGCCAAGGTGAGACATCCGCGCTGTCCTGGCAGACAGCCTTGCCCAAGCCCATGGTGAAAGGCAATGCAGCGACGTTTGTGAACGCAGCCGGTCCTGGAGCTGATCTGGTTATCACTGTCTTGCCGACTGGATTGCAGCAGATGGTCGTGCTGCGCGAGCGGCCCGAAAAGCCGCTGGAACTGCGCATAAGCGTTGCGGGCAACGCCGCTCTGTCTGAGAGCAAGGACGGCCGACTGCTGCTAGTCGGCAAGAACAAGAAGCTCGTGGCGTCGGCGCCACAGCCATTCATGTGGGATGCCAGCGCCAACGAACGCTCGCAGAGTGCGAAGCGAGTCAAGATTGCCACAGACGTGGTCACCAAGAACGACCACACCGAGCTGGTGCTCAAGCCCCACCACCGGTTCCTGACCGACCCGGACACCACCTACCCGGTCCGGTTGCAGCCGCTGGCTGCATCAACAAGCAGCGAAGATGTCTCGCTCGCCAGCACGGACACGGCGGACTCGCCGGCGTACCCCGATAGCACGATCCTGCTTGCCGGTGTGCAAACAGGGCAGAAGCTGCGCTCCTACCTGCGCTTCCCCACCGGGAGTCTGCAAGGTCAGACAGTGACCGACGCAAAGCTGTCGCTGTACAACATCACCAGCTCAGCCTGTGGCGCGTCGGTCAGTGACGGCCTCCAGGTGCGCCGGGTAACCGGCACCTGGGACGTGAACAACCTCTACTGGGCGAACAAGCCGACTACGACCACTGAGGACGCACAGATCAACAAGGCCGGCTACGACCTGGCATGCGCCGACGGGGCCAAGCACCTGGACTGGAACGTCACCGGCATCGCCCAGGACTGGGCCGCCGGGGCCGCCGACCACGGGCTGGTGGTGCAGTCGCCGACCGAGAGCACCGCAATCAACTGGCGCTACCTCACGGCCTCGGAAGACGCCGAGTTCAACCAGCCGCCCACGCTGACCGTCACCACCAGGGGGCCTGTATCGGCACCTAGCGTCTCCGGTCTTGCCATAACACCGGCGCAGGACGTGGCCGGAGTAACTGTGGCCACCTCGCTCACCCCGCAACTGGCCGCCACCGTCGCCGACACCATCGGCGGCGACCTCACCGGGGAGTTCGAGATCGAGCACGACCCGGCCGCCACCGGCCAGGGCACCGGCCGAATCTGGGCCGGCGCCTCACTTGCGGTCGCCCCTGGCAGTCAAGCCGCGGCAAGTGTCCCGGCCGGAAAGCTGAGCGACGGCTGGAAGATCCGCTGGCGTGGACGCGCGGTCAACGCCACAGCGGCCTCTACATCGCCGTGGTCGGACTGGCAGTCGGTGACCGTGGACGCGACCGGCACGGCCAAGACCTCCCTGGCTCAAAGCGCGGGCCCCGTCCTGCGCACCGACCAGAGTTTCACAGTCGGGGCATGGCTGCGCTGGACCAGCACGGACGCCGCCTACAGTGTCCTGGAGCAGAAGGGCTCGAACACTACTCCTTTCCGCCTCGGCAACGACCCGCAACACGGTCTGGTGTTCACTCTGGGGCGCACCGACGAGAACGGCACAACTGCGGAAGGAGCTCTATCGGGAGTCAAGCCTCCGGTCAACGAGTGGTTCCACCTCGCTGGTGTCTACGACAGCGCAGCCAGCAAGGTGACGCTCTATCTCAATGGCGCTGAGATAAAGAACGCGCCGATCAGTTTCCCTGCCTGGAACGCTACGGGTCCCATACTCCTCGGCGCCGACATGGTGGGCGATCTTGACGAGGTATTCGCCTATCAAAAGGCCCTTTCCGCTGACCAGATCGGTATGCTCCACACCGCTGCCGCTTCTGTCAAGTCGACGACGACGGCGAAGGCCACTACGAAGCCGCTGAACACCACCGCTGCCGCCAAAAAGTTCCCGTACGGGCACATCTCCACCGACGAGTGCAGGCGGGTCCGTCCTGTCGCTCCGAGCGCCGTCGCCACCACCGGCTCCTTCTCCTTGTGCTACTCCTACCTGGTTGGAGAAAGGGATATCAAGGGGCCGCCCGGGGCTCAGTGGGAAGCGGGACGATGGACAGCACACATGGTCATCGTCGTGCATTCATACGTCGGCCACATGATCGGCAGGGCAAACGAGTATCAGGCGCGACCCAGCGATGTGCTCATCGGACGCACGTTCGCCAGCCGCAAGATCAGGATGCAGATCCAGATGGGGCCAGTCTCCGCCACGGGATCATTCCTCGACGACTGGGACGATCGCTGGATGCGGGTCTACTCAGGAGCGGCAGGTTGCACAGCCGACGCCAACGATGGCGCCCACAAGACGGTGGAAGACTGGGCGGAAGGCGGCATCCACGAGGTCATCCTTGACCGAACCTCGGATGACAACTCGCCCGACGCAGACAAAAAGAGCTCGTGTACGATCAACCCAAACGTCAGGTACACGACGCACGCTTTTTGGGTGAGAAAGGATCTCGAAAACCCTCATACCTTCAGGTGTGACAGCTCCCGAGCTATCCTCTTCTATTCGAGTGGCTGTGTTTTGTCGACTCTTCGCCCAGTCCTTATCTTCGATGAGAACAACGCGAACGAGATTCAAGCGGCGCGACACGTCTGGACTGCCCTCTATGATCCGGCTGTCACGTATCCAAAGGTAGGCAGCGGACCCTCAAAGAAAATACCAGGAGGTTTTATTCCGCATGCGCCTTCGTGTGCCAACCTCTGCCTTAGGAGGTCGACGAGCAAGGGCGTCGAAAAGGCGAATCGCGATGTAGCGATCCCCCAATGCAAGAAGATCCGAAACTATGTGCGGCCAGACAGCTGTGACGAATATCCGTTCGCGACAACCCTCCAAGGAGCTGGCCAAACAAATACCGGCTACAACTACTCCGTTGCCATCATCCATGAGACCCAGAACTGCTCCCAGGGCGGCACGATGGTCCAGTGGTATCAGCGCAACCGGATTCTTGACCTCGACTCCTACTGGGTTGATGTCATCCGGCAGGGTTACAGTCGGCCACATAGTGGCGCTCCGGGTACTGTAGCTCACGATCCCACCCCCACCTCCATCAGCCTCGCCACATGTACCATCGATGGCGTATCGTAGCTGGCAGTAACCGCTAATAGTTTGCCGTCTTGGGGGCGGGCTCACCTCCGCCCCCAAGACGTCTCCGTTACTCAAGTGCCAATAAGGGAGTGCGGCGACTTGGTCGCTTTCTCGTCATACAAAGACGCCCTCGACTCGATATTCGATGTGCCAGCATGCCTGACCTGGGTGCGCGGCAAGAAAGTCGAGGAGGTCGCGCGCCTGTTCGGAGGGCGACCGGAGCAGATCAGTGAGGGACATTTCGTGGACCTGTATGACGCCTACGAAATGGAGGAAGACGAAGGTATCGTACTCATCACACAGGCCGGTGACTGGATTCTGGCCGTCGAACTCACGAGATACCGGGGAGCGAAGCCGGATGTCTTGCGCGGTCTGTCGGCGGATGGCGAGGCTTTAGCCCTGGCTTGGAGCATCGAGTGGGATGCGACGTTCACCTACGCCAGCGCCGGGCGCATAGACGTGGCGTTTGACCCGGTCAGGCAGGCAACCAGTGCTTACGAAGCCGAGTACCTGGAATGGTCTCGCGCCTACGGTATTTCCCCTCAGGAGTGGCAAGACGATTGGCGAGCCGCCGCTTTCACTATCGCAGAGAGCAGGTGCGGCATCCGGATCGATCGTGACTGGAAGGACCAGGCTCACCTCGTCTTGAGGGTTGAGGAAGCAGGCGACGAAGAACCTGATCAGCGTCCACCCCTGAAGCTGCCCCTTCACATGCGGGAGTTGATCTCACGCCACCCACGAGTGGCCACCATCGTAGCCTCACCGCCCATCGAGGAATTCACCGAGGGAACGTTGATTGTGGCGGAGTTGGCCGTTGGGGCTGCGGGGTTGCGTGAATCCCTCAACGGGGACCTTGTGGAGGAGGCGCTCGCCGCCATCGCGACGGGCCGCAGAGGCGAGCAGATGAACGCCTTGCGGGATTCGCTCGACGACCTGGCGGAGAGCTTGGCAGCGCAGGCCGGCCAGGTCATGCAGGGACGGGAGAACATCCACCGCCCCGACCCCAACACGGACTGGGGAGAGCTGCTGATGAAGCACCACGCGGTGAAGGCATTGAGCGGGGCTCTCTCTGGGGATCCGTACGAGGGACTCACGTTGGCGCTCCAGCACGCGAGCACAGTGACCGCCCCCACGCGCAAACAGAACGATGACTATCGCCTGTTGCGGCTCCTAGAAGCTCTTGGCTTCTACATTTTCAAAGGCTACAACTCGTTCTGACACGGCAGCTGTAGATCGTTGACTTGGCGGGAGGGTAACGTGATAGAGGCTGCTGGCACCTCATTCCACCACTTACGGCGGGCCGCTGCCCGATAGTGATGACATCGCCGCCATCAGGAGTAGCGAAGGTCGTGATCGGGGGTCGATGTCTTGCCGAGGGCGCGGAGGGACACGGCAGCGCAGGGAGTTTTCACCAGTTCGCGGCAGTTTGTCTGATGTAGGGTTCCGATCGAGAGGTCCACATGGCATTCAGAGACTTCGAGAGTGGTGAGGGTTGGCTCCCGCCAACCGCACGCCTCGTCCGGGATTCGGGGATGGTGCTGTTCATCGAGTCACATCGCTTCGAAACCAAGAGCGAAGTGAGGGCCTATGCCTCGGGATGGTTTGAGCGAGCTTTCTTGCCTTCCCGGTGTGTCCTCCACGTCGGCCAACGAACTGATCTGGACCCCGCCCAGGATGCAGACCTTCTTGCACAGCTAGAGGAATACCCCGAAGACACATGGATCGCCTATGGTGTCGCCTACAGGTTCGGCTTCCCCCCTCGCCCTGAGTGTGATGACTACAACGACGGCGAGGCATACCGGCGCCGTCTCCAGGCTGCATCACATCTTGACTGACACGGCAGGTGTAGATCAAAGATCTTGAGGCCGACCTGTGCCAGGATGCCGGTCGGCATGCAAACGGCCACCGGCATCATGATCGTTCGTGACAACAAATCCAGATGCGGTGGCCGCAGGGCTCACCGTAGCTCATGAACGCTGGCCGGACTGCTTCGACGATCTCATGAGCCGGCTAGCGGACTGTTTCGCTCGCCGGGAAACTCTACTGACCTGCCGGAACATGGTCCAAGCGATGCTCATGACCGACGAGAGCGCTAACTGCTGGAGCCTGGGCGAGGCGATCGGCCACCGCGGCCCGTACGTGTTGCAGCACTTCCTGTCGCGGGCCCGCTGGAGTGATGAAGGTGTCCGTGACCGCCTGGCCTCCTGGGTGGTCGACCGGCTCGGTGAGGAGTCGGTGGTGCTGGTGGTGGACGAGACCGGTGATACCAAGTCCTCCACCGACGCCGTGGGGGCGGCGCGGCAGTACTCCGGTGCGCTCGGCGCTGGTCGGATTGTGCCAGGTGGCGGTGCATCTGTCGTACGCCACCGCAGCCGGGCACGCGCTGATCGATCGGCGGCTGTTCTTGCCCAGCGCCTGGGCCGCCGATGAGGAACGCCGACAGGTGGCAGGCGTGCCCGAGGAGGTGATGTTCGCGACGAAACCGCAGCTTGCCGTGGACATGCTCGCCCGCCTGCACGCAAGCGGCGTCATCGATGCCTGGGTCGCCGCCGACGAGGTCTATGGCGGCCGAAAGACTCGCACGGCGATACGCATGTTGGACTACCGCTATGTGATCGCGGTCAAGGGTGATCATCGGATCACGACCCCGGCCAGCACCACCTGCACCGTCACCGAACTGGCCGAACAGGTACCCGCCCGGTCCTGGCAGCGGGTGCGGACCGGCAACGGCACCAAGGGCGATCGCCACTACGACTGGGCGATGATCAGCGTGCTGGCCGACGACACCCCCGACGGTCACTAGGAGGGGCACAGCACGCTCCTGGTCCGCCGGCACCGCTACATCGGCACTCTGTCGTTCTATCGATGCTGGTCAGCCACGTCTCGGCCGTTAGGCGAACTGGTGAGCACGATGTGCCGCAGGTGGCGGATCGAGGAGGATTTCCAAACCGCGAAAGGCCTGGCCGGACTGGATCAGGGCCAGGTCACCGGCTGGAGATCCTGGCACCGATGGAGCCTGATCAGCATGATCGCCTACGCCCTGCTGGCCATCATCACCAGCCAGGAGCGCCGCGCGACCTCCGATACCACGCGTCTCGGCCTCGTCCCCATGAGCTGCCGTGAACTGGTCAAACTCCTGCGCTGCTTCACCTTGCCCCGCCCGCGGCAGGAACACGACCCTGAACACACCATGCGCTGGTCTGTCTGGCGACGGCGCCATCAATACCACGCAGCAGCGTGTCACCGCAGATGGAACGAGGTGACAGCGGCATCAACCACCTGAAACGGCACAACAGATCAACGATCTACAACTGCCGTGTCTGAGGACCTCCCCATTGTAGGAAACTTTGCACTGCGGCGTCGTTTCCGACGCTCAATCTTGGCAGCCCTGCGGTCTGGGGTCGGCGGCCACCGAGTGACGTGGTGGCCGCCCTCGACAGGTGCGGGACATATGCGGGATGATCTTGCAGACCATGCGGGCAGTGGAGAATGTTCACGCAGCTCACATCATATAGGCCAACCGTATGGCCGCCGCTCTCCTAACGCGGTGTGCTTTTGCAACGAATGCGTGATCGGATAACAGGCGATCAATGTCCCCCGGTTGACAAATGTGCGATGCTCGATCGGCCGACCAGGTCCGGAAGGCAGCCGGTCCGGGGTGGGCGTCAGACGGCCCACCGCTTCGCAGGTCAACGGGTGGGCCACGATAGCGCCGTCAGGCGCGCCGCTGGAAGGACAGTCCGAGCGGAGCGAGGTCCTTTCAGGTCGGGGTGGGTGTCAGCGGGCCCACCATCCAGTCGGGCAACGGGCGGGTGCCTCTCGGCTCACCTGCCGGTCAACCCATCCCAACGCCTGGCGTATTAGCCTGATTATCGCGTCCCGCATTTTTCCGGATGGGAGGGCGAATGAAGACCGATCCCGTTGTTCTGCTTACGGCGGTGTTCAGTCTCGTCCTCGGGCTCGGCGCGTTCGCCTGGCAGTGGCGTTCGCCGGACGGCGGAAACGAGCGGGTGCACATGATCTCCTGGACCCTGCTCGCCCTCTTTCCCGTCACGCTCCTGTTCTCATTCTTCCCGCAAAGCCAATTCTCCGCCGAGATCAAGGGTGCCACCATGACGGGCGCCGTCGGGCTGTGGGCGTTCATCTGGTGGTACGGGCTGCGTTCCCTGCGCACCGCGGGCCGGGCGGACTCATACCGGAAGGAGATCCGCGCGCTGCGCGAGCAGATCGACAAGCACGCCAAGATGCGGCAGCCGCGGCCCATCGAGGAGACGCGTACGTACGAGTACACGGTCCACGGCCGGCCCTCCCGGCGGCTCGTGCTCATCACCGGCGACCTGCGCAACGTCAAGGACGTCGACGTCTGGGTGAACTCCGAGAACACCGACATGCAGATGTCGAGGTTCCACGAGCGGTCGATCTCCGCCGTCATCCGGTACGAGGGCGCGCGGCGCGATCCCCTGACCGAGCGGGTGGTCGAGGACTGCGTGGCCGACGAGCTCGGCCGGCGGGTGGGCGCCAACGTGCCCGTGGAGCCGGGGACCGCCATCGTGACCGGGGCGCACCAGCTCGCCGGGCGCAACGGCGTCATGGGCATCGTGCACGCCGCCGCCGTCCACGGGGCCGCCGGCGTCGGGTACCGCCGGGTGGACAATCTCGGTACGTGCGTGCGCAACGTGTTCCTGCGGGCGGAGGAGATCGCCGACGGCGGGCGGCGGGCCGGCTCGATCGTGTTTCCCATCTTCGGGACCGGCGAGGCGGGGGCCGACGTCGAGTCCACGGTCCAGAGCATGCTGACGGCCATTGTCGCCCATCTGACCGACGGCCGCCCCCGGCACGTCGAAACCGTCTATTTGCTGGCCTACACCGACGCGGAATTGGCGGTCTGCGAAAAAGCACTTGACGCGTCCGCGCATATCTCTCCGGCCGGGAAGAAACGTACCCGCCAAAAATAGGTGTCGCCCGGCGGACCGGATTCCTTAATCTCGATGCCGTGGACATCCCGACTCTTCTCCAGCATTTCAGGACGCACGACGCCCCTTTGGTCCTGTCGAGGGGCGGCGATCTGGCCTGGGACGACGCGGAGCTCCACCGGAGTGCCCGGCTGAGCGACCCCGAGGGATACGCGCTGCTGGCGCTGGTGCCCGGTGTGCTCCCCTGGCAGCGGGCCCGCGTGCTGCTGTGCACGCTGGCCGCCTCGCAGGACGGCCTGGACGAGCGCACCCGCGCGACCTTGGCCAAGGTCACGCGGGCGCTCATGTTCGGCCTGCCGCCGGCGTACGCCGTCACCGCGTTCCTGGCGCTGCGGCGGCTGCGCGCCAACCACAAGCACGCCACGCGGGCCGTGGTCGCGTTCGTCCTGGAGCATCCGGAGGCCGACGCGCTCATCGAGGCCCGCCGGTCCGCGCTGGTCGACTGCTTCGAGCACGCGCTCGGCAAGGCGACCGCCCGCGGGTGCGCCCGCCTGATCGCGGAGGGCGACACCGGCTCCGGGCGGCTGCGCAGGAGTTTGCTGCGCTTCACCTCCGAACCGGCTGCGGCGGTCGAGCGGGTGCGCGCGCTCTACGCGCCCGGCACGTACGGCGCGGTGGCCCCGCAGGAGCCGCCGGCGCCGCTCGACCAGGTCGGGGAGCGCCCGCAGATCGTGACGCCGACCAACCGGGGCGACATCGCCGCGACGCTGGTGCACCTCTACCAGGGCGGACCGGCTGCCGAGCTGCGTCCCGCGCTGGCGGGCTACGTGGCCGAGGCGACGCGCGGCATGCCACGCCTGGCCGGCCACGTGGCCGTGGTGCTCGACACGTCAGGCTCCATGCGCGGGTACGGCGATCGCGAGTGGGCGGTCCTGTCGCAGGCGGCGGCGCTGAAGCTGGTCCTGGCCGGGGTCTGCGAGCGGCTCACGGTGGTTGAGGGCGCTGGGGTCGGTGTAGGTCCCACGGTGGTTGAGGGCGCTGGGGTCGGTGTAGGTCCCACGGTGGTTGAGGGCGCTGGGGTCGGTGTACGTCCCACGATGGTTGAGGGCGCCGGGGTCGGTGAGCGGCTCGCGGGGGTTGAGGGTGCTGGGGTCGGTGAACGGCTCGCGGGGGATGAGGCCGCCGAAGGCGCGACCGACCTGGCGACCCGGCTGCTCGACGCCCTGGACGCCCGTCCCGACCTGGTGGTGATCGTGACCGACGGCTACGAGAACGTCATGCCGGGCGACCTGGCCAGGGTCGTGGCCACGCTGCCCCGCGCGGGCGTCACCACTCCGGTGGTGCTCTGCCAGGCCACGTTCACCGCCGGCGACGACCTGACCCTGCGCGACCCGGCGCCGCAGCTGCCGCGCCGGCCGTTCTGGCATCAGGACGACTTCGCCGGGCTGCTGCCGTGGCTGTTCGGCCACTGCGCGCCCGGCCGTGACTGGATCCGTACGGCCATGCTGAGCCGGCTGGAAGGAGGACGCACATGACCGCGCTCGAGACGCTCCTGCCCGCACCGCTCGACCTGCGCGGCTACCGCGCGGGCACGCCGCAGCGGGCCGGAGCGCTGACCATGGTGCCGATCTGGGGGCCCGAGCGGCCCGGCATCGTGCCGCCCCGCTCCGGGCTGAAGCTGAAGCGGGTCGTCGGGTACGGCCAGGTCGAGCTGCTCAACGGCGCCCGCGCGGGCGTGGCGATCGTGCCCCTGCACATCGGCTACATCCAGGACGCCGCCCAGAACCACGCCCTGTGCTCCGCGGCGCTGCTGGGCGCCGGGCAGACCAGGCGGTTCGATGACGCCTGCTGCGTCCAGGCCGCCCAGGGCGGCTACCTGGAGGGCCGCGACCAGTGGTTCTTCGTGCTGCCGGTCGAGCTGCGGGCCAAGGCGCTGGAGCTGCGCGGGCACCGCGACTACGCCAAGCTGTGGTCGGACATCTCCGAGCTCAACGCCGCGTGCGGGCTGCCGTCGCGCGGGCACCTGGAGCAGATCCTGTCGCGCAAGCGGGCGACGCTGACCCAGTTCCAGAGCCGCCTGGAGCTGCTGCCGGGCCAGCTCGGCGCGCTGTTCTTCGTGGGTGACAGGTTCGCGGGGCTGGAGCTGGCGCCCGATCCGGGGTACTTCGCCGAGATCTGGATGGCGCTGGTCTGCTTCACGTACGGGGTCGCCGCCTGGCGGGCCGAGCCAGAGCGGGTCCCCGCGGAGCCGTACGACGCCGGCAGCCTGGCCGAGCTGCGCGCGGAGCTGGCGCGCGACCGGGCCGCGCGTCAGGCCGAGGTGGCCTCCTGGCTGCCCGCGCCCGCCGGTGACGTGCGCACGGTCGAGGAGGAGCGCTACCTCGACCTGCGGCTGTCCACCGTGACCGGCGACGGGCTGGCCGGTCAGGTGGTCACCGAGCACGGGCGGCCGGTGTACGCGTCGCTGTTCGCGAGCCGGTAAATCCGGTTGCGGCGGCGCCAGTACGACAGGTTGAATGATCAGTGCGGGAACTGCGCCGGGCGCGGCGGGCTCAACCCCTCATGCCATGTAAGGGCGTCGTTTCGAGAACGGCTCTATGGTCCGCCGAGGCGCCGGCCACCGGTCCCGCACTGAGATCTTGCCAGCTCCCTGACTCGGTGTTACCTCTTGCGAGATGCGTGCAATCCGCGCATCTCTGAGACGCAGGAGGGAACCCGTGTCCTGGTTACGCAGCGCACTCGTCGCCGTCGCGCTCGCCGCGTCGGCCCTACCCCTCGCAGGGCCCGCCCGGGGCGAACCCGGCGGGCAGGCCCCCATCCATGACTTCCAGGCCGAAGAGCACGGCAAGCCGGACGTGGACAACCGGCAGGGCCGGGTCGCCCCGCCCGCCGGGCTGAACGCCCGCAGCGCCGGGGCGGCGGCCGAGATCCGCTGGAACGCTCTCGGCACCCCGGCGGCCGTCACCAGCGCCGAACCGCTGGCCGAAGGACTCGGGTCCGATCCCGAGCAGGCCGCGCGCACGTACCTCAAGAACAACCCCGCAGTCTTCGGCCTGTCCGCGCAGGCGGTGGACGCGCTGGAGCGGGTCGCGGTCAACCCCGTCGGGGCGGGCCATGCCGTGCTGCTGCGCCAGCGCTTCGGCGATCTGCCGGCCGGCGTGGACGGCCTCGTCGCGGTCGGCGTGGTGAACGGCCAGGTCAGGCACGTCACCTCCTCGCTGTCGCGCGAGACGGAGGCGCCCCCGGCCGCGACGATCACCGCGCAGCAGGCGCTGGAGATCGCGGCCAGGGACGGCGGCGTCGACCTGGCCACGGCGACCACGAAGCAGGCCACGCCGGTGGCGGTGCCCGCTCCGGACGGGGTGCACAGCGCGTACCAGGTGGTCCTGATCGGCGGCTCGCGCGGCGAGGCGGCGGGGTACACGACGCACGTGGACGCGGTCAGCGGCGCCATCCTCGTACGGGAGAACCTGGTCGACCACCTCGATCCGGAGAATCCACGCTGGAACGCCTTCCCGGCGAACCCGCGCGACGACTACTCCTCCCGCGACACCCGCCAGACCTGGTGCTTCGCGGCGGGCCCCGGCTGCGACTACGTGACCGGCGGCGATCCGGCGACCGGCAAGGCGTGGGACGTCGACCACGCCACGGACGCCTCGACGAACACCAGCGCCGGCAACTCGACCAGGACGACCGAGAACCGCGCGAGCGGCGACCCGTTCACCGTCGGGACCCGCACCAACGTGCTCACGCCGAGCAGGAACTACCTCTTCCCATGGAAGAACACCTGGCACGAGTCGAAGTGCGACCCGGCGGTCTTCGACCAGGACGGCGAGAACGACCTGGAAGCCGCCCTCGCCAACCTGAACGCGATGCACAACAGGATGCACGACTGGTCGTATCGGCTCGGCTTCACCGAGACGGCCTGGAACATGCAGGCGGACAACGGCGCTCGCGGCGGCCTCGGCGGCGACCCCGAGCAGGGGAACGCGCAGGCGGGCGCGCGGGTGCTGTCCGTGCGCGACAACGCCAACCAGATCACCGGCCCTGATGGGATCGCGCCGATCACGAACATGTACCTGTGGCAGCCGGTCGCCGGCTCGTTCTACTCGCCCTGCGTGGACGGCGACTACGACATGTCGGTCATCGGCCACGAATACACGCACGCGATCTCCGGCCGCATGATCGGCGGCCCGAACGCCGGCTGGAGCGGCGCCCAGGCCGGGGCCATGAACGAGAGCACCTCCGACCTGTTCGCGATGGAGCACCTCTTCGAGTACGGCTTCCGCCCCTCGGGCCTGACCCCGTACGTGACCGGCGGCTACGTGACCGGGGACAAGGAACGCGGCATCAGGAACTACGACATGTCCAGGTCGCCGCTGAACTACAGCGACATCGCGTACGACATCGTCGGCCAGCAGGTGCACGCGGACGGCGAGATCTGGTCGGCCACCCAGTTCGACGTGCGTGCGGCGTTCGTCAAGCGGTACGGCGACGGCACGGCCAGGCAGCAGCGGGCCTGCGCGGACGGGCAGACGCCGGTCGAGCGGTGCCCGGGCAACCGGCGCTGGGCGCAGTTGTCGTTCGACGCCCTGCTGCTGATGGCCTCGGGCGCGGTCAGCTACGTCGACCACCGTGACGCGCTGCTGGCGGCCGACGCGATGCGGTTCGGCGGCAAGAACCAGGACATCATGTGGCGCGCGTTCGCCGAGCACGGCCTGGGCAAGGGCGCGGCCAGCAGCGGCCCGAACGACGCCGACCCGACGCCGAGCTTTGTCAACCCCGCGGGCAAGAACGGCTCGCTGCAGCTCAAGCCGCTGGGTGAGGCGAAGGGCGCGGCGCTGCGGCTGTACGTGGGCGACTACGAGGGCCGCGCGGTCCCGGTCGCCGACACCGACCCGGCGACGCCGCTGGGCGACACGGTGGAGATGACGCCCGGCGTGTACTCGTTCATCGTGGCGGGCAACGGGTTCGGGCACACGCGGCTGAAGTTCGTGGTGGTGGGCGGCGTACCGCTCCCGCTCCCGCTGCCGCTGACCCGCAACCTCGCCTCGGCGGCGGGCGGCGCGACGGCCACGGGCGACGGCGTCAACCAGGCCAAGCTGATCGACGAGACCGAGGCCACGAACTGGGCCTCGCTCACCGGCGCGCCCGCCGGCAAGTCGGTCGTGGTGGATCTGGCGGGCGACGCGCCGGTCAAGGTCCGCCGCGTGCAGGTGAGCGCGATGCTGCGGCCCAACGTCAACGACGCGGCCGACCCGGGCGGGCAGAACCGCTTCTCCAGCCTGCGCTCGTTCGAGGTGCTGGCCTGCAGCTCGGGCTGCACCGACCCGGCGAACTTCACGAAGATCTACACCAGCCCCTCGGACGCCTTCAAGTCGGGGCGGCCGCGTCCCCGGGGCGCCGACATGATCTTCAAGTCGTTCGACGTGCGGACCACCAGTGCCACGCATCTGATGTTCCGGGCGCTCAGCACCCAGTGCACCGGCAATCCGCTGTACGCCGGTGAGCAGGACCAGGATCCGAACTCCGCGACGGACTGCGCCACGGCCAGCCCGCTGCGGGAGCAGGTGAGGGCGGCCGAGTTCCAGGCGTTCTCGCACTGAGGTCGTGATTTTCTGTACGGCCCGCGTCCTCGGGGCGCGGGCCGTACGCGTGCTTGCTCCTAAGTAGTTTGATGACGTACTATTCGATGCTAGTTAGTTAGGTGTCGAATTATCTGAGGGGGAAGTATGCGTACCCTGATCCGTGGCGTCCGGGTCTTCGACGGAGAGCGGAGCGTGCCGGCCGCCGACGTGGTGATCGACGGCGACCGCATCGACACGGTCGCTGCGCTCGTGGGCACCGAGATCGGCGCGGCCGCCGGTCCCGTGGACATCGAGATCGACGGCGCCGGGAAGACCCTGCTGCCGGGCCTGATCGACGCTCACACGCACGCCTTCGAGGGCGATCTGGCCGAGGCGCTGACGTTCGGCGTCACCACCGAGCTCGACATGAACAACCTGCCGCCGCTCCTCACCGCCCGGCGCCGGCAGGCCGCCGAACGTGACGACGTGGCCGACATCCGCAGCTCCAGCATGATCGCCACCGCCCCTCATGGGCACCCGACGCAGATCATGACAGCGGACGTGCTCAAGGCCCTCGGCACGGACCACACCCTCGACACGGTGGCCGACTCGGGCGAGGCCAAGGCGTTCGTGGAGGCGCGGCTGGCCGAGGGCGTCGACTACCTCAAGATCTCCATCGACGACGGCGGGTCGTCCGGGATGCGGCTGCCCGCCCTCAGCCCCGAGCTCGCCGCCGTCCTGGTCGAGGCCGGGCACGCCGCCGGCCTGCGGGTCATCGCGCACGCGGTCACCGCCAGGGAGGCGATCATCGCCCTGGACGCGGGCGCCGACGGGCTGGCGCACCTGTACTCCGACGTGAACGAGGAGCAGGCCGGGGAGATGGCGGCCAGGATCGCCTCGTACGACGCGTTCGTGATCAGCACGATCACCTACATCGAGGCCGTCACCGGCGACCCGAACGGCCAGGAGCTGCTGCGGGACCCGCGGATCGCCGCGCGCATGTCGGACCGCTCGAAGGCCACGTTCGGCCGGGAGTGGGCGGACATCCCCATGCACTCCCAGGGCGTCATGAACGCCGCGCACGCGGCCGCGGCCCTGCGGCGGGCGGGGGTGCCGGTGCTGGCGGGGACTGACTGCACCCCGTTCGGGCCGGTGCACGGGGCGGGGCTGCACCACGAGCTGCTCCTGCTGACGGAGGCCGGCTGGACGGCGGAGCAGGCGCTCGCGGCGGCCACCGGCACCACGGCCCGGCTCTTCGGTCTCACCGATCGGGGCCGCATCGCCCCTGGCCTCCGGGCCGACCTGCTCCTCGTGAACGGCGACCCGACCACGGACATCACGGCCAGCAGGGCCATCGAGGAGGTGTGGCGAGGCGGCGTACGGCGCAGGTGGGCCGACTGACACCCACCCTGCCAAGAGGACCGGCCCCGGCCGGTTGACCATGTAATTGATCCATCGGTTATTACCCGATCGGCCCCACGATCGTTGCGGCGCCCTGAAGCGCGCCTGCTGTGGTGAGCGCGCGCATGTCCGGCTGCGGGTCAGCTGCTCCATCGAGACCTTGACGGCGGCGTGGCGGGCGGCGCCCGGCAGGGGGAGGTGGCCGTAGGCGCTGGAGATGTCGATGATCGTGCCGCGGCCGGCGCGCAGGCGTGGCAGCGCGGCGTGGGCGAGCTGGCTGGGGAAGCCGGGCATCAGGTGAATCTCAAGGACGGTCGGCAGCGCGTCTGACCAGTTGAGCGATCCCGTCGAAGTTCGCTGCCGTTGTCGTGCCGGGTTGTCACAGATCGGGGTGCTGCCCTGTCTTACAGAGGGATCGGACGTTTGCGGAGCGACAGGAGCGAGACCTTTGTCACCCATCGGCACGAACATCCGAATTCGGGTCCGGATGAGCGCCCGCCCCATCGACGAGCCGCACCGCGCCTCGAGCCAGCTAGAGCTGCTGTTCGACCTCACGTTCGTGGTCGCGGTCGCCGCCGTCACCGCCCAGCTCGCGCACAACATCGCCGACGGTCACGGCCTCGCCGCACTGGTGCCGTTCCTGCAGGTGTTCTTCGCGATCTGGTGGGCGTGGATGAACTTCACCTGGTTCGCCTCGTCCTACGACACCGACGATGTCGCCTACCGGCTGCTGACCATGGTGCAGATGGCCGGCGTGCTGACCCTCGCCGCCGGAGTGCCCGCCGCGTTCAGTCACTCGGACTACGGGATCATCACCCTGGGCTACGTCATCATGCGGATCGGGCTCGTCGCCCAATGGTTGCGAGCCGGTCTCGAGGACCCGGCCGGCCGCCGCACCGCGCTGCGCTACGCCGCCGGCATCAGCCTCGTGACGACGGGCTGGGCGCTCCGCTACGTGCTCGCGGAGACGGGCGTCCTGCCCGCCTTCCTCGGCCTGCCGGTTCTTGTCTTCCTGGACGTACTGGAACTCGCCGTGCCGCGGTGGGCGGAACGGGCCAGGCCCACCACCTGGCACCCGCACCACATCGCCGAGCGCTACGGGCTGTTCACGATCATTCTGCTCGGTGAGAGCGTGCTGGCCGCGAGCAGGGGGGTCGAGGGAGCGCTCGAAGCGGGCGAGATCAGGGGCACCTTCGTCGTCATCGCCGGTTGCGGGCTCGTCCTGCTGTTCGCTCTCTGGTGGCTGTACTTCCTCATCGAGGCGGGGGAGGGGCTCAGCGACCGCCGGCATCGCTCGTACCTCTGGGGGTACGGCCACTACGGCATCTTCGCGGCGCTGGCGGCCCTCGGCGCCGGGCTGGAGGTGGCGGTGGAGCAGAGCGGGCACGCGGTCGCGGCATCACCGCAGGTGCTCGGCTACGCGGTCGCCATCCCGGCCGGTGTGTATCTCGCTCTGCTGTGGGCGGCGCACGCGCTGGTCGCCGCCGAGCCCGTCTTCCATCCCGCCGCGGTGCTGGGCTGCGTCGCCGTCGTCCTGCTGCTGCCGCTCGCCGGGTCCTGGATCGGCGTGGCCGCCGTGGTCGCGGCGATCACGGCCGTCTGCGTGCTGCTGGTAGCCGTCACGATCACGACCGCGGCCGCCGGGACGCGTCGTCAGGGCCCGCGGCTCTCCGCCTCCGGCGAGTCGTGACCTCCCGTGGTTCACACCGCGGTGAGCTTGGCGGGGTTCATCATCCACAACACCTGGTCGATGCCCTGGTCCGAGGCGTTGACGGTGAGGACCGTGAACACCTGTCCGTCGCGGCTCAGCAGCGCTGAGGTCTGACCGTTCGTGCTCGACCAGGCCACGTCGACACCGGCCCAGAACCGGCTCGCGAACGCCCGCACGTACTTGGCCACCCGCGGCGCGCCCACCACGGGGAAGCGGGAGGCGCGTACGGCGCCGCCGCCGTCGGAGTAACTGATCACGTCCGCGGCGAAGAGCTCTTCCAGCGCGGTCATGTCGCCGGAGCGGGCGGCGGCGACGAAGGCGATCAGCAGTCTGCGTTGTTCGGTTCTGGTCACGGGGGTGCGGCGTTCGACGAGGACGCGTTTGCGGGCCCTGCTGACCAGCTGGCGTACGGCGGGTTCGTTGAGCTCGATGATGTCGGCGATCTGCCGGTAGGGGTAGTCGAACGCCTCCCGCAGCACGTACGCGGCGCGTTCTGTGGGCGTGAGGCGTTCCAGGAGCAGCAGGACGGCGAACTCCAGGGCCTCGCCGCGTTCGGCGCCGAGGTAGGGGTCGGCGCCGGTGTCGACGGGTTCGGGCAGCCAGGGGCCGACATAGGTCTCGCGGCGGGCGCGGGCGGACTGCGTGGCGTTGATGGCCAGCCGGGTGGTCGTGGTGGCCAGGAACGCGGCGGGGTCGTTCACCGTGGCGCGGTCGTAGGCCTGCCAGCGCAGCCAGACGTCCTGCACGAGGTCCTCGGCTTCGGTGGCGCTGGCCAGCATCCGGTAGGCGATCCCGAACAGCCGCGGCCGCACACCGGCGAACACCGCCGCCGCCTGCTGGAGATCCTCCGGATCGCCTGGCCCAGGATCCGCCACCGCCATCGCCCCCGTCCCCCTCGTCTGTCACCTGCCGCCTACCCCTTGAGCAGTGCGGACAGCCCGGCGGCAGGCGACAGCGCCGGGAGATCTCCGCGGTCAGCTCTGGACGGACGTGGTCTCGAGATACTCCTCGAAGACCGCGGCGGCCGGACGCGCGGCCGTTGCCCGACTGCTTGTGCCCGCCGAACGGCGCGAGCACCTGCCAACCGGTGCCGTTGACATCCACCTGGCCGGTACGCAGCCGGCGGGCGATCGCCATCGCGCGATCGGGGCTGCCGAACACGCCGCCGGTGAGCCCCCTACGTCGTGCTGTTGGAGATCTCCACGGCCTGGTCGTGGCCAGTGTACGGGATGCTGGTCAGGACGCGGCCGACGACCTCCTCCTGGGCGATGGCGCACCTCGGCGAAGACCAGGTCGTGGACGCCGCAGCTTCCGTTGCCGGGGCCGGCGGATGCGGCCGCTCGGTCATGCCCACACGACGGCCTATTGCGCTACTCTTGGTATCGATACTTGAGGTAGCGAAATGTTGGGCTGGGAGGACATGTGAGCGAGCGGCCGCCGCTGGGGATCCGGTTGATGCACGCCCTGGGAAAGGAGCCCGACTGGTTGGCGATGACGGCCGAGGAACTGGCCGTCTTGCGCGACACGGTGAACCGCAAGCGGTCGTCCCGTCTGGCGCGGCTGATCACCGGGTTTCCGGATCGCGGCGCCACAATCCGGTGGCAGGAGGTGGGGCTGCACGACCGCAGGCTTCGGGTACGCGTGTACCGGCCCTCGCCCGGACGCGGAGGCGACGGGCTGCCTCTTGTGCTCCACGTGCACGGAGGCGGATTCGTGGGCACGGCGGTGCAGAGCGACTGGGTCAACAGCCACCTCGCCGCGCGGCTGCCCGCGGTCGTCGTCTCGGTCGAACACCGCCTCCTCGACCAGCAGACCTCGCTGTCGGCGGCCGTCGACGACGGCTGGGACGTGCTCCGGCACGTGGTGCGGCACGCCCCGCAGTGGGGAGTCGACCCGGCACGGGTCGCCGTCTTCGGCGAGAGCACCGGCTCGATGGTCACCGCCCTGGCCGCGATCCGGGCCAGGGAGCACGGCCTGCCCCTGCGGGCGCAGGTGCTGGCCAACGCCCCTGTCGACCTGACCTCGGCGGGGTTCGACCATGCCTCGATGAGCCGGCACGCCGACAGCCCGACCCTCACCATGACGCAGATGCGGCTGTTCCAGCGGCTCGCCGTTCCGCCGGGGACGGATCCCCGTACGGTGTCGCCGCTGTACGCCGGCGACCTGAGCGGGCTGGCCCCGGCCCTGCTCGTGGTGCCGACCATCGACCCGGTGGCCGACCACGGCCGCTGTTACGCCGAACGACTGCGGGCGGCCGGGACGCCCGCGCGGCTCACCGAATATCCCGGAGCGACGCACGCGTTCCTCAGCATGCCGGGCGTGGTGCCGCAGGCGAAGGCCGCGCGGGCGGAGATCGCCGGGTTCCTCCGAGGGGCGCTCGCCGGGTGACGGATCGACGAACGAGGATCGGGAGCTTCGTGAGCCCACGAGAATGGGTGCGTGACACACGTCCACATCGTCTACGCGCATCCGAGTGAGCGAAGCTTCACGCGCGAGATCCTCGACGCGTTCCTGGGCGGGCTGGACGACGCCGGCCACACGCGTACGGTCTCCGATCTCTACGCGATGGACTTCCGCTCGGAACTCACGCTCGAGGAGTACGAGCGCGAATCCGGCCATCGCGCTGACGCGCCCGTCCCCGATGACGTCGCCGCTGAGCAGGCCAGGCTCAACGCCGCCGACGTGTGGGCGTTCGTCTACCCGGTGTGGTGGGCGGACTGCCCGGCCCGGCTCAAGGGCTGGTTCGACCGCGTGTGGACGACAGGATTCGCCTACAAGCCCGCAAGCCTGCGCGCGGCTCGGCAGGCGCTCGTCCTGTGCACGGCCGGGTACAGCGTCGCCGAGCTCGACGCGTCGGGTTGCCATCAGGCGATGAAGACGACCATGCTGACCGACCGCATCGGCGAGCGGGCGCGATCGAGCGAGTTCGTGGTGTTCGGCGGTTCGGTGCTGCGCAATGGCGAGAGCGCCGGCGAGCCTGGGCACTGGACCGCAGTCAAAGCCGGGCACCTGGCACGGGCAGCGGAGTTGGCGCGGTCCCTCTGACCAGCGGTGGATCAAAAGGACGCCCTCCGAAGCCAGCGCCGCCGACAGTCCCCCAGCGGAGTGCCCGGCCATTGAGCGACGAGACGGTGAGCACACTGATGCGCGGGCGGGCCGGAAAAGGGCCCGGCGCGAGAGGCACCGGGCCTGGGGGTTGCCGTCTTGCGCGGGCGCGCAGGAGAAAGGCCCGGCGCGCGGGGCGCCGGGCCTGGGGATCGCCCTCCGGAGCCCGATCAGGAGCTGAGGGCGATCAGGAGCTGAGGTCGATCAGGAGCTGAGGTCGATCAGGAGCTGAGGCTGATCAAGAGATGAGGCCGATCAGGAGCTGAGGCGGATCGGGAGCTGAGGCGGCTTAGTAGATGCGGTACTTGCGGCCGCAGTTGTCGAACTTGCCGGCCCAGCAGGTGAAGGTGTAGATCTTCTTGATCCCCTTGCCGGTCCAGCTCCCGACCACCTTGCCGTCGAACGAGCGGTTGAACTTGTGCCAGCTGCCGTTCTGGTAGTACTCGAACCACACCCAGCCCTTCTTCCCGCCGACCTTGTCCACGCCGTACCACTTCGTGTGGACCACGTGGCCGCTCTTCCACGTCTTGCCGAACGTGTAGGCCTTGCGGTCACTGGAGAAGAACTTCCCCCAGCTCGTCCCCGTCGAGGTGGTGCCGGCGGTGGCGGCCTGGGCGGTGGCCGGGCTCAGGGCGAGGCCGGTGACGGCCATCGAGCCGGCCAGAGCCGCGATCGCAAGGGTCTTACGCATTGGGTTCCTCCCCGTTTGTCGTGCGCCGGTTGGTCCGGCAGCAGGGACATTACGGAGACCTCAAGCGATCAACTGTGGACAAATCCGCACTACGAGAGTGATTGACAGCACACCCGCCAGGCGATCACTTGATAGCGGCGAGCAGCCTGTCCGTCGGGAACGGGGTGAACGGGAGCTGTGCTGACTTGGCCTGGGAGGTCGTGCTCCCGCACAGGGACACGAGCAGGTGGTCGCCCAAGGCGTAGTCGATCGGGCTCGGCACGATCTCGCCGTTCTCGTCGAGCTGCTGATACTTCGCACGGTTCATCCCGAAGGACAGCTGGCGGTTGCCGTCCGGGCTGGACAGTGACTGCGTGATCATCCCGAACACGCCCCCGTCGTGCCCCCAGAATCGGCCGCACGGCAGGTCGAGGGAGTAGAGGCCGAGGCCGTAGTCGATCGAGGCCCGGCCGACCAGCACCCGCACCGTCTTCTGCATCTCGGCGACCTGCGCGGCGCCGACCAGCTCGCCGCGCAGCAGCGCGCGGTAGAAGCGGTTGAGGTCGTCCATCGTGGACACGACCGCCCCTGCCGTCCAGCCCCACGACATGTTGTAGACGCTGTAGTCGCGCGGCGGATCGATCAGGCCGAAAAACGACTCGTACGCCTTGGAGTGCGGCCCCGGGATGAACGGGGTGCGCGGGAACGACGTGTGCCGCAGGCCCGCCTTGCGGAAGACGTTGCGGGTGATGTAGCGCTCGGCGTCCGTGCCCGTCACCTTCTCCAGGAGCAGGCCGGCCAGGATGTAGTTGGCGTTCGAGTACGACCCGGGCGTCGCTCCGGGCTCGCCGGTCGGGGCGGCGGCCAGGCCCAGCCCGACCAGTTCCTTCGGGGTGAAGGTGCGGAAGCGGTTGTCGTCCAGGCTCTTGGCCGAGCCCTCCAGCAGCGACGGGAACGCCGGGACGATGTAGTCGCCGATGTGGCTGGTGTGGTTGAGGAGCATCCGTACGGTGATCCGCCGGCCGCGGTCGCCGGGGACGAGGTCGGGGAGGTAGCGGCCGATCGGGGCGTCCAGGTCGAGGGCGCCGCGTTCCACCTGCTGGAGGAGGGCCACCGAGACGAACGTCTTGGTGATGCTGCCCACCCGGTGCACCATGTCGGGCCGTACGGGGCGGCGCGTGTCGACATCGGCCACGCCGGACGCGCCCTGCCAGGTCTGACCCTGGTCGCGAACCTGCGAGTAGATGCCGTACATGCCCGCCTCGTGGACGGCGTCCAGGGACTTCCGGAGCGCCTGCCGGTCCAGCCCGCCGTCCTGGCTCGTCCCGATGGCGCTCGTCGTCTGCGCGGCGGCCGGCGCGGTGAGGGTCGCCGCGGTGAGCACGGCCCCCAGCCCGGTCGCGAGGGCCAGCCGCCTGGCACGGCCCACGGTCGATAGCAGTGTCCTGAATCGAAGGGATGTCATGGCCGCCAGCATGATTGAGCCGGGCCTGCGAGGTTAGTCCGCTGTGTCACCGGGTCCCCATGACACGGGTCATCCCGAATCCATGACACTCTCGGCCTTACGGACGATGTGCCTGGCGGGTAGGCAGGCCCGCGGATCCGGTACGGGTACGCTTCTGAACCGGCCTGTCCACCGTCGGAGGGACACTGCGGATGCCCCATGCGGCGCGGCCCACGGTCACGCTGCACGACGTGGCCGCGGCGGCCGGAGTCTCGATCTCGACCGCGTCCAGGGTCCTGGGCGGCAGCACGCGTAAGGTGGCGCCCGAGAACGAGGCCCGCGTGCTGGCCGCGGCGGCGGCCCTGCGCTACACGGTGGACGCCTCGGCCAGGGCGATGCGCCGGGCGAGCGACTCGATCGCGCTCGTGGCCGACGATCTCACGACGCCGTCCATGGCCGTGGTCGTGGCCGCGATGGAACGCGAAGCCCGCACGGCCGGCGCGTTCGTCACCGTCTCGTCCACGATGGGGGCGGCCGAGCGGCAGCTCGAGACGGTCCGGGTGCTGCGCTCGCTGCGGCCGCGCGCGCTGGTGCTGACCTCCAGCCGGTTCATGGCGGACGCGCTGGGCGGGCGGCTGCTCAAGGAGCTCGGTTCGTACGAACGCGAGGGCGGCCGGGTCGTCATCGTCGGCGAGACGGACATGGCTTTCGACGCGATCGGATTCGACGATTTCGCGGGCGGGCGCTCGGTGAGCGCATTCGTGGCGGAAACCGGGCATCGGCGGGTGGCGATATTCGGGGGCGCTCGCGAGCTTCGCAACATGGGCTCGCGTACGGCCGGTTTCATGGACGGACTTCGCGCCGGAGGCCTTGACGAGCGGGATATCCGGATCGTTTATTGCGAGGTCAGCCGGCAGGGCGGATTCGACGCGGCGCGGCGGCTGGCGGGGGAGGGGATGTCCGGCACGGACGCGGTTCTCGCGGTCAACGACACCATCGCCATCGGCGCGATGTCGGGATTTCGCGCCGCCGGGCTGGCGGTTCCCGAGGACGTTTCCGTGACGGGCGTCGACGATATTCCGCTCGCGGGAGATGTGACGCCGCGCTTGACGACTGTCGCGCTTCCGCTGGCACAGGCGGGGGTGGAGGCGATCCGTTTCGCACTGGCAAATGCGGGTGGGGGGCGGCGGCTCACGCTGGAAGGGCGCCTGATCGTGCGCGAAAGCACCCGCCCCAGGAAATAACCCCTCCCTTCGCACACGCGCTTACGCCTGCCGCCGGGGACGCGGCCGGGCATGGCGGCGGTGCCGTCGGACTGGTGGCGGTGCTGCCGGGGCGCTGTGGGGCCGCCACGCGGATGACGCATGACGCTCGATGGCGATGGCGATGGCGATGGCGATGGTGACGGCGATGACGACGGCGACGGCCCGGCCGAGTCCGCGAGCCCTTGACGCGTAGGTAGCGCGCGGGCAAACTGCGGAATACGTTTTCCAGCGGAATGCGCTTTCCCGCCCCCAGGAGGTCCCGCGTGAGTGCTCTCGGCTAGCTCCTGCGCATGCGCAAGCTCGCCGAAACGGACAAAGCCACTGCGGAGTACCTGGACACCACCAAAGTCGGGCAAGCCCCTAGAGTGACGAACGGCGCCGGCGATCTCGAAGCCATCGTCAAGCGGCACCCGGAAGAGGTGCTGTTCGACCGGGAGCCCCCGGCGCAGGCGGCCAGGTCGTTCAGCACGGAACCGCAGGCCGAGACCGACGGCGCCTGACAGACCCCCATATAGGAGCATCATCTTGAGTCAACGGAACTACCGGGCCGCGATCGTCGGGACCGGCGCGATCGCGCACGCGCACGCGCAGGCCCTGCTCGGTTCGGGCCGGGCGGAGCTGGTGGCGGTGGCGGACGTGGACGCCGGCCGGGCGGGCGAGTTCGCCGGGAAGTACGGCGGGCCGAGCACCCACGCGAGCCTGGACGACCTGCTGCGGGAGGAGCGGGTGGACCTCGTCCACCTGTGCACGCCGCCCCAGCTGCACGCCCCGCTGGCCATCGCGTGCCTGGAGGCCGGGGTCACGGCGCTGGTGGAGAAGCCGCCGACGCTCTCGCTCGCGGAGTTCGACGCGGTGATCGAGGCGGAGCGCCGCTCGACGGCGCACGTCGCGACCGTCCTGCAGCACCGCTTCGGGGCGGGCGCGCTGCGGCTGCGCCGCCTGCAGGAGGCCGGCGAGCTGGGCCGTCCGCTGCTGGCCACCTGCAACACCCAGTGGTTCCGCGACGAGGCGTACTACGCGGTGCCGTGGCGCGGCACGTGGGAGTCCGAGGGCGGCGGCCCGACGATGGGGCACGGCATCCACCAGTTCGACCTGCTGTTCTCGGTGCTCGGCCCGTGGCGCGAGGTCACGGCCGTGGCCGCCCGCCAAGCGCGCCCGGTGGACACCGAGGACGTGTCGCTGGCGCTGGTGACGTTCGAGAACGGCGCCGTGGCCACGATCGTGAACTCCGTCGTGTCCCCGAGGCAGACCTCCCAGCTCCGTTTCGACTACGAGCGCGCCACCGTCGAGGTGGAGCACCTGTACGGCTACACCGACGACGACTGGACCGTGACCCCGGCCCCGGGCCAGGAGAGCGTGTCGGAGCTGTGGGCGCAAGGGCGCACCACCACGTCGAGCGGCCACGGCGGCTGGCTCGCCGCCGTCTTCGACGCGCTCGACCGGGGCGAGGCGCCTCCCGTCACCGCCGGGGACACCCGCCGGACGATGGAGTTCATCGCCGCGCTGTACGCCTCCGCCTTCACCGGCGAACGCGTACAGGTGGGACAGATCACTGCTGACAGCCCGTTCGCCCGGCGCATGGACGGCACGGGCGCCCCTTGGGAAAAGGTGAGGAACCCGTGACCCTGCAGGCCACCCACGCGCTCGGCCGGTCGGTGACCGTCGCGGCCGGCGACGTCGAGCTGTTCACGTACGTCTACAGCCCCGACACGCCGGTGCTGGAGTCGCCCAAGCCGTACCTGCACCCGATCCGCACCCTCGGCGGCCGGCTGGTGTCGCTGTTCCGGCCGCACGACCACGTCTGGCACAAGGGCATCGCCTGGTCGCTGCCGCACGTCGGGGAGCACAACTTCTGGGGCGGGCCGACGTACGTGCACGGCAGGTTCTACGTGCAGCTCGAGAACAACGGCAGCGCCACGCACCGCGAGATGACCACCCTGGCGGCCACCGGCGAGCGGGTCGAGCTCGGGCACACGCTCGACTGGACCGCGCAGGCCGGCGCCCCGGTCATCGAGGAGCGGCGCTCGCTGGCCGCGCACGTCGTGGACGAGGGCACGTGGGCGCTGGTGTTCGACACGGAGATGACCAACGTGTCGGGCGGCACGCTCGCGTTCGGCTCCCCGACCACGAAGGGCCGCGAGAACGCCGGGTACGGCGGGCTCTTCTGGCGCGGGCCCCGGTCGTTCACCGGCGGAATCATCCAGTCGCCGGCCGGCGCGGGCGGGGACGAGCTGCGCGGCACGCGCGCCGAGTGGTTCGGTTTCCGCGGCCGGCACGACGAGACCGGCGACCACTCGACGATCGTCGTGGTGGACGCCGCCGACAACCCGCAGCACCCGCCGCAGTGGTTCGCGCGCAGCGAGGACTTCGCCTGCCTGTGCCCGGCGCCGTTCTTCAGCGAGGAGGTGGAGCTGCCGGACGGGCAGTCGCTGCGGTTCCGGTACGCGGTCGTGATCGCCGACGGCGACCGTGGCGAGGAGGGCACGGAGCTGCTGGCCAAGCAGGGGAAAGCGGCACTGGCATGACGTTCCCCGGAGGCACGTCCGTCAGCCGCCTGTCGGTCTACTCGGGCAGCCCGTGCGCCGACGGCCTGGAGGGCGGCACGCCGCACCTGCACACGGCCTCGACGGAGGCGTACGTGGTCATCGGCGGGCACGGCACGCTCCAGACGCTCGACGTGAACGGGCTGCGCGAGACAGAGCTGAGCGCCGGGACGACGGTGTGGTTCACGCCCGGCACCATCCACCGCGCGGTCAACCGCGGGGGCCTGGAGGTGGTGGTCGTGATGTCGAACGCTGGGCTGCCCGAGGCCGGGGACGCGGTCATGACGTTCCCGCCGGAGGTCGTGGCCGACCCCGAGCGCTACCGCGAGGCCGCCACCCTGCCCCCGCCGCCGCTCGGTGGCCCGCTCCCGTCCGGCGGGCCGCCCGCGTCCTCCTCTCCCCCCGAAGGACTCGCGCCGAGCGCGGCGGGCGCGATCCGTGACATAGAGGAGGCCGTACGGCGCCGGCGCGAGCTGGCCGTCGAGGGTTTCCTGCGGCTCGCCGACGCCGCCGCCGGCGGCGACCTGGCCCCGCTGCACCGCTTCTACGATCACGCCATCGCGCTCGTGCGCCCCAAGGCCGCGGCCTGGCGCACGATCTGGGAGGACACGGTCGCCGGGGAGACCCGCCGCACCGCCGGGATCCTCGACGCCCTGGAGCGCGGCGACGGCGCGCACCTGCGGCGCTCCGCCCTGATGGAGAGCCCGCCGCACGACCGGTGGGGCATGTGCGGCAACCTCCGCGCGCACGACGTGGCGCACCCGATCGTCCACACCCCGGAACCGAGCTGATCGCCCACCGGCGCGCCCCGCGAGGGGCGCACCGGAATCACCCCCCAGGAGCCCGGCGATGTTCCACCAGTTGCTGACCGCCGCCATGATCCTGACCTCAGTCCAGCCCGTCACGGCCACAGCCGCAGCCGCGGCGGGCACCACGTACTACGTCGACGCCGCGGCGGGCGACGACGCGGCCTCGGGCCTCGACCAGGCACACCCGTGGAAGAGCCTGGACAAGGTGAACGACACCACGTTCCGCCCGGGCGACCGCATCCTCCTGCGCGCCGGACAGCGGTGGACCGGCCGGCTCTGGCCCAAGGGCTCGGGCGAGAGCGGCGCGCCGATCACCGTCGACAGCTACGGCGAGGGCGGCAAGCCCCGCATCGACGGCGCGGCCCAGGTGGGCGACGCCGTCCGGCTGTTCAACCAGGAGTTCTGGACCATCCGCAACCTGGAGGTCACCAACCAGGTCCCGCCCACGGGCACCCCTGGCGAGAACCTGCGCGACCTGCGCGGCATCCACGTCTCCGGCGACAACAGCCAGACCCTCGACGGCTTCGTCATCGACGGCGTGGCCGTGCACGACGTCACCGGCCAGGTCAACTGGATCAGCGGCAGCACCGACGGCAACGCGCCCGGCGTGCGCTTCAAGACCGGGTGGGACGGCTGCTGTGCCAGTTCGCGTTCGGTGACGCCGTGGTCAGGAACAACGTGATCGCGAGCAACACCCGCTACCAGATCTACCTGCACTCCGACCGGGCCGCGACCGCCAAGGTCCACAACAACACGATCTACAACGACAGGATGATCGGTATGGAGGAGGAGTCCACGGGCCCGCCGACCCTGCACGACGTGGCCCGGGAGGCGGGCGTGTCCGTCGCGACCGCCTCCCGCGCGCTCAACGGCAGCACACGCAACGTCAGGTCCGAGAACGTCTCCAGGGTGCGCGCGGCGGCGGCCAGGCTCAACTACGAGCCGCACCTGTCGGCGCAGGCCATCGCGAAGGGTTCGACCAGGACCGTCGCGCTGGTGGTGCGCGACGTGGCCGACCCCTACTTCTCCTCCATCGCCGCCGGGGTCACCCAGGCGGCGGAGGCCGCGCGGCTCATCGTCACCATGGCGGTGGCGGGCGGGTCGCCCGAGCGCGAGCTGGAGATCGTCAGGACGCTGCGGGGCCGGCGGCCGCGCGTCATCATCGTGGCGGGCAGCCGGGTCGCGGGGTCCGCGACCCGGGACGCGCTCGTCGAGGAGCTGGAGGAGTACCGGACGGCGGGCGGGCGGGTCGTGATGATCAGCCAGCGGGACCTGCCGTTCGGCACCGTCACGATCGACAACCACGGCGGCGCCCGCGACCTCGCCCGGGCGCTGGTGGAGGCGGGATACCGGCGCTTCGCCGTCTTCCACGCCCCCGGCGAGCTGGACACGTCCCGCGACCGCCACGACGGCTTCCGCGCGGGGCTGGGCTCCGGCGTGCCCGAGCCGCTGGCGATCGAGACGGCCTTCACCCACGCGGGCGGCTACGACGCGGCGCGCCGGCTGGTGGAGCGGGGGTTCGAGGACGTGGAGGCGGTCTTCGCCGTCAACGACGTGATGGCGATCGGCGCCATGACGGCCTTCCGCGACGCCGGGGTGGTCCCGGGCGCGGACATCGGGGTGGCGGGCTTCGACGACATCGCCTCGGCGCTGGACGTCGTGCCCGCCCTCACCTCCGTGGCGGTGCCGCTGCGTGAGGCGGGCCTGAGCGCGATGCGGCTCGCGCTGTCGCAAGATGAGGGCGCACCCGACGTGCGGCTCCCGGCCCGCGTCGTCCTGCGCGAGAGCACGCCCCCGCCCCGGTGATCGCGCGAAAAGGGCGTGCGGGACGGCCGCTCCCCGGGGCACGATCATGCCCATGGGCTACGAGGAGCTGATCCGCGACGCGCTGGCCACGCCGTTCGAGGGGTGGGACTGGGCGGTGTTCCGCGGCCGGATGACCACGGCCGACGACCTGCCCTGGGACTACGAGCGGCTGGTGCGCGACCGCCTCCCGCGCACGCCGTCCCTGCTCGACCTCGGCACCGGAGGGGGCGAGCTGCTGGCGTCCCTGGCGCCGCTCCCGCCGCGCACCGCCGCCACCGAGGGCTACCCGCCGAACCTCCCGGTCGCCCGCGACCGCCTGGAGCCGCTGGGCGTCGAGGTGGCCGAGTCGGCCCGCCACTTCGCCGACGGCTCGTTCGAGCTGATCGTCAACCGGCACGAGTCGTACGACCCGCAAGAGATCCGCCGCCTGCTGGCCGCGGGCGGCACGTTCGTCACCCAGCAGGTGGCCGGGCGCGACCTGGAAGAGGTCAACGCGGCGCTGGGCGGCCCGCCGCACGAGGGCCGCGCCTGGGACCTGGCCACCGCGGCCGCCGCGCTCGACGCCGCCGGGCTCGAGGTCACCTGGAGCGCGGAAGCCGGCTACCCCGTCGAGTTCCACGACGTCGGAGCGCTCGTGCTCTACCTGCGGGTCGTCTCCTGGCAGGTCCCGGGCTTCGAGGTCGAGGCGTACGAGGACCGCCTCCGCGCCCTGCACGATGACATGCCGCTCAGAGCGACCGCCCGCCGTTTCGCCCTGACGGCCCGGCCCGGCTAACGGCCGAGCTGCGGCGGCGGCGACGAAGGGGCGAAGGGCACCGCGAGCCGGAGCCCCACGCTGGGCGCGAAGCCCAGCAGCGAGCTCTGCGCCATCGGCGGCAGGTTCTTGAACCACGCCGGCGACGGCACGCCCCACTGGCCCTGCGCCGGGTTGAACAGCCGCCCGACCGCGCCGTTGAACCCGCCCGCGATGCCGCTGAACAGCGCCACGTCCCCGAGCGTGGCACCCCACGACTTGCCTTCCACCCTGGCGTTCCAGAAGGCCGGCACGCCGCCCGCGAGGGCGCCCATGGCCACGTTGTTCACGACCGGGCGGCGGGCGGCGAGCCCGGTGAAGTACTTCGTCTGGCCGAGGGGCCCGGTGAGGCCGGCGACCGTGGAGGCGTTGGCGGTCTGGGCGAGGGAGAGGATGGAGATGTCGAGGGGGTTCTGGCCGAAGACGCCCCTGGCCACGCCGCCCGCCAGCAGGTTGCCGCCGAACGACCAGCCGTAGATCTGGCCGTACTTCCCCAGGGCGGCCAGGGCCGTCTGGCGGAAGCCGCCGCCGGCGTACATGCTGAGGCCCCGCACCAGGCCCGACCTGCCCATCATCGTCGCGAACCCGCGCATGGCCGCCGCCGCGGCGGCGCGCACCGCGGCGAAGCGGCTGAGGATGCCGGTGGCCGTCGCCGCCCCGCGGGCGGCGGTCGCGGCGCTGGACGCCCACACCGCGAACGTGCTCAGGCCCGCCGCTGCCAGCGACGCGACCACGCCCGCGGACACCGACGCGATCAGCGAGGTGATCAGCTGGTTGAGCGCCTCCCTGGTCTTCCTGGACGCCTCCACGGCCTGGTCGAGCACGTCGGCGGCGTCGCCGAGGCGCGCGGCGGCCGTGGTCCGGAACTCGGGGGCCAGGTAGTCGCGCCACTTCTGCCGGAACACGTCCGCGTCGCCGCCGATCCACCCCTGGAGCGAGCCGGGAATGGGGGAGAGCGCCGGTTCCAGGCCCTCGATGCCGGTCTTGAGCCGGCGGCAGGCCGCGGCCATGCCCAGCAGGCGCTGCTCCTGCTGGTCGTCGCCGATCGAGGCGACGGCGTTCTTCAGCGTGTTGACGAGGTCGATGACGGGGGCGAAGGGACCGGACATCAGCCGCCCCCCAGCCGCTCCGCGCTCTCCCGCAGCCCGGTGGCGGTGTCGTCGAGCTTCGCCACCAGGTCCTTGGCGAAGCCGAGCAGCTCCTGGTGGAACTCCTGGTACGACTCCTCCAGCTCCTTGCCGCCGCGCTCCAGAAGGCCGAAGCAGCCCTCGGCCGGCGCGGCGTTCTGCTCGAAGTCGGGCAGCAACGGCTTCAGCGCGTCCCGCGCGTCCTCGCACCGCTTTCCCGCGGCCAGGAGCGCGCCCGGATCGATCCGGATTCCACCGCTCACGAAATGGCACCTTTCCCACGGATTAGCCGCTGAGAAATCTGCCATTAATCCATTAGTCAGAGCAATGAAACTTCGCATGCTTCAACTTTTTCCGAAATGGCGGGTCCTCCCCGTACTCTCCCGTCGCAAAGACCCCGGGAGGCACGGTGAACGACTTCGACCCCGAAGAGCTGGAACGGATCACCGCGCGGGCGGAGGACATGCTGGCCCGCGTCGAGGAGCTCAGAAGCGAGATCGACGTGGTCGTCGGCCGCGGCGAGGCGGCGGACGGGCAGGTACGCGTGACCGCCGGCGCCTCGGGCCGACTCATGGACGTCGTGCTCGCGCCGCGGGCCATGCGCCTGGACAGCCAGAAGCTGGCCGAGGCCGTGCTGCGGGCCGCGCAGGACGCCCAGGACGACGTCGCCGCCAAGGTCGACGCGGTCATGGCGGAGACGCTCGGCGGCGCGCTGCCCGGCAGGGAGCTGCTCGACGAGCAGTTCGGCAGCGTGCTGGAGTCGTTCGAGTCGTCCATGGACGAGCAGTTGCGGGCCATCGACGATCGGACCCGTGAAGGCCGGTGATCGGACACTTCCAGGTTATTTGAAGGAACCTCGCGATCCGCGGGCGCCACCCTAGGGTGTCCGCGGGCACGTACACGTACGGGATGTGAGTCGGTGGCCATTCGGTGGCGGAACGCGGTGGGGCGGCGGGCGGCGGGGATCGTCGCGGGCGCCCTCGTCGCCGTGCTGGTCGGCGTCGGCCTGTTCCTGGGCCAGGGCGTCTCCAGCGCCCGCCCCAAGCTCTCCGACGTCGGGGCGTGGCTCGGCAGCGCGCTCAACGGCGAGGTGGTGCACGCCAACGGCCTGTCCGGACAGCTGGACGGCCGCGTGGACCTGGCCTCCGCCGAGGGCGAGCCGCTCAAGGTGGTGCAGGACGGCAACAACGTGCTCGTCATGGACTCCACCGGCAAGGTCGGCCGCATCGACCCCACCCAGCTGGAGGTCGCCCAGACCAACACGCTCGGCGCGGGCGGCATGCAGATCGTGATGGGCGGCGGGAAGGCGTACGGGATCGACCCGCGGGCCGGCACCGTGCAGCAGCTCGACCCGCTGACGGTGAGCACGATCGGCTCGCCGCTCACCCTCAAGGCGCCGCTCGGCCAGGCAGGCCTCGGCAAGGACGGCACGCTGTGGGTGCCGGTGCCCGAGGAGGGCACGCTGGTCCAGGTGAACGACGGCCGGCAGGTCAAGGCCGTGACGGTCGGCGAGCCCGGTGACCCGCTCACCCTGACGATCGCGAACGGCGCCCCGCTGGTCACGAACTCCGCCGCCGCCTCCGCCATGCTGATCGGCCCGGCGGGCACCCGGCTCCAGGTGTCCCTGCCCAGCACGGTGACGGGGGCGGGCGGCGGCGGCCTGCTGGTCCCGCCGGTGGCCGAGAGCCAGATCGTGCCGATCCTGGAGCCGAAGAAGGGCGCGCTCGTCCTGGTCGACACCGCCGGCGGCGGGCTGACCACGGTCTCGGTGAAGGGCGGCAAGCTGGGGGCGCCGCAGGCGCTCGGGCGGCGCGTCTACATCGCCGACGAGAGCACGGGCCGGCTCATCGTGTACGACACGGTGGCCAAGGCGTTCGAGCCCGAGAAGGTGGTCACCGGCAAGGCGGGGCCGCTGGAGGTGTTCGTCAAGGACGGGCTGCTCTGGGTGAACGACCAGTTCAGCGAGACCGCCCTGGTCATCGAGCAGGACGGCAGGGGGCACCGGGTCGGCAAGTACGACGAGGCGCTCGGCCAGAAGGACACGCCGACGCCGCTGCCGATCCCGACCTTCACCCCCACGGTGGTGCAGCCGACCCAGGTGCCCACCCGGTCGACCAGACAGCCCACCGGCAAGCCGACGTCCGTGCCGACGAAGACGAAGACGGCCGCGCCGACGGTGACCGTGACGAAGACCCCCACCCCGACTCCCACTCGTTCGGACACGCCCACCCCGACCCCGACCCCGACCCCGACTCCGACGCCCACCCCCACGCCGACCCAGACGCCTGATCCGCCGGGATCGGTGACGGCCAAGTCCGGGCCCGGCTGGATGGAGGTCACCTTCACGCCCTCCCGCCAGGGCACGGTCAAGGGCTACTCGCTCAAGGGCGCGTCCGGCTCCGCCGACGTCACGCCGTCCCGCGTGCAGCCCGACGGGCCGTACCAGTTCCGCGTGAACGGCGGCCGGTGCGACCAGGAGTACACCTTCCGGGTGGTGGCCGAGTGGTCCGGCGGCGAGGTGGAGTCCCAGTCGTCCGTGCCCGTGCGCCCGTGCGTCGCGCCGGGCAGGCCGTCCGACTTCACCGCCAAGGGCAAGAACCACGGCGCCGACCTGACCTGGTCGGCCCCGGAGAACGCGAGGGACGGCGGCGTCACGTACACGCTGGACGGGCCCGGCAGCCACCCCGGGTCACCCGACGGCACCACTGCCGAGGTCACCGGGCTCAAGAACGGCCAGTCCTACACCTGGACGCTGCGGGCCAAGAACGCGGCGGGCGAGAGCGAGGAGCGCGCGGAGGCCACGGCGGACCTGCGCCCGCCGCCCGCCCAGTTCAGGAACGCCAACAACAACGACAGGCCCACCCTCATCCGCTCCGGGCCCAGCGCCGGCGCCGAGGCGGGGCGCATCCCCCAGGGCGAGTACATCACGATGACCGTGCTCTGCCAGCAGAAGGGCGCCTCCTACACCGACACGGACACGGGCATGAGCAGCGACGTCTGGAACAAGGTGGAGTCCAGCCGCGGCAACGGGTGGCTCAACGACGTGCTGATGGACACCCCGAAGGGGGGCTTCCCCGCGGCCCCGCTCTGGGAGTGCGAATGATCACCAGGGCGGGGTGGGGCCTGGCGGCCGCCTCGGTGCTGGTCTACGCCGTGGGGGCGCCGCTCGGGTACGGCCAGGCGGCGGTCCTCGCGGTGGCGGGGCTGGCCGCGGTGGGCGCGAGCGCGCTGTGGACGCTGCGCGGTGCCGGGCTGGACGTGCGCCGGGAGCTGACGCCGGTCAAGGTGGCCAGGGGCGACCCGGCGGTGGCCCTCCTGCACGTGCGCAACACCGGCCGCCGGCGCCACGCCGGGCTGGTGGCCCGCGACATCTGCCGGGGCACGTCCGTCACAGTGGAGGTGCCCGCATTGGCGCGCGACACCGCGCGGACGGTGTCGTACCGGCTGCCCACCCGGCGGCGCGGCGAGACGCCCGTCGGGCCGCTGCTGCTCGACCGCACCGACCCGTTCGGGCTGGCGCGGCGCTCGATCGCGTACGGGCGCACCGACCTGCTCCTGGTCCGGCCGCGTACGGTGCCGCTCGCGCCCCCGCACGCCGGCCGCCGGCGCCACCTCGACGGGCTCGACTCGCGCTCCGCGCAGAGCGGGGCGATCAGCTTCAACGGGCTGCGCGACTATGTGATCGGGGACGACCTGCGGCACGTCCACTGGCGCTCCACGGCCCGCACCGGCGTCCTCATGGTCAAGGAGCTGACCGACGTCAACCTGCCCAGCACCGTCACAATCCTGGACACCCGGCACTCGTCGTACGACGGGGACGACGAGTTCGAGCTGGCCGTGGACGTGGCGGCGTCGGTGGCCTGCGCGGTGACGCGCGACCGCTTCCCCGTGCGGCTGCTCACGGGGGCGGGGGAGCTCATGCACGCGAAGGGCGGACCCGGGGAGACCGAGGAGGTTCTGGACCGGCTCGCCGTGGTGGAGCGCTCCGAGCAGGCGGACGCGCCGCTCCACGCCCTGCGCCGGGCGGGCTCTGGCGGGGCGCTGGTGCTGGTCAGCGGCACCTTCGCCGGTCTGGCGGACGCGGCGGCCATGCGGCGGCGCTTCGACGAGGTGCTGTTCGTGCGGGTGGGCGATCCGGTGGAGGGCGGGCGGCCCGCGGCGGCCGGGGTGACGGTCATCGAGGTCAGCGACCTGGCGGAACTGGCGGCGGCATGGCCCCGCTAGCCGGGCCGTCGCCCCACGACGTCGCGGTGCCGCAGGGGCACACCGCGACGCCCCCTGGTCCCGCGCCGGCGCAGGCAGCCGGGGCGGGTGCGTCGGGTGCCGGGTCGGTGGGTGGCGAGCCGACGGGTGCGTCGGGTGCCGGGTCGTCGCAGGCGGGTGCGTCGGGTGCCGGGCCGGGTGCCGGGTCGTCGCAGGCGGGCGCTCCGGGTGCCGGGTCCTACGCGGCGGGGGCGCCGGTGCGGGGACTGGTGTCCGTGGGGGTCGTGGCGTTGCTGGCCGCGACGGCCGGGCTCGCGTTCGACGGGGTGTTCCCGCTGGCCGCCCTGCTCCCCGTCGCCGGCGTGGCGGCCGGGGTGCCGTGCGTGCTGTCGGTGCTGCTGTACGGCCGGTTGCCGCTCTGGGGAACGATCCCGGTCAGCATGCTGGGCTGGCTGGTAGCGGTGTCGGCGACCCTGTTCAGGTCGGAGGCCTGGCTCGGGTTCCTGCCGAGCCCGGCCGCCGTGCGCGCGGCGCTGCTCGGCGTGCGCGACGCGGGCGGCCGGCTCCTGACCACGATCCTCCCGGCGGCGCCCGACAGCACGGCCGTCGTGCTGGTCGGCTTCCTGGTCTGGGCCGCCGCCCTGGCCGGGGCGGAGATCGCGCTGCGGTCCAGGGCCGTCATGCTGCCCGCCCTGGCCGCGCTCCCCGTGCTCGCCGTCGCGGTCGTGCTGGGGGTCGCCGGGGCTGGGTCCGTGGTGCCGTACGCGGCGGTGTTCGCCGGGCTCACCCTGCTGCTCGGCCTGGTCAGGGCGGCCAGGTCGGCGGGGACGGTCGCGGTGGGCGTGCCGCTGCTGGCCTGCCTGGTGCTGGCGGCCGTCGTCACCGCGCCCGCCCTGCCCATGGCAGACCGCCCGTACGACGTGCGCCGGCTCGTCGAGCAGCCCCCGCCACGGCCGATCAACGGCGTGAGCGCGCTCGACCAGGTGTCGGCGTGGCTGCAGAACCCGCAGCGCGAGCTGTTCACGGTCGGCACCGCCTCCGAGGCGAACCTGCGGCTGGCCGTCCTGGACACCTTCGACGGGGTCACGTGGACGTCGGGCGCGGGGTTCGTCCCCACGGGCGGGCGGGTGCCGGGGCAGGAGGGCGGCGGGGACCCGGTCACGCAGCGGTTCACCCTGCAGAAGCTCCCGGGCCCGTGGCTGCCCGCCGCCGACCGTCCGCTGCTGGTCAAGGGCGCGGGCATCGTGGTCGATCCCGCGACGGGCATGCTGGCCGGCACGCAGGCGCGCGAGGGCATGACGTACGAGGTGACCTCGAGGATCCGCCGCTACCCGGCGGAGGAGCTGCGCGCCGCCGTCCCCGCCGCCGACCCGGCCGCGCTGCGGCTGCCGGACGGGCCGGACGGCCGCACACCGCCGCAGCGGGCCCGCCTGCTCGCCATCGCCCGCCGAGCCACGGCCGGGGCGCAGAGCCCGACGCAGCGGGCCGCCCGGCTGGCGGCCTACCTGCGCAAGCACGCGGTGAACGACGTCAACTCGCCGCCCGGGCACGGCTACCGCAGCATCGAGTTCTTCCTGACGGAGTCGCGCAGGGGGACGACGGAGCAGTTCGCCGCCTCGTTCGCGCTGCTGGCCCGCGCGATCGGGCTGCCGAGCCGGATCGTCGTGGGCTTCCGCCCGGGAACCGGATCCGGATCCGGCTCCGGGTCCGGGTCCGGGTCCGGTGGCGTGCGGCAGGTGCGGGGCGGGGACGTGCTGGCGTGGGCCGAGGTCGAGTTCGAGGGGATCGGGTGGGTGCCGTTCTACCCGACGCCGTCGCGTACGCGCTCGGGAGGCAGCGGTGACGTGGCCGAGGGCGCGCCGAAGCAGGCGCGGGAGATCGAGCAGGCGATCAACAGCGACTCCGCCGAGCCCAAGCCGACTCCTACGGCGGCCAACCGGGCCACCCCGACCCCGGCGCCGCGTCCCGGCGGCTCGGCGGGCCCGCTCGTCTGGGCGGCCGTGCCCGCGACCGCGCTCCTGGTGTATCTCCTCGCCGTGCTGGTCGTGCCGCCGCTGAGGCGGATGCGCCGCCGCCGGGCCGCCGCGCCCGCCGCCCGGGTGGTCGGGGCATGGCGGCAGACGGTGGCCAGGCTGCGCGTGGCCGGCATCCCGGTGCCCTCGGACGCGCTGACGGCCGGTGAGGTGGCGTCTTTGGCCGAGTCCGTGCTGGGCCCTTCCGCGCGGGAGCCGCTCACGACGCTCGCCGACCTGGCCAACCTGGCGACGTTCGGGGGAGCGCCGGTGGACCAGGCCGACGCCGGCCTCGCCTGGCGCCACTTCGGCGGCGTGGACGCGCTGGTACGGCAGAAGGTCGGACTCGCGCGCAGGCTCGCGCACCGCCTGTCGCCGAGATCCCTGGTGGGCTAGCCGGTCTCAGGAGGGCGGCGGGGTGGCCGGGGGCAGCACGATCGGGGGCTGGACCTGGTCGTCCTGGCCGCCCGGGCTCGTCTCCGCGGCGCCGCGGATGCACAAGGCCGGCGACCACGCCACGGACGAGGGCTGGCCGAAGGCGACCACGGTGCCGACCTTGAAGCAGTAGCCCGTGACCGGATCCAGGCCGCTGAGGGTGTGGGTGTTGGCGCCGCTCGCCGCCGGCACCAGCCGGTTGCCGGGGGCCTGCTGGATCACCACGGGGTAGCCGCTCCTGCGGACCCCCTTCCAGGCGAGTGTCACGGTGGTGCCGTGGTCGGACACGACCTTGAGGCTCTTGGGACGGTACGCGGCCACCGCGGCGGGATCGACGGTCTGGCGGCGCTCGGGGGGCGGCTCGGACGGTTGGCGGGTCTGCGGTTGCGACTCGTCCGGCGGCGTCTGCTGGTTGTTCGGCGGCGTCCGCTGGCCGGCCGGCCGGTCCGTCGGCCGGTCTGTTGGCTGGTGGTCGGCCTGGGGTGGTGTGCCTGGGGTCGTGGGGTCGAGGGCGGCGGCCGTCGCGCCGGCGGGCTGCGGCGCGGTGGCGTCGGGCCGGCCGTTCATCGCCAGGGCCACGCTGCCCACGCCCACCAGCACGGCCAGTGCCGAGGCCGTGGTGACCAGCAGCGGGATCCGGCTGCTGCGGCCCGGCTCGGCGGCGGGGGCATGGGGGGCGGAGACTTCGGGGGGCGGCTGGGAGAAGGGCTGGGGTCCGGCGGGCGGCCTGACCTGGGAACGGTCAGGGTCCACGGTCCAGACCAGCTCACGCGGCCCCGACCGCTCCACCGCCCCCGAGTCCTCCGGGGAGGGGGAGGGGAGGCGCGAGGTGAGGGGCTGCCCAGCGTCCCCGAGGGGCGGCCGCGCGGGATCGCCGAGGGACAGACGCGCCGTCGGCGGTTGCCCCGCGTCCCCGAGGGGCAGGCGGGCCGTCGGCGGTTGCCCCGCGTCCCCGAGGGGCAGGCGGGCCGTCGGCGGTTGTCCCGCGTCCCCGAGGGGCAGGCGGGCCGGGTCGCCGAGGGGTGGGCGGGTCGGCAGGGGGCGGGAGGCGACGGCGGCCAGGTCGGCGGCCGTCGGGCGGGCGTTCGGGTCCTTGGACAGCGCCTTCAGCAGCGTCTCCGCCAGGTCCGGCGGCAGCCCCGGCGGGAGCGGCGGCGGCGCCTCCGTCAGCACCCCGAGCACGAACTTGGCCGTGCCCCCCGCCCCGTCCAGCGGGAACGCGGGCCGGCCCGCCAGCAGCTCGTACACCATCGACCCGAGCGAGTACACGTCGGAGGCGGGCACGGGCGGGTGGCCTTCGAGCTCCTCCGGCGCCGCGTGCACCGACGGGAGGGTGCCGTCGGGCAGCTCCACGATCGACATCAGCGCGGACATGGCGAACCCCGTGAGCGCCACCCCTGGACCGGCCACGATGACGTTCTCGGGCGTGACCCGGCCGTGCACGCCTCCCGCCGCGTGCGTGGCGGCGAGCGCGTCCGCCACCGCCCGCAGCAGTCCCACCGCCTCGCCGACCGGCATCGGCAGGCTCCGCCCCGGCCGCTCGGCGAGGGTGAGACCGCCGTGCGGCGGCGTCACCAGGTACGGCCGCCCGTCGCCGGTAACCCCCACCTCCAGCACCGGGATCACGCCGTCGTGGGCCGCCAGCGCCTCCGGGAAGCCGAAGCCGCGGACGATCCGCTTCAGCGCCCGCCGGTCGGCCCGGTGGCACGCGAGCGTCTTGACCAGCACCTCGGCCCCCGTGGCCGCGGATTGAGCGAGGTGCGCGGTCCACGGGCCGTCCTGGCCGGCCCGCTCCAGCAGCCGGTAGCCGCGCACCCGCTCGGTCGTCACCGTCATGCGATCACGGACGGGCCGCCCATGTCATCGGTCTCGAACGCCTCGTCCTCCACCAGCGGGAACCTGGCCCTGTCGCGGTCCCGCTCGTTGCCGTTCTGCCCGCCGCCCATCATCGGCGGGATCATGCCCATCGGCATGCCGGTGGCGCCAAGCCGGCCCGCGCCTCCCGCGGGCGATCCCGAGCCGCTGAGCTGCGTGGCCGGGACGCTGCCCGGCAAGGTGCCGGGACCGCTGGCGGTGGGCTGGCCGGGGGGCACGCCGGGCGGCAGGTTCGTCTGTGGCACGCTCGGCTGCGGCGGCTGGCTGGCGAGGTCCGTCGTGGGCGTGTTGGGCAGTTTGGGGGTGTTGAGCTCGGGGTTCTTCAGGTCCGGGGTCTGCGGGGTCTGGAGCGAGGGGTCCTTCAGCGAGGGGTTCTGCAGTGACGGATCCTTGAGCGAGGGGTCCTTCAGCGAAGGGTCCTGGAGGGAGGGGTCCTTCAGCGAGGGGTTCTGAAGAGACGGGTCCCGGAGGCCGGGGGTGTCGGGGCCGGACGGGGTGCCCGGCAGACCGAGACCGGGGGTCCCGTACGGGGAGCCCAGGCTGGAGCCCGCGTACGGGTCGCCGGTCAGGCCGCTCGGCAGCCCAGGCCCGAGCGGGAGGGACGGGCCGGTCATCCCCGCCTGCGGGGCCGTGGACCGCTGCTCCACATAGCCCGCGATGGCGCCGTACACGTCCCCCATGAACCTGTTGAGCTGCCGCAGGTGATGGCGGGCGAGCGCGTGGCCGTTGGTGTCGCTGCCGAAGGCGTCACCGATGTCGTCGTCGAGGCCGACGCTGCCCGTCCGGGGCACGTTGTCGTGGAACCAGGGGAGCACCTGGGCGCCGTACCACTCCAGGGGCACGCCGACCGACTTGGCGGCGATGCTGATGCGCGCGAGGTCGCGCCGCAGCTTGTCGACGGTCTCCAGGATCTTCTGCAGGGACTCGCCGCCCAGCGTGTCCGCGATCCGGCCGGCCTGGTTGTGCAGGAGCTCCACGGACTCCGCGCACATCTCGGCGATCTCCTTGTACCGCTTGCCCGCGTCGGCGACGCGGACCGGGTTGGTGCTCTGGATCAGGGCGGCGACGCCGTCGCTGCTGTCCGAGTCGCCGTTGCCGGTCGGCGCGATGTCGTCGATCTGCGGCGCCCGGGTGTCCTTGAGCGCCTCCGTCCAGTAGTCGGTCATTCCGTCCCCCGTCAGGTACGCGTGCGCGGGCCGCCCGCGATGGACTGGTCGGCGCTCTTGGCGGTCTTGACGGTGTCGTCGAGCGCCTGCACCACGGCCGCGTACACCGAGTAGACCCGGTTGATGGCGGCGTCCAGCGTGCTCTGCGCCTTGTCGGTGGTCGCCTTCATGTCGGCGGCGGCCTGCCAGGCGCCGAGGTCGCGCTCCGACAGCCCGGCGAGGGTGAGCCGGACCTTGAGACTCTGGCCGCCCGCCTCGCCCTGCAGGCGCTTGAGGTCCTGGCGGAGCTGCTCCACGGGCGACGACGGGAGCGGCCTGCCGGTGGCCGGGTCCTCGTACTCGCCGACCTTGATGAACAGCTCCTTCTTCGCCGTCCCCGGGTCGATCGGGTTGCGGGCGAGCAGGGCCTCGCGGTCGGCGTCCGTCGGCGTCCGGGGCGCCTCGTCGGGATAGTCGCCGTTGCGGTGGAAGTGGATGTGGTCGGCGTACGACTCCTCGATGCCGTCCGGGTCGAAGTCGTACTCGGTGCCGCTGAAACCGCCTTCGTAGGTCTGGTTGATCTGCGGCCGCTGGTATACCGACAGGCCGAGGCCCGGCCTGGGGTTGCCGTGCGCGTCGCCTCCCTCGGCCTCAGGTGTCGACATGCTTCCTCTCCGCGGTCGAAGGACATACCGGCACTTGCCTATCTCGCGCTCCACCCCGCGGAGCCTCATTTCAAGATATTTCTAAGAGACCAGCCACAAATCTGAAATGTCGGCAGACTGCCCTACCGTGCCCTTCTCCTGGTACGGCGCCGCGGCCCTCGGCCTGGTGCTGACCCTCACCCCGACCCCCGCGCCCACGTCCACGTCCGCGCGCACGGTCACGTGCGACCCCCAGCCCGGCGTGGCGGAGGTCACCGGCAAGCCGTGGCCGCAGGAGAGGCTGAGGTTCGAGCGGGTGTGGCGCTTCACCAGGGGCGAAGGGGTGACCGTGGCCGTCGTGGACAGCGGCGTGGACGCCACGCACCCCCAGCTCGCCGGCGCCGTCACCGCCCAGATCGATCTCACGGGCACGGACCTGCGCGACTGCGTCGGGCACGGCACGGCGGTGGCCGGGATCATCGCCGGACGCGACCTCACCGCGCGCGGCGTGCCCGTCATGGGCGTCGCGCCGGCCGTCCGGATCCTGTCGATCAAGCAGACCGAGGGGAGTTCGGGCGACGTGTCCAGGCTGGCCCAGGGCATCAGGCGCGCCGCGGAGCTGGGCGCGGACGTGATCAACGTCTCCGTGCAGGCTCACGACCATCCCGCGCTGAAGGCCGCGGTGGCCTACGCGCAGGCCAAGGACGCGGTGATCGTGGCGGCCGCGGGCAACGTGCGGCAGGACGACGGCGTGGTCACGCCCGCGTACCCGGCCGAGTATCCCGGCGTGATCGCGGTCGGCTCGGCCTCGCCGGACGGCGGCAAGTCGGAGTTCTCCAACAGCGTGACCCGCATCTCGGTGACCGCGCCGGGAGCCGGGATCACGAGCGCGTGGACCGGCGGCGGCTACCGTACGGAGCTGGACGGCACCAGCTTCGCCGCCCCCTTCGTGGCGGGCGTCGCCGCCCTGGTCAGGGCCCGGCACCCCGAACTCGACCACTGGCAGGTCAAGAGCCGGCTGGAACGCACGGCGGAGGGCGGCGGCGCGGCCGGCACCGGGGCCGGGCTGGTCAACCCGCTGCTCGCGGTCACCTCGGTGCGGCCCGACGCCAAGGAGAGCGCCCCCGCGGCGCCGCCGATCGTGCTGGCCAGGGCCCCGGTGCCGGACCCGCGCACGCGCGGCGTCGCGATGGCGATCACTGCGGGGGCGGTGGGGGCCACCGCGCTGGTGGTGTTCCTGGCGTTGACGCTGCCCAGGGCCCGTCGCAGGGGCTGGCGGGCCGGAGGGCCCCCGACATTTAGAGGAAAGTTGAAATCGTAGCCCTGCCCGCTTTGACCCATTTACTTTGAACCGCAGTACGGAAACCCGGTCAAATTCAGGTTCACGAGATCCGAGAGGTGCACGTGGCAGAGCCGACACGCTATCAAGAGGGCAGTCAACATAGCGCGGCGGAACGCGCGCTCATCGCACACCAGAACATCACTCAGATCCACAACAGGCTCACCCAGATTCCCGCGACGCTCGGCGCCGCCTGGCAAGGCGAGTCGGCCAACATCTACCGCCAGGTCCTCGACGAGTGGAACCCGCAGTTCAAGAAGGTCATCGACGCGCTGCACACGATCGCCGAGAACCTCAAGGGCTCGGGCATCACCTACACCGAGGCGAACACCCAGGCCAGCGAGGTCGCCACGAGGCTCAAGGCGGCGCTCGGCGGCGGCCAGCTCTGACGAACGGAGAATCACCATGACGGGTGGCGGAGACATCATCCTCGCCAATTTCGACGAGATGGACGAGATCGCGTCGGAACTCGGCCGGGCCTACGCCAATCTGGTCGGCGAACTGGCTGACCTCGAAGACGACCTCAAGCTCCTGGAGACCTGGGACGGCTCGGCCAAGGAGGTCTACCGGACGGCCAAGGAGCAGTGGAACAACGCGGTCGTGGCCATGGGTGACACCTTGCAGCGCATGGGTCCCGCCCTGCACGACGCCACGGAGATCATGCGTGACGCGGAGGCCGCCAACATCCGCCGCTGGGGCACCTGACTCCGGTGGATCAGCCTCTCATCGACCCGGCCACCGCGGGCGACACGGCGATGTGCAAGCCGGAGGCCCTCCTCGACGTGGCCGGCAAGCTCGGCGGCAGCCTGCTGCCCCGGTTGCGCGCGGCTGTGTACCAGGTGCCCGACCTGTCGCCGGCCGCCCCGGGGAGCTGGGACATCGCCCAGGGGTACGGCGAGACCGTGCGCAGGGCCCGGGTGGCGACGGGCGATTCGCTGCAGTTCGTGATGGAGCAGGTCCAGCGGATCGTCGACGACCTGGCCGCCACCGCGAACACCGTGCGGGACGCCGACCAGCGCGCCGCGGGCGCGGTGCCGCGTACGTGATGTGAGGGACCTGTTGTCGCAACCACAACCGATCAAGCACGGCTGCCTGCAGGGCGGGAACGTCAACGCCTACGGCGGGCGCGAGGAGATCCGGCGGCTGGTCATGGGGACCGGGCCGGAGGAGTTCGCGCCGGTCGTGGACGCGTACGAGAAGACGTCCCAGCTGCTCACCGACACCATCGCGGCGCTGGGGGACAGCGCGGCGCGCCTGGTGGCCGACGGGAACTGGGGCGGGGAGTCGGCCAGGGCCATGCTCACGCGCATGAACCGGCTCCAGGCGTACCTGCAGTCGCTGCGGAACGGTGTGGACGGCGTCCCGCCCGGGCTGGAGACGGTGGGCCGCGAGCTGGCCTCGGCCAAGGAACGCTTCGACAAGGCCACGGAGCAGCAGGAGTACTGGGTGGAGGCGAGCGGCATGGGCGCGGGGTCGATGCAGCCGCTCAACGATCCGGACGCGGACGCGCGGGCCTTCATGCAGCAGCTCAACGGCGTCTACCAGCGGGCGTACACGGCCATGCCGGACGCCCTCGCGTGGGACCCGGAGCTGGCCTCCCCGGCCCCCTACCTGCCGCCGCCGGTCGACCCCGTCTCGGCGCCGGCGCAGAGCGCCGACCTGCCGTTCGAGAGCACGGTGCCGGCGCGGTCCCGCACCGACCTGGCCGCCACGCCCGGCCACCCACCGACTCCCGCGGGCCCACCACCCGGTCAAGCTGCGGTACCGGGTGCGCCCGCGGGTACGCCACCGCTCGCGACCTCCCTGGCGAACTCGCCGGGCGCCCCGCCCGCCACGGGAGGTGCGCAGCCCGGTCCGGCCGGGAACATGCCGCCAGCCGGGCTGCCGCCGTCACCGGGTACGGCGCCATCCGGGCCCGGCGCCCCCACCACGGGGAGCGCTCCTGCCAGGAGCGCGCGGCCGCCGAGCCGGCTGAGCACGGACCGCCCGGGAACGAATCGTCCGGCGGACCCCTACCCGGGCCGCCCGGCGGATCCGTACCAGGGCCGCCCCACCGATCCGGGCACGAGTGCGGCTCAGGAGGCGAGGCCGGCCGGGCCGTCCGTGCGGCCGGGCAGCGTGCCGGTCGTGGACGGCTCATGGCCTCCGGCGAGGTCGCCCGTGGCAGGGACAGAGGCCGGCGCGACGGCCTCCGGCGGCGTGCCGTTCGTGCCCATGGGCGGCCCCGTGAACGACGGGCAGAACGCCCGCAGGTCGACCGCGTCGAAGAGCGGCGACGACGACTTCTTCCGGCCCGCGGTCGTGCACGGCCCGCCGGTGGTGGGGTGAGGCCATGTCCGGCGACTTCGTGGCGACGCAGGTCGACTCCATCCGCGAGCTGGGCCGCAACATGGTCGCCGCCCCCATGCGGGACCTGGAACGGATGTCCTCCGCCATCGGGCACGTCGATCTCTCCTCCGGCGCCTACGGCGCGTTCGGCCTGATCGGCGGCTCGCTGGACCCGGCGTTCGAAGACGTCAAGCGGGCCGCGCTGGCGTATCTGAGGGCCAAGCGGGCCGAGGCGGCCGGCATCCATGACAAGGCGTACGGCACGGCCAACACCTACGTGGACGGCGACGGGACCGCCGGCCGGGTGGCCGCCGACATCACCAGGACGTGATAATGCTCGAACAACCGTGGTCCGTCATCGAGGGCTCGGCGATGGCCGTGACCGGCTCCCGGCTCCTCGGCTGGAACCGTGCCGGTTTCGCCATCCTGATCCTGCCCCTCATGTACGGCGACACCGCCCAGCAACGGGCGGCGGCCGAGGCGTGGGAGGCACTGGCAGGGGCCCTGCGGGCGCACCCGAAGATCGTGGACGACTCCGTCAGGAACGTCGAGTGGACCGCCCCCAGCGCCGAGCTCTACAAGAGCACCGTGCAGCAGTACGCCGACGACGCCGCCGACAAGTCCGCCTCGCCCAAGGCCTCGGCCGACACCCTGCGCCTCACGGCCGTCGCGTACGACGTCGCCGGCAAGGCCGTCTTCCTCACCGGCGCGAGCATCCTCACCGCCGGGGTGATGCACAAGGTCGCCCAGATGAACCCGTACACCAGGATCGCCGCGGAGGTGGCCGCCACCGCTTTCGGCCGCCGGGCCGACCACCAGGCCGGCGCGATCGCCGCCAGGGCGCGGGCCTTCGCGGAGAGTGGCAAGGGCGTGCTGGGCAAGGTGGCGCAGAAGCTGGTGCAGATGTCGCCCGCCAAGCAGGCGCTCGTGGGCGGCGCCGCGGCCGTCACGGCCGGGATGATGGGGCAGTCGGCGGTCGCCGACCAGTTCAGCGGCACGAAACTCGAGGCTCCGACTCCGGGGGTGAAGGCATGACGGCGTTCGACGAGAGTGCCATGGATCGGCTGATCGCCGAGGCCCAGCGGCCCGCGGGCGGGCTGGACGACCTCTACGAGCAGGTTCTCGCCGTCACGGGGACCGCGCAGGACCCGGACAAGCTGGTGCGGGTCGAGTGTTCGGCGCAGGGCGTCACCGGGCTGGACATCGACCCGAGGGCCATGCGCTGGGGCTCCCAGCGCCTGGCCGAGACGATCCTGGTGCTGCTCGCCGACGCCCTGTCCGACATGCAGGCCAGATCCGCCGAGCTCCTCGGGGACGTGCTGGGGGAGGGCCCGCTGGACCTGGCCGCCGAGAACAACCCGGCCGACCTGCGCATGCGGGAAGCGCGGGAGGCGTACGAGCAGGCCATGGACCAGGCGGTGGCCGAGCTGGGCCGCATCGAGCGCGACCTGGACCGTTAGAAGCCGGGGTCGAGGTAGGCGGTCTGGACGAGCTTCTCGCCCGACCGCCGGTCCACGTAGAGCCCGCGCCCGGGCGGGAGCCGGCGCGGGCGCACGTTCCCGAACAGCTGCCCCTCGTCCCGGGGCCCCGACAGCATCACGGCGGGCGAGTTCATCTCCTTCAGCCGCCGCACGATCGGGTCCAGCATGCTCCGCCCGGCCCCGCCCATGGCGCGCGCCAGGACCAGGTGCAGCCCGATGTCCCTGGCCTGCGGCAGCAGCTCGCCGAGCACGGACAGCGGGTTGGCCGAGGTCGCCACGAGGTCGTAGTCGTCCACGATGACGTACAGGTCCTGGCCGGTCCACCAGCTCCGCGTCCGCAGCTGCTCCGAGGTGAGGTCCGGCGGCGGCAGTCGCGTCTGCATCACCTCGTGGACGCCCTTGAGCAGTTCGGCGGCGGCGGCGCTGGAGGCCGCGTACCCGATCCGGTGCTCGGTGTCGGTCGCGTCCAGCAGCGAGCGCCGGTAGTCGATGACGATGAACCGCGCCTCCAGCGGCGTCTTCCCGGCCGCGATGCCCCGGGCGAGCACCCGCAGCAGGTTGGTCTTGCCGCTCTCCGTGTCGCCGAACACCACGAAGTGCGGGTCGGCGTCGAAGTCCAGCAGTACGGGTGCCAGCGCGGCCTCGTCGATCCCGATCGGGATCCGCGCACCGCTCTCCGGGGGAGCGGGCAGGGTGTGCGCGGGGAGCAGGGCGGGCAGCAGCCGGACGGGCGGCGCCGGATGCCCGCGCCAGGCCGCCGCCGCGGCCTCGACCAGGGCGGCGACCCCGTCGGCGAGGTCGTCCACGGTGGAGCGGCCGTCTACGCGCGGCAGCGCGGCCAGGAAGTGCAGGGCCTCGCGGGTGAGCCCGCGCCCGGGGGCCCGCTCGGGCACGTTCGAGGCCGCCTTGCGGTCGATCTCGGAGTCGAAGGAGTCGCCGAGCCGCAGCTCCAGCCGGGTGCCGAGCAGGTCGCGCACCCCGGCCCTGAACTCCATCCACCGGTTCGCGGTGCCGATCACGTGGATGCCGAACCCGAGGCCTCGGGTCACCAGGTCGCCGAGGTCGGGTTCGAGCAGCTCGTACTCCTGGCGCAGGATCGCCCAGCCGTCCACCACGATGAACACGTCGCCCCAGCCGTCGCCCTCGTAGGCGCCGGAGGCGACCATCCGCCGGTAGGTGGCCATGGAGTCGATCCCGCGCTCGACGAACAGCCGTTCGCGCCGGTCGAGCAGCGTCTTGACCTCGGCGACCGTCCTGCGTACCGCGTCGGCGTCCAGCCGGTTGGCCACCCCGCCGACGTGCGGCAGGCCGGTCAGCGAGGACAGCGTGCCCCCGCCGAAGTCCAGGCAGTAGAACTGCACCTCCTTGGGGGTGTGCGTGAGCGCGAGCGAGGCGATCAGCGTGCGAAGCAGCGTGCTCTTGCCGGTCTGCGGCGCGCCGACGATCGCGACGTTGCCCGCCGCCCCCGACAGGTCCAGCCAGTACGGGTCCCGCCGCTGGTCGAACGGGCTGTCCACGATCCCCGCCACGGCGTGCAGCCGCCCTGGCCGGTCCTGGCCGGTGCCCGCGGCTGTCAGCCCGTGCTCCGGCGTGGCCTCGACGGGCGGAAGCAGCTGGTCGAGCGAGGCGGGCTCCTTGAGCGGCGGCAGCCAGATCCGGTGCGCGGCGGGCCCCTGCCCGGCCAGCCGGCCCACCACGATCTCCAGCAGGCTGTCCTTCCTGCCCTGCTTCCCGGGCTCCGCCACCACCGGCGGGGCCTGCTCGGCGGGCGGCATCGGCACCCGCTCCGGCCCGTACCAGACGATCTTCCCGCGGTGCCCGGCGCGCGCCGTCGCCGCCGGCCCCTGAGCCGAGGCCACCTGGTACGGCCCCGACACGTACGCCGCCTTGAACCGCGTCATGCCCGTGGTCTCGAACATCAGGTAGGCGTTGCCCGGCTCGGGCGGCAGCGAGTACGCGTCCGCCACCCCCAGCACGGCCCGGCTCTCGGCCGCCGAGAACGTCCGCAGGCCGATCCGGTACGACAGGTGTGTGTCGAGCCCGCGCAGCCGCCCCGACTCCAGCCGCTGCGAGGCCAGCAGCAGGTGCACGCCCAGCGACCGGCCGAGCCGCCCGATCATCACGAACAGCTCGATGAACTCCGGCTTGGCCGACAGCAGCTCGCTGAACTCGTCCAGCACGATGAACAGCGTCGGCAGCGGCCGCAGGTTCGCCCCCTGCTCGCGGGCCTGCTCGTAGTCCCGCAGCGAGGCGTGGTTGCCGGCCGCGCGCAGCAGCTCCTGGCGGCGTACCAGCTCGCCGTGGAGCGCGTCGTGCATGCGGTCCACCAGCGGCAGCTCGTCCTCCAGGTTCGTGATGACCGCCGAGACGTGCGGCAGGGTGTCGAGCCCGAGGAAGGTGGCGCCGCCCTTGAAGTCGACGAGCACGAAGTTCAGGGTCTCGGAGGAGTGCGTGATCGCCAGCGCCAGCACGAGCGTGCGCAGCAGCTCCGACTTCCCCGAGCCGGTCGCGCCGACCACGAGACCGTGCGGTCCCATGCCGCCCTGGGCGGCCTCCTTGATGTCCAGCTCGACGGGCCGCCCGTCGGCGCCCAGGCCGATCGGGACCCGCAGCCGGTTCCTGACCGGCCGGGGCTGCCACGTCTGGGCGGGCGCCAGCCGCCGCGCGTCGCCGATCCTGAGCAGGTCGGTGAGCGTGGTGTTCGTGGCGAAGACGTCCCGCACCTCCTCCGCGCCGCCCCCCGAACCGGTCCGCATCGGCGCGAGCTGCCTGACCAGGGCGGCGAACGCGGGCGGGTCGAGCCGGTCCGGCCGGCCCAGCCCCGACCTGACCTCCTTGCCGAGCTCGTCCTCGGCGACCCTGACCACCTCGCCGGCGCCGACCTCCAGCCGCAGCGTGAGCTGCGCGGGCACCTGCGCGGTGGTGCCGCCGACGTCGATCACGGTCACGCCCTCGATGACGTCCAGGCCGAGCTGGCTGCCCGCGGGCACCGTGCCGCCGTCCATGACGACCACGTGGTACGGCAGCGCGTCCGGCGAGAGCCCCTTGCTGAAGCGCGGCCGGTCCTTAAGCTCGAACCCCAGCAGGTCGTCCAGCTCGCCCAGGTCCCCCGCGATCAGCCGCACGGGGCCGGCGCCGTCCTCCTCGGCAGGGTGCAGGGCGTGCGGCAGCCACTTGACCGGCTCCCACTCGCGGGCCCTGTCGGCGCCCGCGCAGACCGAGATCCGCAGGTCCTCCGGCGAGTGCAGCGCCGCCGCCTGGGCCAGCAGGGCCCGCACGAGCCCGCGCGCCGCCGCCGGGTCGCCCGTGATCACGATCCTGGCGAACGAGTGCAGCGCCAGCGCCACCGGCAGCCCGGGAACGGTGGCGTGCGTGCGGACGAACCGCCGCAGCGCGCCCGCGGTCACCGGGTCGAGGTCCTCGATCGGCTTGGTCTCCGGCGGGATCAGCGGCAGCGCCAGCCGCTGCGCCGAGGTGGCGATCCTGATCTGGGCGAAGTCATCGTCGCGGGGCCGCCGCTCCCACAGGCGGGTGGTCATCACCAGCGACCACAAGGCGGCCGGGTCCGGATGGTTCCAGGTCATGGCCTTGTGCTGCTGCGCGGCGGCGGCCCGTACCCGCTTCCTGACCTGCTCCAGGTAGCGGTAGTAGTCGCGGCGCTGGCCGTTGAGCTGGCTCTTGCGCTCGCCCGCGCCGCGCATCATCTGGCCCACGGTCATGCCGATCATCGAGACCGCGAACAGGCCGCTGGAGACCAGCATGATCGGGTTGTTCGTGGACCCGCCGGTGAACATCAGCGCCATCGCGCCCGCGCCCGCCAGCATCGGCAGGTACGTCAGGAGCTGGGTCAGCCCGCCGCCCGTCACCGTCTCGGGGATCTCGGGCGGGGACTCCAGCAGGACCTCGCCGCCGGGAGGTTCGGGTGGCCGGCGCCGCTCGGGCCTGCGGACCACGATCAGGCTGCCGCTCACGCCGCCATACAAGCCGCTGACGTAGCGAAACAGGCGATATTTCAAAATTCCTGTACGTATTAAGCCCGTCGCGTTCGGTGTCCGATCCATACACTCGTCCGGGTGAGCGCCACCGGAACCGACCTGTGCCGGGTCACCGTCGTGACCCCGCGTGGATTCCTGGACCTGGGCCTGCCGCCGGACATCCCGCTCGGCAACATGCTGCCCACCCTGCTGCGCGTCGCCGGCGAGGGGCTCGCGGAGGCGGGCCTGGCCCACGGCGGCTGGGTGCTCCAGCGCCTGGGCGGCCCGCCGTTCGACGTGAACGCGACCCTGTCGGAGCTGGCCGTGCACGACGGCGAGATGCTGCACCTGCGGCCGCGCGGCCACGAGCTGCCGGAGGTCGTCTTCGACGACGTCGCCGACGCGGTGGCGACCGGCGTGCTGGAGCGCACCGGCCGTTGGCAGCCCGCCACGACCAGGACCTACGGGTTGCGCGCCGCCGCCGTGCTGCTCGGCGCGGGCGCCGCCGCGCTGCTGGCGACCGGCCCGCCCCGGCTGCCCGCGGCCCTCGTCGCGGGGGCCGTCGCGCTGGTTCTGCTGCTGGTGGCCGTGGCGCTGTCGCGGGCACTCGGCGACGCGCGGGCGGGCGCGGTGATCGGGTACGCGAGCCTGCCGTACGGGTTCGTGGCGGGCCTGACCGGGCCGGCCTCGGCGGCCCTCGTCCAGCCGGACACCCTGCTGTCGGCCTGCGGCGTGGTGCTGATGCTGGCCACGGCTACCGGGTTCGCGGTCGCGCAGGGACTGCCCACGTTCCTCGGCGTGGCCGCCGCCGCGCTGTCCGGGCTGCTGGCGTCCGGGCTGGTCATGGCCTTCGACCTGCCCGCGGCCGGGGTGGCGGCGGTGCTCGCGGCCCTCGCGGTGGGGCTGACCACGGCGATCCCCGCGCTGTCGTTCCGGCTGGCGGGCCTGCCGCTGCCCGCGCTGCCGACGACGGCGGAGGAGCTGCGCCGCGAGAGCGGCGACCTGGACGGCGCGCTGGTGATCGACAAGACCGTGGTGGCCGACCGCTTCTGCACGGGGCTGGTCGCCGGGGTGGCGGTGATCGTGCTCGCCGCGCAGGTGCTGCTGACGGTGGCGGGCACCTGGGCCGCGCTGGCGATGAGCGCCGTGCTGTCGCTGTCGCTGCTCATGCGGGCCCGCGTGTTCGAGGGCCGCGGCCAGCGGGCCTGGCTGCTGACCGCGGCCCTGCTGGGGGTGGCCCTGCCCGCCGCGGCCGCGGTGGTCACGGCGGCCGACGGGGTGGTGCTCTACGGGATCGTCCCCGGGCTGGTCGTGCTCGCCCTGGGCGTGGTGGGGACGGCGCTGTGGCTCACGTCCGCGCGGCCGTCCCCTTTCTGGGGCCGCGTGGGCGACATCTTCGACATCCTGCTGATGATCGCCCTGATCCCGCTGGCGCTGGCCGTGATGGACCTGTACGAGACCATCCGGGGCCTGGTGAGCTAGCTACGGCTCTTGACCACGTCCTCGAGGCTCATGTCGCCGCCCGGCGCTTTGACCGTCCACTGGAAGGACCCCGTGCCGGGCGGGAGCGGCTGCCCCTGCGGAGGCGCGGCGAACGTCCCCGCCTTCGCGGGGTCGACGGCCCCCGTGCCGAAGTCGATCGCCGCGGAGCCGGTCGGGCGCATGAAGGCCAGCTGCACGGCCGCCGTCCCGCCGACGCCCGCCGCGACGCCACCCAGCACGTCCTTGAGCCCGAGCGAGCCGAGGAAACGCTTGAGCGCGCCGGTCGAGGCGGCCAGCGACGCGCTCGCCTGGACCCCCGTCCTGCGCATCGCGATCCTGGCGGCCAGCCTGGTCTGCGGCGCCAGGGCGAGCAGCTGCAGCGCGGCCAGCCGCAGGTACGTCTCCTGGGCGATCTTGGCCGCCGCCCCCCAGTAGACCATGAACCCGTCGCCGATGCTGTCCACGTGCCCCGCCACCCACTGCACATTGGTGCGGAAGGCGTCGAGCTCGGCCCGCAGCCGGTTGGCCGCGCTCGCGAACTCCTTCTGGTCCCCGGCGATCCAGCTCTGCCCCGAGTTGTTGATCACCATGGTCAGCGTGTTGTTCGCGCCCTTGTCGAGCCGCCCGCCCGCGCCCGCCTGGAGGTTGGCGGCCGCCTCCCAGATGCCGGGCACGTTCGCGACCGCGGGAACGGTGGCCAGCAGGCCGACGGCGACCGACGGCTCCATCCTGGCCGCCTTGCGCAGGAGGCCCTGCACGGCCTCGGGGTCGGGCGGGTTCTTCGACAGGCGCAGGGGAGAGCCGTCCCGGGCCCGCCCGGCCACCCTGGGCCTCATGGCTTCTTCACCCGCTGGACGATCAGGTCCTCGGCGGTGCGCCAGTTGCGCTCGGCGAAGGCCAGGTCCTCGCCCTCCCACTTCCGCATCACCGCGAGCGCGGTCTCGGTGTCGCGGACGAACGAGTCGATCAGCGACCGGTACAGTGCCCCGACCGTCCACTCGCCCAGCGGGCCCCAGCCGGGGAAGCCGACCGACCTGTTCTCCTCGAGGATCTGGCGCACCTCGTCGAAAACCGGCAGGAGGTCGTCCCTGATGCCCCGCCGGACCTCGCCGATCGCGTCGGGGGTGATATAACGCGTATCCGGATTCACGATCATCAGCCTGTAACGTGCCCGGCGCGCGGGACAGGGACGTCATTCACTGGTCATTGATCATTCTCAATTACGAAACCAGACAGCTGTTCCCTATTTATCCCGATAAATTGGGCTAAGTCGGGGAGACATGTGATCCGAGGGGCGGGAGTTGCACAGCCAGCGCGACCTTTATCAGGCCTACCGCCTCACCGTTCAGCGCATCGGGCTGGCGCTCCTGCGGGCCCAGCCGAACCAGCCCGAATGGCCGCTCCGCCGGCAGAACATCGGCTTCCTCGCCGGCATCATGGTCGCGGTCCTGCTCTGCGTCGGCTTCGCGGTCTTCGGCCTGCTGCGCCCCGGCGGCACGAAGGCGCTGGAGGAGCCGGGCACGCTGATCATCGAGCGCGAGACCGGCGCCAGGTTCGTCTACAGCCATGAGCAGCGCAGGCTCATCCCCGTCGCCAACTACGCCTCCGCCCGCCTCGTGCTCGCCTCCCAGGACGTCAAGGAGCGCGTCGTCGCGCGGGAGGCGCTGACCAAGTACGAGCGCGGCGCCCTCATCGGCATCCCCGAGGCCCCCGACTCGCTGCCCGGCCCCGCGAACCTGGCCCGCGGCCCCTGGGCGGCCTGCGTCCAGGAGCGCGCCGAACCGACCGGGCGCAAGCCGTACGTGACGCTGGTCGCCGGCCGCGATCTCGGCGGCACGCCGCTCGCCGAAGGGAACGCGCTGCTGGTCGACGTGGGCGGGCAGCGGTGGGCGATCTGGCGGGGCACCCGCATGCGCGTCCCCACCGGCATCGCCCGCGGGCTCACCTCGGCCGTTCCCGCCGCGGTGCCCGTGGCCTGGCTGAACGCGCTGCCCGAAGGGCCCGACCTGGCCGCGCCCGACGTCCGCGGGCGCGGCCGGCCGGTGGCGGGCCCCGGGGGCAGGACGGCGGCCGTGGGGCAGGTCTTCCGCGTGGCCGGCGTGGCCGGCGGCGAGGACCGCTGGTACGTGCTGCTGGACGACGGCCTGGCCCCCATCACGCAGACCCAGGCCACGCTGCTGCTGAGCGACCCCGACAGCCGGGCGGCCTACGGCGGCGGCGCGGTCAGGGAGGTCGCCGTCGACGCGGCCTCCGCCAACGCCGCCCCGCACTCGCGGACCGCCGTCCCCGCCGACGGCCTGCCCGCGGTCATGCCGCGCATGACCTCCTACGACCCGGCCAGTCCCATCTGCGTCGTCTACGCCGACACGGGCACCGGATCCACCCGCGTCCGGCTCACCACCGGCGCCAGGCTGCCCGAGCCGCGCGGCGACGCGACCGACCTGGTACGCCTGCCGCCGGGCCGGGCGGTGCTGGCCGGCGTCCTGCCCGGCGACGGGCAGCTGAACGCGGTCCAGTCCTACTACCTGGTCACCGCCGAGGGCCGCCGCTACGCCGTCCCCGGCGCCGACGTGCTGGCCAAGCTCGGCTACGCTCCGGGCCAGGCCACCCCGGTGCCCGCCAACGTGCTCCAGCTCATCCCCGAAGGGCCGGTGCTGGACCCGGCCAGGGCCGCCAGGCCCCTGCTCGAAGGGGGGCGGCCGCAGGCCGCGGGTCAGTAGCCGCGGTAGGCGCCGCCGGTCTTCATCGCGACCACGCCGGGCACGTTCGAGACCGAGCCGTAGGTCGCGATGGCGTACCGGACGCCCGCGATGATGTTGTCCACCGGGTTCCAGACGTTGTCGTGCCCCGGCAGCTTCCACCGCTCGAAGGTGGGGTCGATCGTCTGCATCAGGCCCTTGGACGGCGTGCCTTTGGCCGCGTTGGAGTCCCAGGTGTTGATGCTGTTCGGATTGCCGCCGGACTCCTTCCGGATGATCGTGTAGATGTCGTTGACGTTCATCTTCTCGACCGGGTAGCCGTTGGCCTTGAGGAGCTCGACGGCCTGGTTGATCCAGTCGGCGATCTGCGGTGGAGGGGCGGGCCCGCCGCCGGGCGGGGGCGGGCCGCTGGAGCCGTACCCGCCGAACCCGGCGCGCGACGAGCCCGTGGTCGCGGCCAGCGCGGTCGTGCCCGGCTCCGGCCGCGCGGGCGACCAGCCGATCGCCGTGCCCGCGCGGGGGGCGAAGGGCTGCGCGTCCGGCTCGCCCAGCTCGGCGGCGACGTCCGGGATCGTGCCGAGCGCCTTCCGGATCTTCCCCGCCGTGTCGGACAGGACCGTCCCGGTGTCGGCGACGAGCTGCTGCAGCGTGCCGCGGGCCTGGTCGAGCGCGGGTTTCAGGCTCTGGGTGACCTGCTCCTCGGTGGGCCGGGGATCGCGGTCGCGCACCTCCTGCGCGGCGGCGGCGTAGGCGTGGCAGATCTGCAGCGCCTGCGACTCGGCCGAGCGCAGGGTGGTCGCGGCGGCGTCGAGGTGGCCAGCGCACTCCTGCAGCGCCTGCCGCAGCCCGTCGCCGCAGCGCACCACCTGGCCCATGTAGCCGGCGAACGCCTCCGCGCTGCCGCCCTGCCACGCGCCGCCCACGCCAGCGGTCGCGGTGCGGACCGCTTCGGTGTGCCGCTGACCGGTGCCGGCGGCGGTGCGCCAGGCGTTCGCCGCCGAGGCGATCCCGCCCGGGTCGCCGATCACCTTGGCGGCCAGGTCGGCCAGCTCCGCGCCACCCGGCGCGGCTCTGACCTCGTCGAGCGGGCTCATGCCCGGACCGCGCCGCCATCGGCGTCGATGACCGTGCGCCGGACGGCGTCGAGCGTGCGCTCGACCGCCTCCAGCCGGCCGCCCAGGGTCCTCGCCGCCAGCTCGGAGATCCGCGCCAGGTCGGCCGCCGCCGTGGCCAGGGCCGCGGACCCGGACACGTCCCCGAACGCCGCCGCGCCCGGCGCCTGGCCCTTCATGCCCGAGAACGCGCCCGACGCCGCGCCGGCCGCCTCGGCGCACGCGTTCAGAGCATCGCGCTGGAACTTGAGCATCCCGTTCCTTCCCGTCAACGCCGGAAGAGCTCCAGCAGTTCGTCCGCCCGATGGGTGCGGGCGATCCACACCTCGCGCCCGCGGCGCTCGCGCGTGATCAGCCGTCCGGCCCGCAGCCGGTCGCAGTGGTAGGTGAGGCCGCTGGGCGCGATCTTCATGTCGGTGGCCAGCATCGACATGGTCATGGGCTGGTCGAGCGCGCACAGCAGGTCCGCGCGGACCGGCCCCACGAGCGCCGACAGCTCGTCCACCGCCGGCGCGACGGGCTTGCGCCACAACGAGTCCGCCCCGCGCACGGGATAGGCGATCCACACCGCCTCGGGATTGTCCATGCTGAGGATCAGGGCGTCCCTGCCGGCCAGCATGGGCACCAGGACGATCTTGCGGTCGCCCAGCTCGAACGCGCCGGGTTCGAGGTCACGGACGAGCAGGCCGCGCTCGCCGTACACGATGCGCTCGCTGAGCGCGCCGAGCAGCAGCTCGGGCCCGCCGCGCACGGTGGCGACGCCGACCCGTTCGATCTCCCTGTCGAGCAGCGGGCGGCCGCGCTTCCACAGGGGCTCGGTGGTGTTCCAGACGTCGGCCAGGGCGCCGGCGTAGCCGCGCAGCCAGCGGGCCGGCCGCTCGGCCGCCGCCCGCCAGTGCGCGGGCAGCGGCCCTTGGCCGAACGCCTGCTCGAGGTCCCTGATCAGGTGGTCAGGGGGCGTGTCGTGCAGGGCGCTGATCTGGGCCTGCATGGAGACGTCCTGGCCGATGGGCGTGTACGGCACCAGGCTGTCCGGCGCGACGGAGTGGCCGGGTGCGGCCAGCGGGCGTACGGCCTCGTGGCCCAGCGGGCCGACGCGCGAGCTGATGGCCCGCCGCCAGAGCTCGGGCAGGCCGCGGCGGCGGCCGGCGAGGGCGTCGGCGATCATGGCGAGGACGGTCAGGTTGGGCGAGACGGAGATGTAGAGCTGAGGTGTGGAGCTCACGCGCAGCTCGCTCCACACCTTTGTGCTTGTTACTTGGGCCCCCACAGGTAGGACTGTAGACAGGTAAGACATCCCCGGAGGAATGCTTCGAGAATGCTCGAAACGTCCGTAACGGGCATGATCAACTTCTACGTGATGCGAACGCTCCGGCTTTCCGGGACGCGCGTCCGCCGCTCTGGGGTCAAGTTCATGATGTGTCCTTTTTGTGGTGCTGTGCTGTGATTTATCGAGAACTTACGCCCCTTCACTAACTTCTCGCTTAAAAGCCTCTAACAGACACTTGTCCATCACTAGCCACATAGTGCGCCGTGAGGGTCGGCAATCTTGCACCGCGGGTCAAGAGATCGCCTCCCGTGAGTGGGTTTTTCCAACCTGCCTCGTCCCCGGCCCAGTGGCCGCGTCACCCCTCGGGATGGAAGGCTTCCCGCATCCGCCCCGGTCCTCCTGCGAACGGGTGGCCGGGGTGGAAACCTCGCAGGGCACTGGAAGGAGTGCGTATGAGTCAAGTAGCCGGCCGCGTCGAGGCCAAGCGGATCAACGACCACGTGGAGCTCATTCACGTCGACAACCCGGACGCGGTGTTGGAAGTACCGCGCCGCGACTGGGAGTCGTTCACCGCGGCGGTCAAGGCGGGCTCGTTCGACCTTGAGACGCTCAACCGGTTGGCCCAGGAGAACGTGGCCTGACGCCCCGCCGCACGAAGAGGCGCCCGCTCCCAGCGCAGTGGAGCGGGCGCTTCCGTGGTGCCGGGGCGGGCGTCAGCCGCGGCCGGTCCAGTACGCTTGGGCGCGGTCCCAGGCCGCCGTGCCGACCGCGCGGCCGAGGGCGCGGCCCTGCAGGTCACCCAGGCGGAAGTGGATGCCGCCGTACCGGCGCGACACCCCGGCCTCGTCGGCCGCGTCGGTGAACGTGCGCCAGCGCAACGTCACGTCCTGCGCCGGCGTCACCCCGGGCTCCACCTGCGACGAGCCCTTCGCGATCACGGCCTGCCCGCCGAACGTGTCGCCGCCGGTGAAGCGCTTGAGCACCTCGGCCGCCGCCGCGCTGAACGTGCTGTGCCCCGAGACGTACTCGGCGAACGGCGGCGTCGGGAACGTCGGCACCTGGAACGGCACCCACGTGGCCCCGTCGATCACCCGGCCGCCCCATGTCGGGATCCGCTGGCCCTTGTACAGATAGCGGATCGCGGTGATCGGGCGGCCCGAGTCGTGGTCGCGCTTGACCTCCCACGAGGCGATCCCGGCGTCCATGACCGAGTTGGCCAGCGCGAAGAACAGCTTCACGTCCTGGTCGAGGCCGTGGTGGTCGCGCGCCGAGATCTGCTGCGCGAACAGGCTCCAGTGGCCGGGCGGCGTCTCGCTGGCGGGGCCGTCGGCCCAGTATTCGGCGATCGACTTCTGCCGGTCGGTCAGCGCCGCCGTGGTGGACACGATCTCGGCGGCCTGCGTGCGGAAGCCCGACGAGCCGTAGGCGTAGGGCGGGGGCACGGCGTCGGCGAGGCCGCGGGCGGCGCCGCTGAAGGAGGCCACCTGGCCCCAGTGCGGCGCGAGGAACGGCGGCGTGACCGTCGCCCCGGCCCGGTTGACATACGTCAGGGGCGCCCACCGGCCGGGGTTGTTGAGCGAGGTCAGCGGGTCGGCCACCACCACGGGGGCGTTGACGGGCGCGTAGCCGGTGGTGTCGGCGTAGCCGCCGAGCTGGTTGGAGCCGTCGGTGTGGCGGTGGTCGAGCACGGCCTGGCAGGCGGTGACGCCGGTCCGCGCGGGCACGCTGGAGGCGTCGGCCGGGTCGTAGCCCAGCTCGGTCATCAGCGCGTCGAACGTGGCCCGCTGCGCCGGGTAGAGGTCGGCCGCCGCCAGGTGGGCGGCGAAGCTGATGGCCTCGGCCTTGTTCGCGTCGGTGCGCTCGGCCGCGGGCCGCCGCAGCGAGCCGCCCAGCCGGGTGCCGACGGCGACCGCGTCGTAGGCGGCCCACGCGTCGTAGGCGCAGGTGTGCACGATCGCCAGCGCCCTGGCCACGAGCGGCGGGCCCAGCGTGCCGGTGCGCACCGCGGTGAGCAGCGTCTGGTTCCACCGGACGGCCACGTTGGGGCCGCCGGCCTGGGCGGGTAAGGCGGGCAGGGCGAGCGCGGCGGCGCTCGCCAGCGCGAGCGCGGCCACGCGTAAGGATCTCAGAACGGGCAAGGCGTTTCTCCTCGCTGTCGGCGGGCCCCGGGTGTCCGGGGCATGACGACGATTCCACACTCGAACATATTTTCGGGCTAGCCTTCTGGTGACAGTCGCCTGCCGTTCCGGTGACCCCCGCTCGATCCTTTCCGAGCGCGTCCTGGGGGTGCCGACCTGGCCAGTGTGCCTAGGGGAGAGCGCGGCCGGATTTCTCGCAATTTTCCTTGATAACGCCGCAGTCCGAAACTTTCGGTGGTCCATCGAAATATTCTTGACGGCCTTTGCGGTGGGCACTTAGAGTCCGAATTCAATGATCGGAATGAGCTTTCGAAGGTTTCAGAAGGAAGGCCATGACATCAGTGAACGCGCCAGGTCTGGCGCCCTGGCGGGACAGCGCGCGGACGGTCGGCGAGCGGGTCGAGTCGCTCCTCGCGGAGATGACGCTGGAGGAGAAGGTCGCGCAGCTCGGCTCCGTCTGGCTCCAGAACGGGCCCGAGCACGGCAACGTGGCGCCGATGCAGGGCCGGTTCAGCACGACCGAAGGGCTGGACGAGCAGCTGGTCCACGGGCTCGGGCACCTGACCCGCGTGTACGGCACGGCTCCGCTGTCGGCGGCCGAGGGCGCGGCCCGGCTGCGCAAGCTCCAGGAGCTGGTGATCACGTCGAACCGGCTCGGCATCCCGGCCATCGCCCACGAGGAGTGCCTGACCGGGTTCGCGACGTTCGGGGCGACGGCGTACCCGACGCCGCTGGCCTGGGCGGCCACGTTCGACCCCGGTCTCGTCGAGCGCATGGCCGCGGCCATCGGCGCCGACCTGCGGGCCGCGGGCGTGCACCAGGGCCTGTCGCCGGTGCTGGACGTCGTACGCGACTACCGCTGGGGGCGGGTGGAGGAGACCCTGGGTGAGGACCCGTACCTGGTGGGCAAGATCGGCGCGGCCTACGTGCGCGGGCTGGAGGGCGCCGGGATCATCGCCACCCTGAAGCACTTCGCCGGCTACGGAGCCTCACGCGCGGCTCGCAACCACGCGCCCGTCAGCATCGGGCCGCGAGAGCTCGCCGACGTGATCCTCCCGCCGTTCGAGAGCGCGCTGCGCGAGGGCGGCGCGCGTTCGGTGATGAACTCCTACACCGACCTCGACGGCGTCCCGGCCGCGGCGAGCACGGACCTGCTGCGGCGGCTGCTGCGGGACGAGTGGGGGTTCGAGGGGACGGTGGTGTCGGACTACTGGTCCGTGCCGTTCCTGGCCTCCACGCACCGGGTGGCCGAGGACGAGGCCGCGGCGGGGGAGGTCGCGCTGCGGGCGGGCATCGACGTGGAGCTGCCCGAGACGGTGTCGTACGGCGCGTACCTGGTCGCGAAGGTCCGCGCGGGACACGTCGAGGAGGCGCTGGTCGACGAGTCGGTACGCCGGGTCCTGCGCCACAAGATCGAGCTCGGACTGCTGGACGGCGGTCCGCTCGTCCCGGACGGCGCGGACGACGTCGATCTGGACAGCCCGCGCAACCGCGGGATAGCCGCCGAGATCGCGGAACGCTCCCTCGTGCTCCTGAGCAACCCCGACGGCCTGCTGCCCATCGGCCCCGGCACGACCGCCCGGCTCGCCGTCATCGGGCCGTGCGCCGACGACCCGCGTACCCTCATGGGCTGCTACGCCTTCCCCAACCACGTGCTCGACCGCTACCCGGAGCACGGCATGGGCCTGCCCATCCCGTCCATCAGGGAAAGCCTCGTGCTGGAGTTTCCCTACGCCGACGTGAGGTACAGCCTCGGGGCCGAGGTGTCGGGCGACGACGCGTCGGGGATCTCCAGGGCCGCCGAGGTCGCGGCCGAGGCGGATCTCGCGCTCGTGTTCGTCGGCGACCGGGCCGGGCTGTTCGGCGGGGGCACGTCGGGCGAGGGCTGCGACGCTGCCGACCTGCGGCTGCCCGGACTCCAGCCCGACCTGCTCGAGGCGGTCCTCGCGACCGGCACGCCGACCGTGCTCGTCGTGGTCTCGGGCCGGCCGTACGCGCTCGGCGCCTACAAGGACCGGGTGGCCGCCCTGGTCCAGGCGTTCTTCCCCGGTGTGGAGGGCGCGGCGGCGGTGGCCGGCGTGCTCAGCGGGCGGGTCAACCCGTCGGGACGGCTGCCGGTGCAGATCCCCGGGACGCCGCCGATCAGCCCGTCCACCTACCTCCAGCCGCCCCTGGGCAGGAGGGCGGAGGGCATCACGGTGCTCGACCCCACGCCGGCGTACCCGTTCGGGCACGGCCTGTCGTACTCGGCCATCGAGTACGTGGCCATGACGACGGACGTGGCCGAGTGCCCCACCGACGGCTCGGTCGAGGCCCAGGTGACGGTGCGCAACGCCGGTGCCAGGCCCGCGGAGGAGGTCGTGCAGCTCTACGCCTCCGACCCGGTCGCGCAGGTCGCCAGGCCCGTCCTGCAGCTCATCGGGTTCGCCAGGGTGGCATTGGAGCCGGGGGAGGAGCGGGCGGTGGTGTTCGGCGTGCCCGCGGACGCGTTCTCCTACACCGGTAGCGACCTGCGCCGCATCGTCGAGCCCGGGAAGATCGTGCTCTCCGCCGGCCCCTCCGCCGAGGACCCGCCGCTGCGGGCCGCCGTCCGGCTCACCGGCGAGACCGTCGTGCTCGGCTCCAAGCGGCGGCTCACCACGCACGAGACGCCGGCCCGCTGAGCCGGCTAGGGCAGGCGCAGCTCGGCGAAGACGCCGCGGTGGTCGGTCCTGGGCACGTCCAGGATCTCGACCCGGTTCACGGCCACCCGCCGGTCGGCCAGGACGTGGTCGATGGAGATGACGGGCGGAATGGCCCGGCCGTTCGGCCAGGTCGGGATCAGGCCCTTGCCCACCTGGTCGGCCGCGTCCACGTAACCGCGGTCGAGCAGGTCGCGGAAGGCGCGGTGGTCGAGGCTGGCGTTGAAGTCGCCGGCCAGCACCCGGATCGCCGACGGCGAGGCCGGGGGGAGCGCGCGCAGGGAGGCTTTCCACTCCGCCTCCATACGCCCGAGCGGCGGATTGGGATGGATGGCCACGAACTCGACCTTGCCGCCGCCGGGCAGCGCCACGGTGGCGGCGGGCATGTTGTGGCCGATCGGGGTGAACAGGCCGGTCAGCTCCGTCACCGGATGCTTGGAGAAGATGCCGCTCCCGGTGGCGCCGAAGTCGGCCTGCAGCACCCGGTGGGGCAGGAGCTGCTTCAGCCCGGCCGCGTCCAGGCGCTCGACCTCGCGCGGGGTGAGCTCCAGGGCGCTGAACACCTCGACGTCGAACCTGCGTACCAGGTCGACGACCGTCTGCGCGTCACCGCGGCCGAACAGGTTGACCGACAGCACCCGCAGCGGCGCGCCCTTCGCGGGCGGCTGCTCGGCGCTGAAGGCGCGCGGCGTCACGACCGACACCATCACCGCGCAGACGAGCGCCGCGGCGAGCGCGGCCGGGCGGTTGCGCCTGAGCAGAGACAGGATCGCGGTCAGCGCCGCCAGCCCGGCCCCGATGGGGGTCACGGTCATGAGCTGCGTCGGGAACGAGCCGCCCTCCACGCCGGCGACCCTGATGACGGCCCACAGGGCCAGCAGCGCGACGACCGTCCACGCGAGCCACCGCCTGCGCCGCTTCCTGGGAGCAGGGGAGCCGTCCGCCGCGGCCCGCCCGGTCTCCACCGTTGTGCTCACTGCGCCGTCCCGTCCGCGAACCGTTTCCACTGCTTGAACTTTAAATCGCAGCGGGACGGCTCGCGCCGGGTCCACAGCTCGCTCTCAGGTTCGGCCCCGGCGGGGGGTCAGCGCTTGCGCCCCACCCCGGCGTACATCCAGGTCGCCGGGTCGGCGAAGAGCGGCGTGTCGTGCCACTCCGAGACCGCCACGAGCCCCGGCTCCACCAGGTCGAACCCGTCGAAGTAGCGGGCGATCTGCTCGCCCGTCCTGGGCGTCCGGTGCATCGCCTGGTGGCTCGTCGCCGACAGGTAGGCGTCGGCGGTCTCCTCGGGCACGAGGTCCAGCGTCAGATGGCTCAGCACGAGGTAGCTGCCCGCCGGCAGGGCCGCGGTGAACGCCTTGACCAGCCCGGCCGGGTCGTCCTCGTCGGGGATGTGCATGAGGATCGCGACCATCATGAGCGCGATCGGCTGGGTGAAGTCGAGCGTGGCCGGCACGTCGGGGTGCTCCAGGACGCTGCGCGGGTCGCGCACGTCGGCCTCGATGTAGGCGGTTCTGCCCTCCGGCTTGCTGCTCAGCAGCGCCCTGGCGTGCGTCATCACGATGGGATCGTTGTCGACGTAGACCACCCGCGCGTCCGGCGCCTCCTCCTGCGCGACCTCGTGGGTGTTGCCCTGGGTCGGGATGCCCGTGCCGAGGTCGAGGAACTGCCGGACGCCCAGCCGCGTGAGGTGGCGCACGGCCCGGCCGAGGAAGGCCCGGTTGTTCCTGGCGCTCTCGCGCACGCCGGGCACCGCCGCCATGGTCTGCTCGGCCACCCGGCGGTCGGCCTCGAAGTTGTCCTTACCGCCCAGCCAGTAGTCGTAGACGCGGGCCGAGTGCGGGACATTTGGGTTGATGCCGCGAGGAACGGTCACACGCACGATCTTAGGCCAGGGATGTAAGAAACTGCTCCTTCGAGCCGCAAGCGCTGCCATGGGCCGAGGCGGCTCAGGCCGTGACGTAGTCGGCGATGATCACCGTGGCGTCGTCCTTGGGGTCGGCCGCGGCCATCTCGTCGTACAGCCGGTCCAGGCACGCGCTCGGCGACATCCCCCCGGTGAACAGCTCCTTCATGCGCGCCGCCCCGAGCGCCCTGATCGCGCCGCTCGTGACGACCACGACGCGGTCGCCAGGACGGAGCGCAACGGCGCCGACCTCCGGGTTGAGCTCCGCCGGCAGGCCGATCCCGCGTAGCGGCGGGCCGTCGCCGAAGGAGTGCGACGTGGTGAGCTGCTGCGGCTGCGCGCCCTTCGGGCAGTGCCAGATCGCGCCGTCGCCGACGTGCGCGAAGCGCAGGCGCGGGCTCTCGCCCGGTTCGAGGACGATCACGTCGAGGCTGGTGACCAGGGCGGGCCCCGTGCCGCCGCGCAGGGACGCGGTCCGCACGGCGCGATGCGCCGCCTGCGCGCACTGGTCCAGGTCCTCCTGGTACTGCGGCCTGGCGCCGACCACGGCGCCCAGCGCCAGGGCCGCGGCCGCGTGGGCCGGCCCGCCGCCGGCCGCGCCGCGGGCGGACGCGACCAGCCGCTCCTGGATGACGTACGCGTCCGACGGCCGCCCGCGCGAGCCCTCGTACGTGCCCCCCACCGCCACCAGGCGCGGCCGGGCCACCGGCATGCCGGCCGGCCAGTTCCCCCGCCGGCCGCGGGCCGTCATCACCGACAGGCAGCCGACCAGGATCGAGATCACCAGCAAGGTCATGAGGTCCCCTCTCGTCGCATCGTCGCGACCCGCAGCCCAGTACACGCGCTGCTGAGCAGACGCGACTGACGGCTGATCGGCCGTCGTAGCGAATGACGGCCGATCAGCCGTCATGCCGGGGAACGCGCGGGGAGCCAGGGTGCGGGGAGGCGGTCAACACCGCGAGCAGAGCCGGCACGAGGGAAATGACGATGCGACCCATGTCTCCACCCGGCGCCACAGAGACGCACTTACGTTATTGTGAAGCCCGTCTTGTGCTGTCATCGCGAGCGGGCGGCTCATGTCTCTCCCCGGTTCCACGAGATACGACTCAGCGACCAGGCACATGGAGCGGACCATCGCGCGCACCGGTGCGGGGGCGCGGGGCGTGGTGGGGTTCGTGGCGATCGTCGCCGCGACCCTCGGCGCCGTGCCACCGGTCTCCGTCGCCTGGCTGGCGCCCGCGCTCGCGGCCGACCTCGTGTGGACGGGGCTGTTCCTGTGGGTGGCCTGGCGCGGCCGGCGGCTGCCGGCCTGGCTGGTGGGCGGTGACGCGGTCATCACCGTGGCCCTCTGCCTCGCGCAGGGCCACCTCGTCGGCGGGGCCGCGCTCGAGGGCGGTTCGAGCTGGATCGCGGGGCTGGTGACGATGACCATCGTCGTATCGGGGGTCACCTGGCGGCCGTGGGTGGCCGTGTCCGTCGGGCTCGTGGTGGCGGGGGCGTACCTGGCCGGGATGCGGCTGGCGGCCCCGTACCAGGAGGTGGCCGGGACGCTGGGGATCCACCTCGTGCAGATCCTCTGCATCGCGGTGCTGATGACGCTGCTGCGCCGCTCCGCCGCCTCGGCGGACACGTTCCTGCGGGAGAGCGCCCGCGCCGAGATCGCGCTGATCGTCGAGCGGCTGCGCCGCGAGGACGAGCTGCGCCAGGTCGGCAGCGTCCACGAGACGTCGCTGCACACGCTGACGATGGTCGGGCTGGGCACGTACGACAGGCCCTCGCCCACCCTGCGCCGGCAGGCGGTGGCCGACCTGGCGGCGCTGGAGAAGCTGCGCGCCCGGCCGAGCGCCGAGACCGCGCCCATCGCCCTGGACGCCCTGCTCGACGAGGTGGCCGGGCGGGTGACGGGGCTGGACGTCCGCAGGCGGCTGACGCCGGAGACGGTACCGGGGGAGGTCGCGGAGCGGTTCGCCCGCGCGGTCACCGAGGCGCTGGCCAACGTGGCGCTGCACGCCGGGGTGCAGGAGGCCGAGCTGGTCTCCCGCCGGTGCGACGGCGAGATCAGGGTGGAGGTCGCGGACTCGGGAGGCGGCTTCGACGTGGAACGGGTGCCGTCGGACCGGTTCGGCGTGCGCGGGTCGATCCTCGACACCATGCGCTCACTCCCGAACGCGGGCGCCGACATCCGCTCCGGCGACCAGGGCACCCGGGTGAGCCTGTGGTGGCGGCCATGACCGGCGGCAGCTCGCGGCGGGGGGAGCGGCCATGACCGATGACATCGAAGAGGTGGCGCAGCGCTACGCCCGCTACACCGCGATCGGCGCCGTCGTCATCACCGCGGTCTGGCACACCGGCTACGACCTCACCGTCACCATCTCGGGCTGGCCCGCCTTCCGCTGGCCGTGGCTGGCGGCGGTGGCCTGGATCGCCTACACGGTGATCGTCGTGATCGCCGCGCGATCGCTGGTCACGGCGTTCGAGGGGCCGGCCGGGGCCCGCCGGCTGGCCGCCGTCGTGCTGGCCGCGGACGTCGCGGTGATCGTGGCCTGCCGCCCCGAGGACCTGCTCGGCCCCAGCGACTGGGGCTGGGGCTCGGTGGGCTGGGTGGGCGTCCTGCTGCTGTGGAACCGGCCGGCCTGGCGGCGCGAGCTGATCGCGTTCCTCTCCCTCAACGCCGCGATCATGCTGACGGCGATGATCGTGACGGGGACCGTCGACCGGGTCTCCATCGCCAAATACCTCATGGTCATGGTGGGGAGCATCACGCTCCAGCTCGGCTACGCGGCGGGCTGCCACACGCTGCGCGTCCGCGCCGAGGACGCCGCGCTGCTGGCCCGCCGGCTGGCCGCCGACGACGCCTGGCGGGAGTCCGCCCAGCGCATCCACGCCGACCGGCTGCGCCGCTACGCCGCGATCCGGGACGTGGCGGAGTCGCTGCTCGAAAACCTCGCCGACGGGGCCGACCCCGGGGATCCCCGCGTACGCGAGGACTGCACGGCCGGGGCCATGCGGCTGCGGCGGCTCATCACGGAGCGGGAGGACGTGCCGGACGAGCTGGTGTCGGTGCTGCGCGAGCGCATCGACGCGGCCGAGCGGCGCCAGGTCCTGGTGACGGCGCCGCCGTTCGGGGAGCGCATGCCCGCGCTGCCGGACGGCGTACGGGAGGATCTGCTCAGAGCACCCGTGCGGGCGCTGGACGGGGCGAGGTCGCGCGCCAGGGTCACGGTGTCCGCGATGTCCACAATGGTGAGCGTGGCCGTCGTGGCCGACAACGACGACCTGCCCGTCAGCGCCAACCCGATCCGGGAGCCGAGCGGGGTCGTCGTCACCTATCAGCGGCAGGGAGGGGAGGTATGGGTCAACAGCATCTGGGAGGGCCCGCCGGCGGAGCGGCGGGACGCGTGACGGTCGCCCTGGTGGAGGACCATCAGGTGGTGGTGGACGGCGTGAAGTCGTGGTTCGGGCCGCCGAGCCCGGTGGAGCTGGTCGCACAGGGACCGACCATCGAGTCCGTCCGCGGCGTGCGGGCCGACGTGCTCCTGCTGGACCTCAACCTCAACGGCACCATGGTCGTGGACCGGGTCGCCGAGCTGTGCGCCGGAGGCCAGCGGGTCATCGTCTTCTCCGAGCACGAGGAGCCGGAGACGGTGCGCGCGGTGCTGGACGCCGGGGCGTCGGCGTTCATCGGCAAGGGCCGGGCCACCCGGGAGTCCTGCCTGGAGACCATCCTGGAGGTGGCGGCCGACCGGCCGTCCGTCACGCCGCCCATGGCCCAGGCGATCGCCACCGACGAGGGGCCCCACCGGCCGCAGTTGTCGGACAAGGAGCGGGCGGCGCTGCTGTACTGGTTCCAGTCGATGTCGAAGGCGTCTGTGGCGGCCAGGATGGGCATCAAGGAGCGCACCGTGCGCCAGTACATCGACCGCGCCAGGGTCAAGTACGCCGCCGCCGGCCGCCCCGCGCCGACCAAGGAGAAGCTCCTCATCTGCGCCATCCAGGACGGGCTGGTCCAGCCGGACGAGGTGACCGTCTACACGTCCCTGGCCGCCCGGGCCGCGCCCTCCGAGGAGTAGTTCCGCCCTGGGTGAAGACGTTATGCCGTGGGCGATGCGGGGCTGCCCGGGCCGATCCGGAGGGGCAAGGTGATTCTCGAACGGCCGGCCGATCGAGAGGTGGTGTCACGTCATGGCGGTGGCGGAAGTGCTGGGACCGGGGGAGTGGCTGGGGTCGGAGCTGCGAGGCGACGACAGCTGGCGGATCCGGCTCACGGAGGCGCACCGGCAGGAGGTGCTCGCCGCCGTCCACGCGGCGGGCGGCGAGATCTCGCGGGAGAGCTTCCGGCTGCCGACGCTCGCCCCCGTCCTGCGCCGGGTGCGCGATGAGCTCACGCACGGCCGCGGCTTCGCCCTGCTCCAGGGGGTGCCCGTCGAGGGGCTGAGCGAGCGCCAGTGCGAGACGGCCGCCCTCGGCCTCGCCTCCCACGTGGGCGGCATCGTCCCGCAGGGTCCGGAGGGGGCGCCGGTGATGCACGTACGCGACACGGGCGCCGACCCGTCCCACGCGCGGACCAAGAGCTACCAGCACAGCGGCCGGCTCGGTTACCACAGCGACCCGACCGACGTCGTGGCCCTGCTCTGCGTCCGCCCGGCGAAGTCCGGCGGCCTGAGCGCCGTCGTCAGCTCGGTGGCGGTGCACAACGAGGTGGTGCGCACCCGGCCTGACCTGGCGGAGGTCCTCTACGAGCCGTGGTGGCACGACCGCCGCACCGGCGACGGCCCCGACAGCTTCTACACCAAGCCGATCTGCGCGGCCCGCCCCGGGGGTGGGGTGTCCATCGCGTACGGCCCCGACTACCTACGCTCCGCCCAGCGCGGCGCCACCGTGCCGCCCTTCACGCCGGCGCAGGAGGAGGCCATGGCCCTCCTCGACGACCTGACCAACGATCCCCGCTTCACGCTCACCATGGATTTCCGGCCGGGCGACCTGCAGTTCCTCAACAACCACGTGACCTTGCACAGCCGCACCGCCTACGAGGACCACCCGGAGCCACCCCGCCGCCGCCACCTACTCCGCCTCTGGCTCACCACCTGAGACGCGGGGCCGCAGGCGCGGGCGGTCTAGGTCGCCAGGATCGAAGCTGACGGGGAACGGCGTGGTCAGGTGGGCGATCTGACCTGCCTTGTAGGCGGTCGGCGGGTCGTAGTTGTCACCGTTGACCTCATAGACGTAGAGCGTCGGGCCTTCGTCCAACTCGATCCGCCAGTAGTTGGGGATGCCCGCCGCTGCGTATGCATCGGTATTGAGGACCCTGTCCCTACTCTTGGTGCTCGGGCTGACCACCTCCACCGCAAGCAGGAGTTCTTCCGGAGAGAACATGAGTGGATCGGTGTACAGCGACTCCTCGGTCGCGATGACAAGGTCGGGGATATAAAAGTCCTTGTCTGTAACCCGCAGATTAACGGTCGAAAAGACCTCCAGCTCTGGTGGCGCCTCGTCGTCGAGAATGCACTGCAGCAGGAAGATCGCACGTTGATGCAGCTTTGTGGGGGCAGGGCTCACCAGTAGGCTCCCGTTGAAGAGCTCGTAGCGGTTCCCGTCGTCGGGGAGTTTGAACAGGTCGTCGACTGTGTACGGCGGCGCAGGCAGGAGAATCTCGCGCCTCGTGGTCGGTTCGATCGTCGCCATTGCGGTCACCCACCAAGTATCGGGAGCCTTCCCTCGCCCACATGCTACTTCCCCAAATCTCATCACTTTAAGTTCTGGCTCGGTCACGTATTGATACATCCCCTCCGGATCGGACATAAGTGAAAGTTTCAGTCAATCTGGCGGCATGGCGGGAAAACCCTTTCCGCTGCTCATCCGGCACGTCGACCTGGGCGTGCGAGGAGATGACCATGAGCTGACATGGACCGTCATTTGTGTGGACTTGCGGGGTCAGATACGGTCGCCCCGCGGAGCGCTCCCCTTCCCGGAACCCCCGACCGGAACACGGAGATCGCACTATGCCCCAAGCCGGACCCCACCGCTGGGCGCGGCGCGCCCTGGCTGTGCTGCTGACAACGGCGATGATCTTCGCCGTGCCCCTGGCCGAGTCCGCCTCGGCACACGGCTCGGTCGTCGACCCCGCCTCCCGCAACTACGGCTGCTGGCTGCGCTGGGGCAACGACTTCCAGAACCCCGCCATGCAGCAGCAGGACCCCATGTGCTGGCAGGCGTGGCAGGACAACACCAACGCCATGTGGAACTGGAACGGCCTCTACCGCAACGGGGTCGGCGGCAACCATGAGGCGGCCATCCCCAACGGCCAGCTGTGCAGCGGCGGCCTGACCGAAGGCGGCCGCTACCGCTCCATGGACAAGCCGGGAGCGTGGACGATGGTGAACCTCGGCAGCACCTTCAACATCCGCCTGAGCGACCAGGCCAGGCACGGCGCGGACTACATCAAGGTCTACATCACCCGCCAGGGCTACAACGCCCTCACCACGCCCCTTGGCTGGAACAACCTGGAGCTGGTCCGCACGACCCCCAGGTACGCGCCCAGTGACGTGTACATGATCAACAACCTCAGCAAGGGCTCGCGCACCGGCCGTCACGTGATCTACACGATCTGGCAGGCCTCGCACATGGACCAGTCGTTCTACTTCTGCAGCGACGTCAACTTCGGCTGAGCCGCTACCGGCGGGGGCGGGTCGAGGCGCGGATGGAGAGCTCTATCGGGTGTACGCGCTCCGTGCCCACGGGCACGGCCCCGGACAGCAGCTCGAACAGCAACTCCGCGCAGCTCGCCCCCGCCTCCTTCGGGCGCAGGTCGATCGCGGTGATCGGCGGGTCGGACTGGCGGGTGGCGGCGCTGTCGACGCACGAGGCGAGCAGCACGTTCACGCCGGCTTCCCGCAGCAGCGGCGCCACCTCGGTCGCCGCCCCGGCCGGCGCGCACACCAGGGCGTCCAAAGGCCCGTCACCACCCCGGCCCAAGGCCCCCGCCCCGCCCGGCCCCTGATCGGCGTCCCCGCTGACGGAGAGGCCATAGCCCCGCTCGGGCCCTCGGCCGGTTGGACGGTCATCGCCCTGCTCGGCCCTTCGGCTGGTTGGACGGTCATCGCCCTGCTCGGCCCTTCGGCTGGTTGGACGGTCATCGCCCTGCTCGGCCCTTCGGCTGGTTGGACGGTCATCGCCCTGCTCGGCCCCTCGGCCGGTTGAGTGGTGGTCGCGCTGCTCGGCCCCTCGGTCGGTCCCTCGGCCGGAGCCTCCGGGGGTGTCGAGGAGGGCGCGGGCGGCGGCCCGGACCTCGTCGCCCGACGCGTCGAAGGACACCCGCCGCACCAGCGGCACCACCCCGTGCGCCGCGCACCACTCCAGGTAGCCCCGGTGCACGCTCCCCGCCCAGTCGCTCTCGTCGCCGGCCACGATGAGCGCCGGCCGCGACGCGCCCGACTCGCGCAGGTGGTCGAGGAGGCGGCCCAGCATCGAGGCGTGCTCCGACCACACCACGCCGTCCGCCTGCCGGGAGCCGGGGAAGCGTTCGCACGAGACCGTCGGCAGGCCCGTCGCCATCAGGCTCTCCACCACGGGGTCGCCTCCCAGCGGGTCCCCGAGCACGAGGCCGTCCACGCGGGGCGGCCGTGAGCGGCGCTGGCCGGACGTGATCAGCGTGACGTCGTAGTCGTGCCGCGCCGCCTGCTCCACCACGCCGAACACGAACGACATGTAGTAGGAGGAGCGGGTCAGGACCTCGGGGACGTGCAGCCCGATGGTGCCGGTGCTGGCCTTGCGCAGGTGCCTGGCCGAGCCGTTGGGCACGTAGCCGAGCCGCTCGGCGACCTGCGCGACCGCCTCCCGGGTGCGCTCCGAGACCCGCCCGGAGCCGCGCAGCGCGTCGGAGGCCGTCGTCTTCGACACCCCCGCCTCCCTGGCGACGGTGAGGATCGTGACCGGCTCCTCCGTGCGCAGGCCTGCCCGCTCGCGCCCCTCGTCTGCTCGCACGCCCCGATGGTAGCGGCCCTGATCGCCCACTTCCGCCGGACGAGGCGCCACGAACCCACCGGGCCCTCCGCCGCTCCCCACGTCCCGCGAGCGCCGGGGCCGTCGTCCCGTGAGTGGCGTGGCCGTCCGGTGTTCCCGGCGTCCCGCGACCCCATCGAGCCCCGCCGCGTCCCGGGTGCGGCGAGTGGCGGGGCCGTCCGGTGTTCCCCGCGTCCCGGGACCCCATCGAGCCCCGCCGCGTCCCGGGTGCGGCGAGTGGCGGGGCCGTCCGGTGTTCCCCGCGTTCCACGAGCGGGGGCGCCGTCGGCCTCGGTGGTGGCGCGACCCGTGGGTGGCGAGGGGTTTCGGTAAACGGTCTGTTTCGGGTGGCGCTTGGGTCTTGTCTCCGTCCGGGGGTCGCAATTAAGTTATCCCAAACCTTGCCGGAACGTTCCGGCAGCAGAAAGGGGCGGAACGTTGCACCTGACCACCGGGAAGCACCCCCATCCTCTCGACCCCCTCGCCGCGCAGGAGATCGACGAGGTCAGGCGGATCCTGATGCAGGAGGGCCTGCTGACCGACACGGTGCGGGTGGCCTACCTCGGCCTCGAGGAACCGGCGAAGGGCGAGGTCCTGGCCTACGAACCGGGCGCCCCTGTCGTACGCCGGGCCCGCGCCTTCCTCCTGGACCTGGCCACCGAGACGGCCGAGGACGTGATCGTGTCGATCACGACGGCCACGGTCGAGGAGCGCAGGCCCATCGACCCGGTCACCGACGGCCAGGTGCCCATGCTGGACGAGGAGCACGCCCTGGTCAGGCGGGTGCTCAGGGAGGACCCGGCCTGGGCCGAGGCGCTGCGGCGCAGGGGGATCGAGGACCCGGCGGGCGTCTACCTGGCCGCGCTGAGCGCCGGCAACTTCGGCCTCCCCAAGGAGGAGGGCCGGCGGGTGGCGAGGGTGCTGGCGCACCAGATGCCCACGCCCGAGAGCCTCCCGTGGGCCCACCCCGTGGACGGCCTGGTCGCGTACGTGGACCTGGTCAAGGGCGAGGTCATGGAGATCGTGGACACCGGCCCCCAGCCCATCCCCGCCGAGCCCGGCGACTACCACCAGGGCCCGCACCGGACCACGCAGAAGCCCATCCACATCACCCAGCCGGACGGCCCCAGCTTCACGGTCGACGGACCCCTGGTCACCTGGGAGAAGTGGAGCCTGCGTCTGGGCTACGACATGCGCGAAGGGCTCACGCTCCACCAGATCGGCTTCGAGGACGACGGCCGCGTCCGGCCGATCGTCTACCGGGCGTCGGTGGCGGAGATGCTGGTCCCGTACGGCGACCCGAGCCCGATCCGGTTCTGGCAGAACTACTTCGACACCGGCGAGTACCAGCTCGGCAAGCTGGCCAACTCCCTGGAGCTCGGCTGCGACTGCCTCGGCGAGATCACGTACTTCGACGCCGTCGTGACGGACGGCGGCGGCGTGCCCAAGGTGATCACGAACGCGATCTGCATGCACGAGGAGGACTACGGCGTGCTGTGGAAGCACACCGATCCGGCCAACGGCTCCAGGGAGACCCGCAGGCAGCGGCGCCTGGTGATCTCGTTCTTCGTCACGGTCGGCAACTACGACTACGGCTTCTACTGGTACCTCTACCTCGACGGGACCATCGAGCTGGAGGTCAAGGCCACCGGCATCGTCTTCACCGGCGCCTACGACGACCGCGCCGCGCCCTACAGCTCGGAGGTCGCGCCGGGGCTGGCGGCGCCGTACCACCAGCATCTGTTCAGCGCCCGGCTGGACATGACGGTGGACGGCGTGGCGAACGCGGTCGACGAGGTGGAAGTGATCGCGGTCGAGAGCCCCTACGGCAACGCCTTCGGCCGCGCCGTGAAGCGGCTGCGCACCGAGGGAGAGGGCCGGCGCGACGCCGACCTCGCCAAGGAGCGCACCTGGCACGTCGTCAACCCCGACGTGCGCAACCGCCTCGGCCGCCCGGTCGGCTACGCCCTGCACCCCGAAGGCAAACCGGCCCTGCTCGCGCACCCGGAGTCGTCGATCAGCAGGCGGGCCGAGTTCGCGACCAGGCATCTGTGGGTGACGCGGTACCATCCCGCAGAGCGCTATCCTGCCGGTGACCTGGTCAACCAGCATCCCGGCGGCGCGGGCCTGCCCACCTACACCAGGGCCGACCGCGACATCGACGGGCAGGACATCGTGCTGTGGCACACGTTCGGCCTGACACATTTCCCCCGCACGGAGGACTGGCCGATCATGCCGGTCGACACGTGCGGGTTCGTACTCAAGCCGGTCGGGTTCTTCGATCGCAACCCCACGCTCGACGTCCCGCCGAGCGCCGCCGAACGTTCCTGCCACTAGAGGAGAAGAGGCCCATGCGTCCCATACGCCTGGCCTGCGGTGTCATGGCAGCCCTGCTGGCCTCGGCCTGCGCCGCCACCGGAACGACCACCACCCCCGCCACAGCCCCCGACCAGCCCAATCCGACCGGTTACCTCGCCACAGCCGACCAGTCGCTCCCCACCGGTGGCACGCTCAACCTGGCCGTGCACATCGACAGCGGCGCCGCCACCGGGTACGACCCGCAGCTCGCCGACGTCGCCACCACCTGGCAGCTGCTCTCGCTGTCCTACGAGACGCTGGTCACGGTGGGCCCCGACTTCAGCATCCAGCCCATGCTGGCCGAGAAGTGGGACACCCCCGACCCCAAGACGTACGTCTTCCACCTGCGCGACGGCGTCACCTTCTCCAACGGCCGCGAGATGACGGCCGACGACGTGGTGGGCAGCCTGAAGCGGCTGCTGGCCTCCAAGTCGGTCTGGCGCGGCCAGCTCGGCCCGGTCAAGTCGGTCACCAAGGACGGAGACCGCGCGGTCAAGGTCGCCCTGAGCGAGCCGTACACGCCGTTCCTGGCCGCCCTCGCCAACATCCCCGCCGCAGTCCTGCCCATGAAGGAGATCGACGACAAGTCGGTCGACCCGGCCAAGACGCTGCTCGGCACCGGCCCGTACGTGGTGGAGAACCACCGCCAGGACGTGTCGTGGACCTTCAAGCGCAACGACAAGTACTGGTCCAAGGGCAAGCCGTCCGCCGACGCCGTCAACGTGACGATCGCCCCCGAGGAGGCCGCGCGCATCGCCGCCCTGCAGAACGGCAGCGCCGCCCTGGCCACGCTGGGCAACGTAGACTCGGCGAGCATGCTGGCCGGGGCGAAGAACGTCCAGGTCGTGACCCAGGCCACCACGGACTTCTACTACCTGATGCTCAACACCCAGGCCCCGAACTCCAAGTTCGCCGACCCGAAGGTGCGCCAGGCCGTCGCCATCGCGCTCGACCCGAAGCAGATCGCCGACGTGGCGCTCGGCGGCAAGGGCAAGCCGACGGCGATCACCCCGGCGGGCCTGCCGGGCGCGTGCGACCCGGCCGCGCTGCCGTCGGCGTCCAAGAGCGTGGACGAGGCGAAGAAGCTGCTCGCCGAGGCGGGCGCCCAGAACCTGACCTTCACGCTCAGCATCTTCTCCACCGAGCCCGCCCCGGCGGTCGCCCAGGTGATCCAGCAGAACCTCCAGCAGGCCGGCATCACCGTGAAGATCGAGCAGCTGGACGAGGCGAGCTGGTCGGGCAAGGTGTACGGCAAGGCGCCCGCCGAGTTCGACGCCGCGATGTCCTGGTTCGCGGGTTACGCCGACCCCGGCATGGTCACCAAGTGGTGGAACCCGGAGACGGCCGGCTTCAACGTCGGCTTCATGAAGCCGGACAAGGAGCTCAACACGCTCATCGACGCGGCCGGCAAGGAGCCCGCGGGAGCCGCCCGCGACAAGGCGCTGGCGGCCGTCTGCGCCAAGGCCGACACCGACGCGCAGATGATCCCGCTGGTCACCCGCCCGGCCACGATCGCGTTCCGGACCGACGCGCTCAGCCCCAGCCTGTACGCCACCGAGGGGTACGGCAACGTGCTGCGCCTGATCGCCGACGCCCGCGTGAAGAAGACCCAGTAGCCATGCGCCTGCTGATGTGGTGGTCCGGCCGGGCGCTCAGTTCGGCCGCCACGCTCCTGGGCGTCTCCGTGCTGATCTTCACGGCCGTGCGCCTGATGCCCGGCGGTTTCGCGGAGACCGTGCTGGGCCCGTTCGCCACGGCCGAGCAGAAGGCGGAGCTGGCCGCCCGCTACGGGCTCGACCAGCCGGTGTTCATGCAGTACGGGCACTGGCTGGCCGCCGTCGCGGGCGGCGACTTCGGCGTCTCGATGATCAGCCGCCAGCCGGTCGGCACGGAGCTCCTGGCCCGGCTGCCGGTGACCGGCGAGCTGACCGTGCTGGCCGTGGTCGCCGGGGCGCTGGCGGGGGTGCCGCTGGGCGTGCTCACCGCCGTGCGCGCCCGGCCGGGTGGTGGCGGCGCGGCGGGGCGGCTGCTCAGCGGGCTCGGCGTCAGCGTGCCGGAGTTCGTGCTGGGCAGCCTGGTCGTGTTCGTGTTCTCCCGGTACGCGCTCGGCCTGGAGGTCGGCACGTGGGTGCCGTTCACCCAGGACCCGGCCGCGAACCTGGCCACGATGGTGCTGCCGGCCGCCGTCCTGTCGGTGTTCGCCATCTCCGTCACCGCCAGGACCACCCGGGACGCCGTGCTCGGCGTGCTGGTCGAGCCGTACGTCACGGCCGCCGTCGGGCGCGGCGAGTCGCCGTGGTTCATCGTCCGGCACCACATCCTGCGCAACGCCGCCACCCCGGTGGTGACGCTGCTCGGCACCATCACCGCGTACCTGCTGGGCGGGGCGCTGATCGTAGAGCACGTGTTCAACCTGCCGGGCGTCGGCTCCTACATCGTGCAGGCCGTCGGCCGCCGCGACTACGCGGTCGTGCAGGCGGGCGTGCTGCTGGCGGCGGCGGTGTTCATCGTGATGAACGTACTGATCGACTTGCTCGTCGGAGTCCTGGACCCGAGGCTGGGCGTGCTGGCGGGGAGGCGTTCATGAGGAAGCTGGACCGGCTGTCCATCGGCGGGCTCATCTGCCTGGCGGTCCTGGTGGCGTTCGCGCTGGGCTCGCTGGTCGGGGCCGCGGGAGACCCGGACGCGATCGTGGGCCCGCGCCTGCAGCCGCCGGGGCCAGGCTGGTGGCTGGGCACCGACAACCTGGGCCGCTCGGTGCTGCCGCGCGTCATGGAGGGCGTGGGCACGACGCTGCTGCTGTCGTCCGTCGCCGTGCTGGTGACGGCGGCGCTGAGCGCGACGTTCGGCATCATCGCCGGCTACCGCGGCGGCTACCTGAACGAGCTGGTGATGCGCCTGGTGGAGGTGCTCTACTCCTTCCCTGCCATCGTGCTCGCGATCCTGGTCGCCGCGGTGCTCGGCCCCGGGCAGACGGCGGCGCTGGCCAGCATCGTGCTGGTGACGATCCCGCTGATGACCCGGCTGGTGCGGGCCGCCGCCGTGGCCGTGTCGCAGCGCGACTACGTCACCTCGGCCGTCATCAGCGGGGCCGGGCTGCCACGCGTGCTCGGGCGGCACGTGCTGCCCAACGTGGCGGGCACGATCGCGGTGCAGGGCACGTACGCGCTGTCGGTCGGGATCGCGGTCGAGGGCGGGCTGAGCTTCCTCGGGTTCGGCGTCCAGCCGCCGCAGGCCTCGCTCGGCGTGCTGATCCAGCAGGGCGGCACCTACATGATCGCCGCGCCCTGGCTGATCCTCGGCCCCGGGGTCGTGCTCGTGGCGGCGATCCTGGCGATCAACGTGGTGGGCGACGGGCTGCGCGACCGGCTCGAACCCCGGGAGACGAGGTCTTTGACATGAGCCTGCTCACGGTGCGGAACCTGGTGATCGACTACGCCGCGACCAGGGCGCTGGACGGCGCGGACCTGGAGGTGGCGCAGGGGGAGACCGTCGGGCTGGTCGGCGAGAGCGGGTCCGGCAAGTCCACGCTCGGCTCCGCCGTCGGCCGGCTGCTGCCCAGGGCGGCCCGGCGGAGCGAGGGCGAGGTCGTGGTGGCCGGGGAGGCGGTGTTCGACCTGCCCGCCGACCGGCTGCGCCACCTGCGCAGGAAGCATCTCGGGTTCGTCTTCCAGGACCCGATCGCCTCGCTCGACCCGACCATGCGCGTCGGCGACCAGCTCCGCCTGGTGCTCGGGCGCGGCGCCGACGTGGGCTTCCACCTGGGGCGGGTCAAGCTCGACGACCCCCGCGTCATGCGCGCGTACCCGCACCAGCTCTCCGGCGGCATGGCGCAGCGGGTGGCCATCGCGATGGCCATGGCCACCGAGCCCGAGCTGCTCGTCGCGGACGAGCCGACCGCCGCGCTGGACAGCCAGGTGCGCGAGGAGGTGCTGAACGTGGTCTTCTCCCTGGCCGCCGCGGCCGGGACGAGCATCCTGTGGCTCAGCCACGACCTGCCCGCCGTCGCCCGCAGGTGCGACCGGGTCGCGGTCATGTACGGCGGCCGGGTCGTCGAGAGCGGGCCCGCCCGCGAGGTGCTGGGCAATCCCGCCCACCCCTACACGGCGGCGCTGGCCGGCTCGGCGCCCGCCGCCGCGGCCCACGGCGTCCGCCTGGAGCCCGTGCCCGGCCGCCCGCCGGTCCTCACCGGCCCGTCGCCGGGCTGCGCCTTCGCACCGCGCTGCCCGCTCGCGGAGGAGCGCTGCGAGCACGAACGCCCGGCCCCGGTCCGGGTCCGCGAGCAGGACGTGCTCTGCCACCGGGCCCCGCGAGGGAGCGCCGTCGCCTGGACTGAGGAGCGCAGGGAGCGGAACGACCGGAGCGACGAGGGAAGGCGACGGATTTGAGCGACCGAGCCGCCGAACGGAGTGAGGCCATGAGCAGGGGTGGCGGCGTGATACTCGAACTCGATGACGTCACCGTCACCTTCGCCGCGGGACCGCCGCTGCGGCGCATCCACCTGGACGCCATGCGGCACGTTTCCCTGTCCGTCGCGGAGGGGGAGACGCTCGGCCTGGTCGGCGAGTCCGGCTCGGGCAAGACGACCACCAGCCGGGTCGCGCTCGGCCTGCAGCGGCCCTCGTCCGGCACGGTCAGGTTCGACGGCCGGCCCTTCCCCAAGCGGCGGCGCGCGCTGGCGGGCCGGATGCAGGCCGTGCTGCAGCACCCCCACTGGTCGCTCAACCCGCGCATGCGCGTCGGCCAGAGCGTGGCCGAGCCGCTGGCCGTGCTCGGCCGCCCGGCCGGCGACGCGGTCACCGAGATGCTGGAGCACGTGGGGCTGGAGGCGTCGTTCGCCTCGCGCTATCCCCATGAGCTGTCCGGCGGCCAGCGGCAGCGCGTCTCCATCGCCCGCGCGCTGGTCACCCGGCCCAGGTTCATCGTCTTCGACGAGGCCGTCAGCGCGCTCGACGTCTCGGTGCAGGTGCAGATCCTCAACCTCATCAAGGACCTGCAGGCCGAGTACGGCTTCAGCGCCCTGTTCATCTCCCACGACCTCGGTGCGGTCCGCTACGTCGCCGACCGGATCGCGGTCATGCGCAAGGGCGAGATCGTCGAGACCGCCGACACCGCCACGTTCTACTCGGCCCCCGCTCACGAGTATTCGAAACAGCTTTTGGAGGCATTGTGACGAACGAGCCCCGGCTCGCCACGCCGTCCGCTTTCGCGTCCGGCGTGCCGCGCAACGCGGACCTGCCACTGACCCCGCAGGCCAGCCCCGGGCGCGGGTCCGTCGCGTTCGACCTGCCCGGCGTGCTCGTCGGCACGGCCGAGTACGCGGAGGGCCCCACCGGGTGCACCGTGATCCACGTACCGGCGGGCGCGCGCACGGCCGTGGACGCGCGCGGCGGCGCGGTCGGCATGAGCGGCGGCTACGACTACAACCACGCCATCTGCTTCGCCGGTGGCTCGGTGTACGGCCTGGCCGCCGCCGCGGGCGTGAGCGACGAGCTGCTGGCCCGCAGGGACAACCGGACCCGCTGGGACGACCTGCAGCTCGTGTCCGGCGCGGTGATCTACGACTTCTCGGCCAGGGACACCGCCGTCTACCCGGACGGCGAGCTGGGCCGGGCCGCGCTCCGCAACGCCGTCGAAGGCGAGTTCCCGGTGGGCCGGTGCGGCGCGGGCCGCACGGCGAGCGCCGGCAAGGTGGACTTCGGCCGGGCCGAGTTCGCCGGCCAGGGCGCCGCGTTCGGCACGTTCGGCGAGGCCAAGGTGCTGGTGGCGACCGTGGTCAACGCCGTCGGCGCGGTCGTCGACCGGCAGGGAGGGATCGTGCGCGGCAACTACCACGCCGAGGACGGCGCCCGCCGCCACCCCGGCGACGACTATGCCGCGATGGTCGGCGACCCGGCCCCGGCCGTCATGGGCAACACCACGCTGACCGTCATGGTGACGAACGTGAAGCTGAGCGACATCGAGCTGCTCCAGGTGGGCCGCCAGGTGCACAGCTCCATGCACCGCGGCATCCAGCCGTTCCACACGATGAACGACGGCGACGTGCTGTTCGCGATGACCACGGACGAGGTGGACCTGGTGAGCGTCAAGCCCACCGGCCTCGGGACGCTCGCGTCGGAGCTCGCCTGGGACGCCGTCCTGAGCGCGGTGGAGTAGCCCCGTGCACGTCTTCCCCCGTTACGCCGCCAAGGACCCGGCCCAGGCGGTCGAGCTGGTCAGGCGCAACCCGTTCGCCCTGGTCGTCAGCACGGTGGACGGCGTGCCGGTCGCCACGCACGTCCCCGTCATCCTCGAGGGCGGCGCCCTCGAAGGCGGCGCCCTGCTCGGCCACATGGCCCGCGCCAACCCCCACTGGCGCTCCTTCGAGTCCTCGCCCGAGGTGCTCGTGGTCTTCTCCAGCGCCCACGGGTACGTCTCGCCCACCGTGTACGCGACCGACCCGGCCGTCCCGACCTGGGACTACGCGGCCGTGCACGTGACGGGACGGGTCGAACTGCTCGACGACCCGCTCGACGTGGTGGAGCGCACCGTCACGGCCCTGGAGTCGCTCCGAACGCCCTCCTGGGAGCCGACCCCGGCGTCCAGGGAGAGGTTCGCCGCGCTCTTGCCTGGGGTAGTGGCTTTTCGGGTGCATGTGCATACCGAGAAGAGCATGTTCAAGCTGAGCCAGGACATCGACGCCGAGCGGTACGCGCGCGTCCGCGCCTCGTTCGCGGCCGAGAACCCCAGGCTCGCCGACCTGATGGATGGTTCATGACTTTCCCCACCTTCATGTCCACGCAGATTGACCCCCGAGCCCGCGGCAAAGAACTCGGCACGCACCGCAGCAAGGCGATCCGTGCCAACCTCGCCGGTTACTCCGACCTGTTCCACGTCGCGGGCGCCACCGCGACGCAGGTCCGCACGTGGGGCGAGCTGGCCCTGGAGCGGACCGCCGACTGGGCGCCGCACCTGGCGGAGGAGATCGCGGGGATCGCGGGCGGCGCCGGCCTGGAGCCCTGGCAGGTCGCCGTCGTCAACGCGCGCACGGAGATCCTGGCCGCGATCGACGCGACCGGTGAGGGGGAGTGCTCCACCTCCGTCGTGCTGCCCGGGGAGGGGGAGGCGCCGCGCACGGTGCAGACCTGGGACTGGCACGACCACCTGCGCGACGCGCCCATGCTCTGGGAGCTGGAGCCGCGCCCGGGTCACGTCGTGCGCACGTTCACCGAGGCCGGGGCGCTGGCCAAGATCGGGGTGAACACGGCCGGGCTCGGCATCCACTTCAACATCCTGCGCCACGACTCCGACACGGCCGACCTCGGCGTGCCCGTCCACCTGATCGCCCGCCGGATCCTGGACGAGGCCACCACGGTCGAGGAGGCCGCCGACATCGCGCGCTCGGCCACCGTCTCCGCCTCGACCGTCATCACGGCCGTGACCTCGTCGGACGCGGGCTCGATCGAGATCTCCCCGGCCGGCGTCGCGGTCATACCGCCGGAGCCCGACGGCGTGCTGCAGCACTGCAACCACTTCCTCGACCCCGCCCTGGCCAAGGACGAGCGGCATTCCACCGACCGGCCCAGCACGTACGCCAGGTTCCAGCACCTGCGGGCCAACACCGAGGGTCTGAGCAGCGACGACCACACCAAGCGGGCGCTGGCCATGCTCAGCCACGGCCCCGACGACGCGCCCGTCTGCGCCCACCCGGACCAGACGATGCCGATCAACCAGCGGTGGGAGACCGTCGCGACGATCGCGCTGGACCTCGTCGCCGCGCGGCTGCGGGTGCACCAGGGCGGGCCGTGCCAGGTCACCGAGGCGACCTGGCAGATGTTGTGATCAGTGGAACGCGGCGATCCCGGTGAGCGCCTTGCCCAGGACCAGGGAGTGGATCTCGGACGTGCCCTCGTAGGTCAGCACCGACTCGAGGTTCACGGCGTGCCTGATCACCGGGTATTCGAGGGTGATGCCGCTCGCTCCGAGCAGCGTGCGGCACTTCCTGGCGATCTCCAGGGCCTCGCGCACGTTGTTCAGCTTGCCGGCGCTCACCTGCTCGGGGGTGATCGTCCCGGCCTCCTTCAGCCGGCCCAGATGCACGGCGAGCAGCAGGCCCTTGCCCAGCTCCAGCGCCATGTCGGCGAGCTTCTCCTGGGTGAGCTGGAACGAGGCCAGCGGCTTGGCGAACACCTCGCGGTCGCCCGCGTACGCGATGGCCGTCTCCAGGCAGTCGAGCGCCGCCCCCATCGCCCCGAACACGATCCCGAACCGCGCCTCGTTCAGGCAGCCGAGCGGCCCCGACAGGCCCCTCGCGCCGGGCAGCATGGCCGCGTCCGGCAGGCGCACCCCGTCGAGCACCAGCTCGCTCGTCACGCTCGCGCGCAGCGAGATCTTGTGCTTGACGTCGTTCACGGTGAAGCCCGGGGTGCCCGCCGGGACCAGGAAGCCCCTGACGCCCTCGTCCGTACGCGCCCACACCACCGCCACGTCCGAGACCGAGCCGTTGGTGATCCACATCTTGGTGCCGTTCAGCACCCAGTCGCCGCCCTCGCGCTTGGCCGTGGTCCGCATGCCGGCCGGGTCGGAGCCGAAGTCGGGCTCGGTCAGGCCGAAGCAGCCGATGCGCTCGCCGGCCGCCATCGCGGGCAGCCACTCCTGCTTCTGCTCCTCGCTGCCGTACTTCCAGATGGCGTACATCGCGAGGGAGCCCTGCACCGAGACCAGGCTGCGCAGCCCGGAGTCGGCCGCCTCCAGCTCCAGGCAGGCCAGCCCGTACGAGACCGCGCCCATGCCCGCGCAGCCGTACCCCTCGAGGTGCATGCCGAGCACGCCGAGCGAGCCGAGCGTGCGGGCCAGCTCGCGGGCCGGCAGCTCCCCGGTCTCGAACCACTCCGCGACGTGCGGGCGGATCTCCCGGTCGCAGACGCGCCTGACCGTGGTCCTGATCTCGCGCTCCTCCTCGGTGAGCAGCGTGTCGAAGGCGAAGAGCGCGGTCGGGGTGATCATCGGATGGCCTCCATATTTTGGATCCAATATTGAAAATCCAATATGGCACAGTTAGGGTTCGGTGACCATGGACGTTCTCAATCTCATCGGCGGGCGCTGGGTTGAAGGCGACGGCGAGGAGTTCGCCGACACCAACCCGGCCCGGCCCAGCGAAGTGGTCGCGCGGGGGCGCTTCGCCTCCGCCGCCGAAGTGGAGCGGGCCGTCGCCGCGGCCCGCGCGGCGGCGCCCGGGTGGGCCGCGACGCCCCACCACGCCCGCGCGGCGGTGCTCGTGGCCGCCGCCGACCTCGTGGACGCCTCGGCCGACGAGTGGGGCGCCGAGCTGGCCCGCGAGGAGGGCAAGACGCTGCCCGAGGCGGTCGCCGAGGTGCGGGGCTCGGCCCGGATCCTGCGCTACTACGCGGGCGAGGCCGACCGCGAGAGCGGCGAGATCTTCGCCTCCCCGCGGCCCGGCGAGAACGTCCTCGTGGTCCGCAAGCCGATCGGCGTGGCCGGACTGATCACGCCGTTCAACTTCCCGATCGTCATCCCCGCCTGGAAGATCGCCCCCGCCCTCAGCTACGGCAACACCGTCGTGTGGAAGCCGTCGTCGCTGGTGCCGCTGCTGGCCTACCGGCTGGCGCAGGCGCTGACGGCGGCGGGACTGCCGGACGGCGTGCTCAACCTCGTGTACGGCGAGGCCGAGGCCGGCTCGGCCATCGTGGACCACCCCGGCGTGGACGCGATCTCGTTCACCGGCTCCACCGCGGTCGGGCGGGCCGTGATCGCGCGCTGCGGCGAGCTGGGCAAGCCGGTGCAGACGGAGATGGGCGGCAAGAACGCCTCCGTCGTGCTCGCCGACGCCGACCTCGACCACGCGGCCGAGCAGGTGTGCCTCGGCGCGTTCCGCTCCACGGGCCAGAAGTGCACGGCCACCTCGCGGCTCATCGTGGCCTCCCCGGTCGCGGACGAGCTGCTGGAGCGGGTGGCCGAACGGGCCGCGCGCCTCGTGGTCGGCGACCCCCTGTCGCCGGGCGTCGAGGTGGGCCCCCTGATCAGCTCGGCCGCCCGGGACCGGGTGACGTCCGGGGTGGCGCGGGCCGTGGACGAGGGGGCCAAGCCGCTGGCGGGCTCCGCGCCGTACGACGGCGAGGGCTGGTTCGTGCCGCCGACCGTGCTCGACCTGCCGGGGACCGGGGTGGACTTCTGGCGTACCGAGCTGTTCGGGCCCGTGGTGGGCGTGGTGCGGGCGTCGGGGACCGAGGAGGCGCTGGGGCTGGCCAACCTCAGCGAGCACGGCCTGTCGGCGGCCATCTTCACCCGGGACCTGGGCGTGGCGCTGCAGGCGGTCGAGCGGCTGGACGTCGGCGTGCTGCACATCAATTCCGAGTCGGCCGGGACCTTCCCGTACGTGCCGTTCGGCGGGGTCAAGCAGAGCGGGTTCGGGCCCAAGGAGCAGGGGCGGGCGGCCCGCGAGTTCTTCACCCACACGATGACCGTCTACCTCGGGGCGCCCGCGTGAGTGAGCAGTGGTCCAGCCACGCGGCCGACGAAACAGGGCGCCTGACCGGTGCGTTGTCGGGGCTCTTGGTGGCGGACTTCAGCCGGGTGCTGGCGGGGCCGTACGCCACGATGCTGCTGGCCGACCTGGGCGCGGAGGTGGTCAAGGTGGAGCGGCCCGGTGCCGGGGACGACACCCGCGCCTGGGGGCCGCCGTACGCGCCCGGCGGCGAGGCCACGTACTTCCTCGGCGTCAACCGCAACAAGCGCTCGATCGCGCTCGACCTGCGGGCCGACGTCGAGGTCGCGCGGGCCCTGGCCGCCCGGGCGGACGTGCTGGTCGAGAACTTCCGGCCCGGCACGATGGACCGGCTCGGGCTCGGCTACCCCTCGCTGCGCGAGCTCAACCCCGGGCTGGTGTACTGCTCGATCACCGGGTTCGGCTCGGGGCCCGGGTCCGGGCTGCCCGGCTACGACCTGATCGCGCAGGCGGTGGGCGGGCTGATGAGCGTCACGGGCGAGCCCGGCGGGCACGGGACGAAGGCCGGCGTGGCGCTGGTGGACGTGATCACCGGCCTGCACGCCGGGCTGGGCATCCTGGCCGCGCTCCGCCACCGCGACCACACCGGCGAGGGGCAGCACATCGAGGTCTCGCTGCTGTCGTCCCTCCTGTCGGCGCTCACCAACCACGCCTCCGCCTACGCCGCCGCCGGAGTGGTGCCCCAGGCGATGGGCAACCGGCATCCCAGCATCGTCCCGTACGAGGTCTTCGAGGCCGCCGACCGCCCGATCGTGATCGCGGCCGGCAACGACCGCCAGTTCCAGGCCCTCTGCGGGGCGCTGAACCGCCAGGACCTCGCCGAGGACGCCCGTTACGCCACGAACGCGGACCGGGTCGCCGGCAGGGACGGCCTCGTCAGGGAGCTCAACGCGGCGCTGGCCGCCCGCACGGCCGACGAGTGGTTCGAGGCGCTCACCGCCGCCGGGGTGCCCTGCGGCCCGATCAACGACCTGGCCGCCGCCTTCGCCCTGGCCGACGAGCTCGGCCTGGAGCCCTCCGTACCGGTCGACGGGGTCGGCCAGGTCGCCAACCCCCTGCGGCTCAGCGCCACCCCGCCCTCCTACCGCCGCCCGCCGCCCCGGCTGGGGGAGGACGACGCGTGGGTTCGTGAGATATTGGGGCGGTGAGTTCGGACGAGGCACGACGCAGGCCGCCGACGGCCCAGCAGTTCGTGCTGGGCGAGCTCCGCCTTGCCATCACCACCGGCCGCCTGCGCCCCGGCACGCCCATCCGGCAGGACGCGCTCGCCGAGGAGCTGCAGGTCAGCCGCGTCCCCCTGCGCGAGGCGCTCAAGACGCTCGAAGGCGAGGGCCTGGTCACCTACAAGGCGCACAAGGGCTACTGCGTCGCCATGCTCTCGCTCGACGACCTGCGCGAGGTCTACCGCATCCGCGAGCTGCTGGAGGAGGAGGCCGTGCGCCGGGCCGTCGAGCGGCTCACCGACGCCGACCTCGCCCGGCTGGAGTCGGCCCAGGAGGAGGTCGAGCGGGCTGCCGCGGCGGGCGACGTGCTGGCCATGGCGACGGCCAACCGGCTGTTCCACATGACGCTGTTCGACTGCGCGGGCATGCCGCGGCTGGTCCGGCTGATCAGGACCCTGTGGGACACCACGGACGCCTACCGGTCGATGTACTACGGCGAGGCGGGCAATCGGGAACGGGTCGTCAAGGAGCACCGCGCCACCCTCGACGCCCTGCGCCGCCACGCCGCCGACGAGGCGGTGACGACTCTCGACGTCCACCGCGCCCACGCGGTCGCCGAGCTGGAGTCCCTCCTCGCCCACCCGTCCTGAGCCAACCGGCGCGCGGGCTCCATCGGCGAGGGCCGGAAGGGCAGCGCGCAGGCGTGAGCCGGTCATGGGGGGCAGTTGTCGCGACAGCCGCCGAAGCGCGCCATGTCCGGCTTCGTGAACGCCGTCCCCGGGTGGCCGGCCAGCGCCTCCTTCATCGAGGACTTCCAGATCGGGCCGGGGACCGATGCGCCCTCCACGTGCCGGTAGCGGCGGCCGCCGATGGTGATGTCCGACAGCTTGTGCATGACCGCCCCGCGCGGGTCGCCGAGCGCGACGGCGGAGGCCAGGTCAGGGGTGTAGCCGGCGTACCAGGCGGTGGAGAACCCGTCAGTGGTGCCCTCCATGCCCGCCGCGTCCCGCCCGAGCCCCTTGAGCGGGCCCTTGGCCAGCGCCTCCGCCAGCACGCCGGTCACCGCGTCGGCGACCGCGGGCTCCAGCGCCTCCTGGCACCGCGCGGGGAAGGAACGTACGACGCCCGAGTCGCCGCGCACCTCCGTGACCAGCCGCGGCTCGCACTGCGTGCCGCGCGCCGCGAGGGTGGCGTACGAGCCGGCGACCGCGACCGGGTCCACCTCGTTGATCCCCAACGGGAACGTCTCGAATTCCTGGAACGGCAGGTCGTCGGCCCGCTCGAGCCCGAGGCGCTTGGCCACCTGCACGCTTTCGCAGAGGCCGACCTTCTCCAGCAGCTTCATGAAGAACGTGTTCTCGGCGGTCCGGGTGCCCGAGCGCAGGGTCGTGAACGCGCCGTGGTCGCGCTGCCTGTTGAGGATCGAGAACGACGGCTCGGCCTTGTTCTGACCTTTGCAGTCCTTGACCGCCTCGTAGTTCGCCGCCCGATACTGGCTGAGGTATGGGAAGCCGTCGTCGTAGCGCATGCCGCTCTCCAGCGCGGCTGTCAGCGTGTAGACCATCGCCGTGGTGCCCTGCTGGAAGCCGAACCGGTCGGCCGGCGGCTTGGTGCCGGGCCCGAGCGCGCGGCCGGCGGCCAGGGCCCTGATCTCGCCGGTGCCCGGCACGATCATGGCCTGGGCGGCGACCGGCGCGTCCTCGCGGCGCACGTACCGGTCGATGCCCTGCTGGGCGGCGCGCTGCATGCGCTGGTCGATCGCCGTCGCGATGGTCAGGCCGCTGCGGCGGAGCAGGTCCTCGCCGAGTTCCTCCTTCGCCCGCATGCAGACGTACGGGTAGCGGCCGGCCGCGCAGTCACCGGCGAGCTCCTCCAGGACCGCGCCCTGGGCGTCCACCAGCACGTTGGGACGCGCGACCACGGGGGAGACCGCCAGGCGATCGCGCGCAGGCGCGGTGTCGCCGCCGCGCAGTAACAGGAAGCCGCCGGCCAGCAGCGCCACCGCCCCCACGGAGGCCACGACGACACGCAGCGGTTTCATGGCTCACCTCGGGAACTCGCGGATCTTCAGGGACAACCCGCATTATGTGCCCTCAGGACTGCAAAGAGCCCCAGAAGGCGCAATTGCTGGCGCCGGCAGTGTCGGTCGGGTGGATGCCACCGCGTCCCGGCGCCAGGCTGAGCACGTCGCCGGGGCCGCTGAAGAGCGGCCAGCGCGGGGCCCAGGGGGCGTTCGGGCGGCCGTCGCGGGCGAACGACGTCCAGTAGCCGATCATGGCGTCCGACAGCCGCCGCTGCTCGGCGTTGAGCCGGCCGAGCAGGCCGGGGAACAGGTAGACCAGCTCCGTCGCGTGCTCGGCGCCCTCCTCGTAGCCGGGCACGTCCATGAGCGGCGGCGCGGTGCGGTCGGCGAACTGGTAGGCGTAGACCTCGACCCCGGCCCGGGACAGCAGGCCGAACGCGTCCTGGTGGGCGCAGGTGGCGAGCGGGCCGGTGCCGTGGGTCAGCATGGTGGCCAGCCCGATCCGCGGGTCGGGGTGGCCGGTGGCGGGATAGTGGGCCAGGACCTGGTCGGCGTTGCCCGCGTACGTGTCGCGCACATACTTCTCGTACTGCGCCTGCGTGATCGGCTGCGGGAAGATCAGGCCGGTGTACAGGCGCATCTCGTCGAGCGTGTTGCCGTGCATGACGGGCACGCGGTTGATCCGCCCGCTCTCCAGCGCCGCGCGTGGCTGCAGCGGCAGCACGTGGTCGCCGCCCGCGACCGGATACGGGGTGTGCCCCCGGAACGCCTCCAGCAGCGTCTTGACCGGCAGCGCCCGCAGGCAGGCGGCGGCCCCGGCCGCGCAGCCCACGGCCTCGGCGAACCTGGCCCCCTCGGCCTCCGCCTGCTCCTCGGTGCGCGTGGGGGAGGAGCAGCTGAAGCTCTGCACGATCGCCCTGTCGAACAGCCCGGCGGCGGTGGGCGAGGCCAGGCCGGCGCAGATGTCGGCGGCTCCGGCGGACTCGCCGAACAGCGTCACGTTGCGGGGATCGCCGCCGAACGCCGCGATGTTGCGCCGCACCCAGCGCAGCGCCGCCTGCTGGTCGAGCAGCCCGTAGTTGCCGCTCTGGTAGCGCTCGCCCGTCTCGAGCGCGGGGTGCGCCAGCCAGCCGAGCGCGCCGAGCCGGTAGTTGACGCTCACGACCACGACGCCGCCCCGGGTCGCCAGCCTGGTCAGGTCGTAGAAGGCGGGGTTGCCGCTCGCGTTGCCGCCGCCGTGCAGCCACACCATGACCGGCCGGTCGCGGCCCCCGCGCGGGGCGGTGACGTTGAGGTAGAGGCAGTCCTCGCCGTACGACGTCCGGCCGCCGTAGACCTCGGCGAGCTGCGCGCACTGGCTGCCGAACGCCGTCGCGTCGCGGACGTCCGTCCACGGCCTGGCCGGCTGCGGCGGCCGCCACCGGAGCGGGCCCGTGGGCGGCTCGGCGTACGGGATGCCGCGGAAGACCCGGTGGTCCTTGCGCAGCTCGCCTCTGACCACGCCCTTGTCGGTGCGCACCGTCGCGGACGGGGCCGACTCCGCGGCGGCGGGAGTGGCGAACACGACCAGGGAGAGCGCTGCCACTGCGGCGTGAACGAGTCTCACTGGGCCCCCTGCTGTTACCGTGCGTGAGCTATCAGCTCCTGACCGTACACGGGGAGGGGGTGTGGGACTACTGATTTATTCGTCCGGCCAGGTCGGTCACGGCGCCCACGACGTCGTCACCGGCCAGCATGGCCAGGTCGTTGTGGCCCGCCCCGGCGACCTCGACGGTCGTGGCCCGCTCTCCCGCCGCCTCGGCGACCGCCCTGCTGAGGCGTGGGGGCACGATCGTGTCGCGGGTGCCGTACACGACGACGACCGGCGCCCGCACCCGCCGGATGCCCTCCGCGACCGGGAAGCGGTCCCGCAGCAGCGGTCTGACCGGCAGGAACGGATAGTTGACCTGGCCTGCGGCGGCCAGGTCGGTGAACGGGGAACGCAGCACCAGGCCGTCGGGCGGGCGCTCCAGGGCGAGCCGGGTGACCACGGCCGCGCCCAGGCTCTCGCCGAAGTAGATGACGCGGGTGTCGCCGAGGTGCTCGCGGGCGGCCAGGGCGTCCTGGTGCAGTCCCTCCTCGGTCGGGGTGCCGGGGTTGCCGCCGTAACCGCGGTAGTCCATGAGGAGCACCGCGAGCCCGCGGTCCGACAGCGCGCGGGCCAAGGGGGCGCGGTCGCGCCGGTTTCCCGCGTTCCCGCCCGCGATCAGGACGGTCACGCCGCGGGTGCCGGGGACGTACCAGGCCGCCAGCCGGAGCCCGTCGGCGGTCGTGAACGTGACGTCCCGCGCGCCCGGGACGACCTCGGCGGCGGGCGGCACGGGCGAGCTGTCGGGCAGGTAGATCAGCCGCCGCTGGAACACCCACAGCAGGGCGAGCAGCAGGAGCAGCACCGCGACCGCCACGAGGGCGGCGCGCGTCAGCGTCGTCACCCTGCCACTATGCAACGCCACAGCGCCCGCGTGCCGCCCGGCCGCCCGCCCCGCCGCACGCGGGCGGGCGGCCGCCCGCGATGCCGCCGTCCCGTCAAAGGACCTCAGCGGCTGCTCAGCCGGAGACGACGCGGCCCGCCTGGACGACGTGGCGAAGGCGGGCGGGCTCGGCGAGGACGCCGATGTCGGCCAGCGGATCGCCGTCGAGCACGAGCAGGTCCGCGTGCGCCCCCACGGCCAGCGTGCCGACCTCGCCCGCCATCCCGACCAGCTCCGCCGCCCCGCTCGTCGCGGCCCGCAGCACGTCGATCGGCTGCTGCACCTCCCGGCGCAGCCGGAACTCGTGGTTCTGGTGCCGGTGCATGCCGCCCAGCAGGTCGGTCCCGTACGCCAGCCGCACCCCGCCGCGCGCGGCCCGCTCCAGCGCTGCCAGCCCGGCCTCGAGCACCTCGTCCACCTTGCGCCAGCTCCGCTCGGGCAGCCCGAACGTGAGCCCCTCCTCCTTGAGCGCCCAGTACGTCACCAGCGTCGGCACCAGGAACGCGTCGTGCCGCAGGAACAGCTCCACGCTCGTGTCGTCGATCAGGTTCCCGTGCTCGATCGAGCGCACCCCGGCTTCCAGAGCCCGGTTGACGGCCCGCGCGGTGTAGGCGTGCGCGGCGACGTAGCGGTTGGCCGCCTCGGCCTCCTCGACGGCCGCGCGCAGCTCGTCCATGGAGTACTGGGTCGAGTCGATGCGGTCGGTCGGCGAGGCCACGCCGCCGGAGGCCATGACCTTGATGTGGTGCGCGCCCTTGCGCAGCTCGTCACGGGCGGCGACGCGGACGGCGTCGACCCCGTCGGCCACGCGGCCGACGCCGGCGCAGCACGGGTGGTCGTCGTGCTGGTGCTCACCCCGGCCGCGGAAGTCGGCGTGGCCGCCGGTCTGGCTCAGCCCCTTGCCGCAGAACAGCAGCCGCGGCCCCCGGATCAGCCCCTCCGCCTGCGCCTCGGCCAGCCCGTAGTCGGCGCCGGACGCGTCGCGCACCGTGGTGAAGCCCCGGTCGAGCATCCCGCCCATGATCCGCGCGCTGTGCGCGGCGACGTAGGCGGGGGACATGGAGCCGAGCGTGCCGAGATTGGCGGTGGAGGCGGTGACGTGCACGTGCGCGTCGATGAGTCCCGGCACCACGTGCGCGCCGGCCAGGTCGATCACGCGCGTGCCGTCCGGCGCGCTCAGCCGGGGGCCCGTCTCGGCGATCCGGCCGTCCGCGCAGCGCAGGTCGCCCTCGGCGTACTCGCCGCTCGTCACGTCCAGGATCAGAGCATTACGCAGCAGGAGACTCACGCGGCACCTCCGCGAAGCGCCGGGACGGCGAGCGGCGCGAGCGAGCGCGCCACGGCCACCGACTCCTCGTCATAGCTTCCCTCGGCGTCGAGGATGTTCAGCACGCCGAGCACCTCCCCTTCGTCGACCACGGGGACGTTGATGATCGTCCCGCAGCCCAGGCTCTCGATCAGCTCGTGGTCGGCGAAGATCTCCCGCACCGCGGCCCGGTCCTTGCCGAAGTACGGCTCCCGGCCCTCGATGCACCGCGCCAGCCAGCCCTGGGCGACCTCCACGGTCTTCTCCCCGCCCACCGGATACTGCTCGGGATGGCTGGTGTGGACGCGGCGCAGCGCCCGCCGTTCCGGCACCCAGGCCAGGACCGTGAACAGCCGCACTCCCACCTCCTGCCGCACTGTCTCCTCAAGCTCGCTCAATCCGGTCATTTGCTCGCCTCCTTGGCGGGTTCCGTCAGCTCCTCGAGTGATCTCCCGGCCGTGGCCAGGCCGAACACGACCACGCACACCACCCCGACCACCAGCACCGCCGTCGTCAGGCCGAACACCCCGCCGAAGCCGAGGCTCGCCGCCGACAGCCCGATGATCGTCGGGGCCAGGATGCTCCCGACCCGCCCGAACGCGCTCGACAGGCCGGTCCCGGTGGCGCGGATCCAGGTGGGGAAGACCTCGGGCGTGTAGGAGTAGACGCCCGCGTACGTGCCGTTCAGGAAGAACGACAGCACGGCGCCCGCGAGCGTGATCGTGGCGGGCGTGTCCATCTGCGACAGCCAGAACGCGCTGACCGCCGAGCCGGACAGGTAGATCGCGATGGTGTTCTTGCGGTCGAGCCGCTCCGACAGCCAGGCCGCGGAGAAGTAGCCGGGGACCTGCGCCAGGTAGATGATGATCGAGAACTCGAAGCTCTTGGTCACCGTGATGCCGCGCTGCACGAGCAGGGTGGGGATCCACGAGAAGAACCCGTAGTACGAGAACGTGATCACGAACCAGATCAGCCACGTCACGGCCGTCCGCCTGGCCATGGCCGGGCTCCACAGGAACCGGAGCGCGCTGAGCAGGTTGACCTTGGCGGTGCCGGTCACAGGCTGGGCGGCAGTGTCGGGCACCGGCGGGAGCGGCTGACCGGTGGCCCGCTCGACGCGGCGTTCGAGGTCGGCGACCACCGCCTCGGCCTCGTCCACGCGGCCGTTCTGCAGCAGGAAACGCGGCGACTCGGGCAGCGAGCGGCGCCACCACAGCAGCATCACGATCGGCAGCGCGGTGATCACCTGAGCGATCCGCCAGCCGTCGTCCATCGTCGGCACCACGAAGCGCCCGATCAGCGCCGCCATCACGAACCCGAACGAGAAGAACCCGGCCAGCGCGCCGATGAACCACCCGCGCCGCTTCGCCGGCACGAACTCCGACAGGAACGGCGCGATGATCGCGCTTTCCGCGCCCGCGCCGGCGCCGGCCAGCACCCGGGAGGCCAGGAAGATCTCGTAGTTCGGGGCGAACGCGGCGACCACGGAGAAGACGGCGTAGAAGGCGAGCGCGTACATCATGACCTTCTTGCGCCCGATGCGGTCGCCGAGCAGGCCCGCGACGGTCGCACCGAACAGGAACCCGAACGGGGTCGCGGACCCGATGAGGCCGAGCTGGCCGTTGGACAGGCCCCAGGCGTCCTGGGCGCTGGGGAGCAGGAACGCCACGACGGCCGAGTCCATGCCGTCGAAGGTGTAGCCGAGGCCGCCGATGAGGAGGAGCAGGTAGTGGGGGCGGCTCAGCGGGAGCCGGTCCAGACGGGCCAACAAGGTCATAGAACACACCTTTCCCGAGGTCATGGCCCTTCAGGTCGAATGCGAAGCAACATATAGTGCGAAATAACGGAAATGCAATGGTCTTTGCAGATTGGCGGCGTCCTGCCGTGGGATGGGACCGTTGCGGGCGTACTTCCGCGTTGAGAGAGGGACACGTGACAGAGCACGCCACGGACAGCTTCGAAGACTGGTTGCGCGCCCGGGTGCCCTCACGCGGGCTGCGCGGCAAGGCGGCCGCGGTGCTGGAGATCCTGCTCTCGCAGCCGCGGCGGGCGTCGTTCGGCTCCGCGGGAGAGCTGGCGCAGGTCGCGGGGGTGAACGTGGCGACCGTGACGCGCACGGCGCAGGCGCTCGGGTTCGCGGGCTGGCCGGCGCTCCAGCAGGAGCTGCGGGCGCGCTACCTGTCCTCGCTGAGCGCCGGCCAGGTGGCCGCCGAGCACCGCGGCACCGGCTCGCCCAGCTCCCGCTCGCTGCGGCGCGACCTGGACAGCCTCGCGCTGCTGAACCGGCGGGTGGACGAGGGCGTCCTGCTCACGATCGCCGAGGCCGTCGCCGCGGCGCGCCGTACCGTGATCGTCGCCGACGGCAGCTACGCGGCCGTCGGGCTGGCCCTCGCCCACAACGCCCGCCTGGCGGGCTATCCCGTCACGGCCGTGACCAACGGCGACGCGGAGCTGGCCAACGCGGTGGCGGCCATCGGCGCCGGGGACGTGCTGGTGGCGATCAGCTTCTGGCGGCTGTACCAGAGCACGGTCCTGGCCGCCAACGTGGCCCGCTCGCGCGGGGCCCGGGTGTTCGCCCTGACGGACGCGGCCAGCCCCGCGCTGGCCGAGGCGGCGGAGGAGGTGGTCATGGTGCCGGCGGAGGGTGAGGCGTTCTTCCCGTCGCTGACGGCCGGCATGGCGGTCGCCCAGGCCCTGGTCACCCAGCTCGCCGCCGTGGACCCGGCCCGCACCGGGGCCTCGATCGAGGCGGCGGAGGCCATGTGGACGCGGTTCGGCCTGCTGCACCGCCGCCCCGCCACCCCTGCACCCCCCTCTCCGGCCACCCCTTAGTTAAGCAAGCCTTGCCTATTCGAGAATGCCTGTAACAAAATCGATCCAGGCGGAAAACCCTCGAAGGGCGGAGGCTCACACATGACGATCACCGCCGAACCGGCGGCCCCCGTGGCGTCCCCGCCCGAGGACAGCGGGCCCGTCCCCGACCGCGCCGCGTTACTGGCGCTGCTCGCCCCCATCCGGCCGAGGCTGGTCGCCGCCGCCGCGCTCCAGGTGGTGTACGCCGTCTCGGCGCTCGTGCCGTTCGTGTGCGTGGCCGAGCTGGCCCGGGTGCTGTTGGGCCCGGTCCCCGAGGCCGGCCGGGTCTGGCCGATCGCCGGGATCGCGGTGGCCGGGCTGCTGGTCAGGTTCACGTCGTTCGGCCTGGCCGGGGCGATCACCCACTTCGCGGACGCCGACCTGCAGCTCCACCTGCGCCGCCGGATGGCCGCGCACCTGTCGCGGGTGCCGCTGGGCTGGTTCGGCGAGCGCAACTCGGGCCAGGTCAAGAAGGTCCTGCAGGACGACGTGCGCGAGATGCACCACCTCGTCGCGCATGCCCTGCTCGACCTGCTCGCGGCCGTGGTGACCCCGCTGGCCGCGCTCGCCTACCTGCTGTACGTCGACTGGCGGCTCACCCTCGTCGTGCTCATCCCGGTGCCGCTGTTCGCCGCCGCGTTCGCGGTCATGATGCGCGGCTACGACGAGCAGATGCGGCGCTGGAGCGAGGCGAACACCAGGATCAGCGCGGCCGTGGTCGAGTTCGTGCAGGGGATCGCGGTGATCAAGACATTCGGGCAGGCCAGACGCTCCTACCGGCGCTTCGCCGAGGCCGCCGACGACTTCGCCGAGTTCTTCGGCGCCTGGGTGCGGCCCATGCTCAGGCTCAGTGGCATCTCCAACGCGCTCATCTCGCCCCCGACCATGCTGCTCGTCGCCACTGCGGGAGGCGTGGTGTTCGCCGCGAACGGCTGGCTGGCGCCGGTGGACGTGCTGCCGTTCGTGCTGGTCGGCGTGGCGCTGACGGCGCCGTTCCTCACCCTGGACATGGGCTCGATGCGGCTGCGGCGCGCGGCCGAGTCGGCCGGGCGGGTGGCCGCGCTGCTGGCGACGCCGCCGCTGCCCGAGCCCGCCGAGCCGACCCGCCCGCAGGGCCACCGGGTGGAGTTCCACGACGTGTCGTTCTCGTACGACGGGAGCACGCCGGTGCTGCGCGAGGTGAACCTCACGCTGGCGCCCGGCACCGTGACCGCGCTGGTCGGGCCGTCGGGCTCGGGCAAGTCCACGCTGGCCAAGCTGCTGCCCCGCTTCTACGACCCCGGCTCGGGCCAGGTGACGGTGGGCGGCGTGGACGTGCGCGACATCGGCTCCACCGAGCTGTACCACCACGTCGGCTTCGTCCTGCAGGACGTGCAACTCCTGCGCGCGTCCGTCGCGGACAACATCGCGCTCGGCCGCCCCGGCGCGGGGCGCGAGGAGGTCGAGCGGATGGCCCGCGCGGCCCAGATCCACGACCGGATCACGGAGCTGCCGCGCGGCTACGACTCGGTGATCGGGGAGGACGCCCACCTGTCGGGCGGCGAGGCGCAGCGCGTGTCGATCGCCCGCGCCCTGCTGGCCGACGCGCCGATCCTGGTGCTGGACGAGGCCACCGCGTTCGCCGACCCGGAGTCGGAGTCGGCCATCCAGGACGCGCTGTCCACGCTGGTGGCCGGGCGCACGCTGCTGGTCATCGCCCACCGGCTGGGCACGATCACCGGCGCCGACCAGATCGCGGTGCTCGACGGCGGCCGGATCGTCGAGCGCGGCACCCATGACGAGCTCCGCGCGGCCGGCGGGCTCTACACCCGGCTGTGGGCGGCCCACGTACGCGACGACGATCGGGATTGGACCCGGGCATGATCGGAGAACTGGGCGCCGTACTCGGCCCCGAGCACGGGGCGCGCCTGCGCCGCAGCCTGCTCGCGATGATCGTCTACGGCGTGCTGCAGGGCGCGTCGTTCGCGATGCTCGTGCCGGTGCTGCGCGCGCTGCTGTCCGGCGAGGCGGCCGGACCGTGGCTGGCGGCCTTCGCCGCCGTGGTCGCGGCCACCGCCGTCGCCTCCTACCAGCAGTCGCAGTACGGCTACGCGGTCGGCCTGGCCGCCCTGCGCACGCTCTACCACCGGATGGGCGACCACGTGGCCGGGCTGCCGGTCGGCTGGTTCAGCGCCGACCGGGTGGGCCGGCTCGGACAGCTCGCGGGCAAGGGCGTCATGGACGTGATGAGCGTTCCCGCCCACCTGCTGCAGGTCGTGGTGACCGCGGTGACCGCGCCGGCGACCGTGCTGGTGTGCATGTTCGTGTTCGACTGGCGGCTGGGGCTGGCGGCCCTGGTCACAGCGCCGTTCCTGTGGCTGGCGTTCCGCTGGACGCAGACCCTGGTGCAGCGCAGCGACACCGCGATGGACGACGCGGGGGCCGAGGGGGCCGACCGCGTGGTGGAGTTCGCCCGGCAGCAGGCGTCCCTGCGCGCGTTCGGGCGCACGGCGGACGGCTACGACCTGCTCGACGGCGCGCTGGTGCGGCAGCGGTCGGCGCTGCGGCGCCTGCTGCGCACCACGCTGCCCGGCCTCGGGACGGTGGCGCTGACCGTGCAGCTCGCCTTCACCGCGATCCTGCTGGTGGGCTGCTCGCTGGCGCTCGGCGGCGCGGTGGACGTGCCGGAGCTGGTCGGGGTGCTGGTGCTGGCCGTGCGCTTCACCGAACCGCTGCTCGCCGCCGCCGACGTGGGCGGCGAGCTGCGCATGGCCCGCGGCGCGCTGCGGCGCATCCGCGACGTCCTGACCACGCCGCCGCTGTCGTCCGGCGGGACGGCACGGGCCGGCGAGCCGTCGATCGAGCTGGACGGGGTGAGCTTCGCCTACGACGAGCGGCCGCTGCTGCGGGACGTGAGCTTCACCGTCGCGCCCCGCACGGTGACCGCGCTGGTCGGGCCCTCCGGTTCGGGCAAGACCACGCTCACCCGTCTCATCGCCCGCTTCTGGGACGCCTCCGCCGGCGCGGTCCGGGTCAGCGGGAACGACGTGCGCGACTACACGCCCGAGGACCTGATGGCCCAGCTGTCGATCGTGTTCCAGGACGTGTACCTGTTCGAGGGCACGCTGGAGGACAACATCCGGCTGGGGCGGCCGGACGCCACGGACGAGGAGGTCCGCGAGGCGGGCCGGCTGGCGCGGGTCGAGGAGATCGCCGAACGGCTGCCCGGCGGCTGGCAGGCGCGGATCGGCGAGGCCGGGGCGACCCTCTCCGGCGGGGAGCGCCAGCGGGTGTCCATCGCCCGCGCGATCCTCAAGGACGCGCCGATCGTGCTGCTGGACGAGGCCACCGCCGCGCTGGACCCGGAGAACGAGTCCGCGCTGATGGACGCGCTGGCCACGCTCGCCCGCGACCGGACGCTGCTGGTGATCGCGCACCGGCTGAGCACGATCGCCGCCGCCGACCAGATCGTCATGCTGGAGGGCGGCGTGATCGCCGAGCGCGGCACCCACCAGGAGCTGCTGGACGCGGGCGGCCGGTACGCTGCGTTCTGGAACGAACGCGCGCGGGCCCGCGGCTGGCGCCTCGTACGCGCTTGACCGGTGGGCGGCCCGGCGCGACGCGATCGACGGCGGTAGGGGGCTCGATGGGCGAGGAGACGACGGCGCGGGAGTGGCGCGTGCGCGGCCGCCCGCGCGGCCGCCCGCCGCGCATCACCAGGCCCGCCATCGCCGACGCCGCGCTGACCGTCGGGTTCGACAACCTGACCCTGGCCACCGTGGCCGACCACCTCAAGGTCGCCCACTCGGCCCTCTACCGCCACGTGGCCGACCGCGAGGAGCTGGTCATAGTGGCGATCAACCGCGCGATCGGCCGGGCGGACTGGCCGGAGCCGACCGGTGAGTGGCGCTCGGACCTGGAGGCGCAGGCCGGGGCGCTGTGGGCGCTGCTGGAGGCGCATCCCGGCCTGATCAAGGAGTTCCTCGGGCTCAAGCGCTTCCCCGACGAGGTGATGCACCGCTTCGGCGCGGCCGTCCAGCGCCTGATCGGCTACGGCTTCACGGTGGAGGACGCGTTCCTCGCCGTCGACACCGTCTTCGACCTGGCGATCGACGTCTTCGGCAGGGGCCAGCAGCTGGACGCGTCCGGCTCCGCCGGCACGGTCAAGGTCCGCGACAGCTCGGCCGACGCCTGGGCCGAGGCGGTCGGCCCCGAAGTGGCGCCCGTCATGCGGCGGGCGCTGTCGGAGCCGGCCTCCGTGTGGTTCGACCGCAAGCTCGGCCTCGTCCTGGACGGCATTGCGGCCGGCCTGGCCCCCTAGAAGTCACAACCAGCTGGCGCGGACGCTGTCGGCCGAGGTGCCGTCCGGCGCCGTGGCCAGCGCGCCGGAGTGGACGCCGTCGAGGAGGCGGCCGACGGCGTCGACGATCTCCGGGGCGCGCTCGCGCAGGCCCGCCACGTCCGCCGCGCTCACCTCGCCGCGGTCCACCCCGACCTCGTCGAGCACGCCCTCCAGGTCGGCCAGCCGCCCGCTCAGCCACTTCAGCGGCTCGCCGGAGAGCTCCTTGTCGAACACCCGCCGCCCCGGCTCCCACCCGTCGATGCCGGGGTGATGGTGGGTGCGGTCGAAGCTGCCGGGCGCGCCGTTGACCGACTCCAGCAGGTCCACCCGCCAGAGGGGGCGCTCGACGGTGATGGGCCGGGCCGAGTAGATCGACCCCTTCAGCTCACCGGGCTCCAGCTTCCGCAGCTCCAGGCGCACGCCCCGCTCGGCGCCCTCCTGTCCCTTGATCGGATCGGGGTCGACGAAGTAGATGTCGCTCACCACCACGCCGATCCGGTCGAAACCGAAGACATAGAGCATGGGGAACCACTTCCTTCACGAAAGCCGGGAGTCGGGGCCCTATGGACGTACCCACTCCAAGCCCGGGCGATCGCTCAGTGGAGCCGGTAGCCGACCTGCCCCGCCGGTTCGGCCGGGCCCCGGCTCAGCAGCAGGGTGCCCAGCCAGATGAGCGCCATGCCGACCGGCGTCAGGGCCGGCTCCAGCAACCCCCCGATCAGTACCGCCACGCCCGCGGCCGTGACGGCCGCGCTCAGCACCGTGACCCGGCGCAGCGCCGCGAGCACGAACGCCAGCGCGACCAGGGCGGCGAAGGCCGCCCCGTAGACGAGCGGCTCCCACGCCGCGACGCGCGGGCTCTCGAACCTGTTGTAGAGGTCGACGGCGAGACCGACGACGTTGGCGGCCGTGCTGAGCAGCGCCACCCCCGAGGCGACGTCCACCGCCGCCCGCCACCCGCCCGTCACGGGCCCGGCCATGCGGCGCAGCCCCAGGAGCATGAGGCCGAACATCAGGAACCCGGCCAGCAGGACCGCGTGCGCGGCCGCCCACCACGGCCCGCCCACGGAGCCGGCGCCCGGGAGGCGCGTGAGGAGACTTCCGGCGAGCAGCGCGGCGGGGGCCGCGGTGAAGGAGATCTGGGTGAGGCGGTTCATGAGGCCCACGATGCCCCTTCGGGTCAGGGGCGCTCATCGGTGATCGCCCCTGACTTTCCCCTGATCTCCCCGGTCAGGCGAAGTAGCGCAGCCAGACGTACCCCCAGGCCATCAGCGTGCTGACGACGGTCACGACGATGCCGTACCGGGTGAACTGCCAGAAGGTGATCTTGTGCCCGGAGCGGGCGGCGATGCCGAGGGCCACCACGTTCGCGCTGGCCGCCACAGCCGTGCCGTTGCCGCCGAAGTCCGCGCCCAGCGCGAACGCCCACCACAGCGCCTGCCCGGTGCTCGGGTCGGGGATCTCGGCGACCACGCCCTCCACGATCGGGGCGGTCGTGGCGACGTACGGGATGTTGTCGAAGAACGCGCCCAGCACGCCCGAGCCGAACAGCAGCGCCGTCGCGGCGACGAAGTAGTCGTCGCCCAGCGCGTCCAGGGCCCACGTGCCGATCACCGCGATGACCCCCGTGTGGACCAGGCCCGCGACCATGACGAACAGGCCCATGAAGAAGACCAGCGTGGACCACTCGACCTCGCGCAGCACCTCGTGGACCTCCGCGCGCGACACCATCAGCATCACCCCGGCCCCCACGAGGGCCACGATCGACGGGTCGACGTGAGCCACCGCGTGCAGCGCGAACCCGGCGACCACCAGGCCCAGCACCACCAGGCAGCGGGTCAGCAGGCGCGGGTCGGTGATGGCCCGCCGCTCGTCCAGCGCCATCACCGCCATGGCGTGCTCGGCGTCGTAGTGGAACGACCCGCGGAACAGCACTCGCGTGAGCCCCACGAACACGACGAAGACGACCACCACGATCGGCGCCATGTGGACGAGGAAGTCGTTGAACGTCAGCCCCGCGCGGCTGCCGATGATGATGTTGGGCGGGTCGCCGATGAGGGTCGCGGCGCCGCCGATGTTGGAGGCCAGCACCTCCGCGATGAGGTACGGCTGGGCGGGGATGCGCAGCCGGTCGCACACCATCACGGTGACCGGCGCGACCAGCATGATCGTGGTGACGTTGTCGAGGAAGGGCGAGGCCACGGCGGTGATCGCCATCAGCATGACCATCAGCCGGTACGGCCTGCCCTGCGACCGCTTGGCGGCCCAGATGGCGAGGTAGTCGAAGACCCCGGTCTGCTTGATGATCCCGACGATGATCATCATGCCGAGCAGCAGGAAGATGACGTTCCAGTCGATGCCCTCGTGCTCGGAGAAGAACACCTCCGCGCCGGGGACGAGGCCCAGGACGGCCATCAGCCCCGCGGCGATGAGCACCACCTTGACCTTGTCGGCCTTCTCGGTGGCGATGAAGAAGAACGCGACCAGGAAGATCGCGAGGGCTACGAGTGCGCTCATCCGTCACGCCCCGGCGGCCCGGACCGGGCGGCGGGGCATGACGGTACAAGGCGGGATTGGCGGCACACGACTATCGACCTCCGGAGTCGGAACGGTTTCGGGCTTGGTGAGCCGCCGCTCCAGGATGATCGTCTCGTCGCGCGCGCCGCATCGAGGTCATCCTTCGCGGGCGGCGGCTCCGTCCCAGTCTCGTCGTGGGGGCGGGCCCGGCACCATCGGGTCCAGCACCCATATGGGGAGGGACGGAGCATGTAGGGACGTCCCGCAGGATGGGGGTCAGGCCGGATCGACAACCGGGCCGGGGGACAAAGAGGCTGGTGAAATGACCGACGGGGCGAAGAGGACGACCAGGAGCCCGGCACAGGCGCTGTTCCGGCGGCTGTTCATGATCAACGGGCTGGTGTTCGCGGTGGCCACGCTCGTCCTCGCGATCTCACCGGCCACCGTGTCCGCGCCCCTCGTGCTGGCCGAGGTGCCGGTGCTGATCGTGGGTCTGGCGCTGATGCTGGCCGCCAACGCGCTGCTCCTGCGCCGCAGCCTGGCCCCGCTGGACGCGCTGACCACGCTCATGCAGCGCGTGGACCTGCTGCGTACCGGCGATCGGCTGCCCGTCGGCGGCAACAGCGACCTCACCCACGTGATCGGCACGTTCAACGCGATGCTCGACCGCCTGGAGGCCGAGCGCAGCGCCAGCAGCGGCCACGCCCTGGCCGCCCAGGAGGGCGAGCGGCGGCGCATCGCCCGCGAGCTGCACGACGAGATCGGCCAGAGCCTGACCGTGGTGCTCCTCGGCCTGAAACGGGTGGTCGACCGCGCGCCCGACCACCTGCGCGAGGACCTGCACGGCGTGCAGGAGACCGTACGCGCCAGCCTCGACGAGGTCCGGCAGGTCGCCCGCCGTTTGCGTCCCGGCGTGCTGGAGGACCTCGGGCTGCACGCCGCCCTGAGCGCCCTGTGCAGCGACGTCTCGCAGATGAGCGGGGTCCAGGTGGCCCGCGCCGTCCAGCACGACCTGCCAGAGCTGGGCGCGGACGTCGAGCTCGTGCTGTACCGGATCGCCCAGGAGAGCCTCACGAACATCGCCAGGCACGCCCGCGCCACGCGTGCCGAGCTGTCGCTGGCCACGCGGGACGGGCGGCTGACCCTGCGCGTCGCCGACGACGGGCAGGGCGGCGCGCGCCAGGACGGGGCCGGGATCCGGGGCATGCGCGAGCGCGCCCTGCTGATCGGCGCCCGCCTGACCGTCGACTCCCCGCCGGGGGAAGGCACCCGTGTCCACCTGACCATCCCGAACGATCGGAGCCCATCTCGGTGAGCACTGCCAAGACCAGGATCCTGCTGGCCGACGACCACGCGCTGGTCCGCCGGGGACTGAAGATGATCCTCGACGCGGAGCCCGACCTGGAGGTCGTCGCCGAGGCCGCCGACGGCGCGGAGGCCGTCGCGGCCGCGTCGGAGGACGCGGTGGACCTGGCCATCCTGGACATCGCGATGCCGCGCATGACCGGCCTCCAGGCGGCCCGCGAGATCTCCCGCCGCGCGCCCGCCATCCGCATCCTCATCCTGTCCATGTACGACAACGAGCAGTACTTCTTCGAGGCCCTCAAGGTCGGCGCCTCGGGATACGTGCTCAAGTCGGTCGCCGACCAGGACCTGCTGGAGGCGTGCCGGGCGACGATGCGCGGCGAGCCGTTCCTCTATCCGGGGGCGGTCACCGCGCTCATCCGCGACTACCTGCAGCGCTCGCGCGAGGGCGAGCGCATGCCCGAGAGCATCCTGACGCCCCGGGAGGAGGAGATCGTCAAGCTGATCGCGGAGGGCAACTCGGCCAAGGAGATCGCGGAGACGCTCGTCATCAGCGTGAAGACCGTGGACCGGCACCGGGCCAACATCCTGCAGAAGCTCGGCATGCGCGACCGCCTCGACCTGACCCGCTACGCCATCCGCGCGGGCCTCGTCGAGCCCTGATCTTCGCGGCTGGGACCGGCTCATCCCCCGGAGTCCACGCGGCGGCCGTTGATCCACACGTCGCGCAGCACGAGCCCCGTCACGTCGCGCACCACGTCGTCCTCGGCCATCTCCTCGAACACGCTGCCGGCCACCCGCACGCCCCTGATCGGGTTGCCCGGGTTGCCGATCAGGTTGAGCGCCCTGGGCGCCCGCCCGGCCCGCAGGCGGCGCACGTCGATGGCGCCCACGTCGGGGAAGTACGGGCCGGTGTCCTTGTTCTCGTAGTTCAGGGCCACCTCGATCACCGCGTCGGCGGCCTGCCCCACCGTGATGTCCCGGAAGTAGACGTCCCTGACGTAGCCGCCGCGGTCGGGGTTGGTCTTGACGCGGATCGCGCGCTCCAGGCGAGGGCTGCTCATCGTGCAGTTCCAGGCGTAGACCCAGCGCACGCCGCCGGTGGTCTCGCTGCCGATCGTCACGCCGCCGTTGCCGTCGCGCATCACGCAGGAGTCCACGAGCACGTTCATGGAGGGCGCGTTCACCCGGCGGCCGTCGGCGTTCTTGCCCGCCTTGATCGCCACGCAGTCGTCGCCCGTGTTGAACTCGCACCGCTCGATGAGCACGTCCACGCAGGACTCGGGGTCGCAGCCGTCGTTGTTGGGGCCGTTCGGGCTGTCCACGGTGACCTCGCGGACGGTCACGTTGGTGCACAGGACCGGGTGGATGTTCCACATGGGGGAGTCCTTGACCGTCACGCCCTCGATCAGGACGTTGCGGCAGCGGTAGAGCTGGATGAGGTTGGGGCGCAGGTAGTGGCCCTCGCCGAACACCCGCTCGGCCACCGGCACGCCCTGCTCGGCCATGGCGGCCAGCAGGTTCTTGTCGGGACGCTCGGACGGCGGCGGGTCGCCCGACCAGTCCCACCAGTGCGTGGCGTCGGCCTGGCCGTCGATGGTGCCGCTGCCGGTGATCGCGACGTTCTCCCGCTCGTAGGCGTAGACGAACGGGGAGTAGTTCATCAGCTCGACGCCCTCGTAGCGGGTGTGGACGACCGGCAGGTAGTCGGCGGGGTCGCGGCTGAACCGGATCGTGGCGCCCGCCTCCAGGTGCAGCTCGACGTTGTCGGCCAGGTGGATCGCGCCGGTGAGGTACGTCCCCGCGGGCACGAGGACGCGCCCCCCGCCCGCCGCCGCGCAGGCCGCGATCGCCTGCCTGAAGGCCTCGGTGCACATCGCGCTCCCGTCGCCGACCGTCCCGTGGCGCGTGACGGGGAAGGTGCGGCGGGGAAAGCGGGGCGGCCTGATCCGCCGCCGGATCCGCGGCACCCTGGCCCAGCCGTCGAGGTCGGGGGCCGCTTCGGCGCGGCCGGCCGGCTGGGGCGCCAGCACGGCGCCGGCTGCCGCGGCCAGGAAGCTCCTGCGGGACTTCATCATGATCTCCTATCCGTGGGCCAGGGAGATGCCGCGCCGCTCGACCAGGGTGTGCTCGCCGACCCGGTACGGCTCGACCCGCCGTACCGCCGTGTAGAAGTGGTGGAGCCGCCCGCCGTGGGAGACGAGCGCGGGCTTGTGCGCGTACGTGTCGTCGGCCGAGCCCGGCGGGCCCACGTCGATGAGGATCTCGCCGCTCTTGTGCCAGGTACGCAGGTCGCGGGAGACCGCGAAGCTCTCCCGGGCGTGCCCGTCGAACGAGAGGCCGAAGTAGAACATCACCCACCAGTCGCCGTCGCGCAGCACGCACGGGTCGGAGGCGAAGCGCTCGTCGAACTCGCCCGGACCGCCGTGCGGGACGACCGGGCCGGGATGGGGGCGCTCCCAGCGTTCGAGGTCGGGGGAGACGGCGTAGCCGATCTGCTCGCGCCAGCCGTCGTAGGTGCGGTTCTTGGCGTTGTAGAAGCAGTAGTAGAGGCCGTCGTGGCGGAGCAGCCACGACTTGTACAGGCCGCCGCGCTCCCACGCGCCGCCGTCCTGCGGGCGCAGCACCGACCCGACGTCCACCCACGTACGCAGGTCCTCGCCGGCCACGAACCCGATGACCGCCGCGCCCATCTCCATGCCCGCCTCGGGGTAGGCGTGGTACGTGCCGATCGCCCGGCCGTCCAGCCAGGTCACCTGGCCGGGGGAGCCGAGGCGGTTGTCGCGCACGATCGAGGTGAGCGCCGCGTTGTAGCCCCGGTACGGGTGCGCGGGGTCGCGCGGCAGGATCACCTCGCCCGGCGTCCACGACACGAGGTCCGCCGATCGGCTCAGCGCGCTCTGGTAGCCGGTCCCGTCGAAGCCGACGTACGTCATCAGGTATTCGCCGCCGTCGGAGCACACGAACGGGCAGTCCACGAAGAGGCTGTCGAACCTGCCCGGCTCCCGCGAGCCCTCCACCAGCAGCCTGCCGGCCTTGTACGGCGTCCTGACCCGGGCGGCGTCGTACGTGCCGATCATCGCCCCGCCCTGTTCATTGGTCGCGGTCGCTGGTCGGCCTGCGCGGTTACGCCTGAAGGGCTTCCTTCTCCGGCCTCGGCTCCCCGCTCCGTGAACGTCCACCGCCCGGCCGGCACCTCGTAGGCGTGGGCCCCGAGCTTGACCGCGGCGTCCGGCACGGCGTGCCGCGCGAGCCCGAGATCGGGCAGCCGCACCTCGGCCGACGAGCCCGGCGGGACCTGCACGTCGAGCGTGAACTCCCCGTCCGCCCGGGTCCAGGACACCTCGACCCCGCCGTACGGGGTCACGGTGCTCGCCCGCACCGACTCCAGGTCGCCGGGCGCGGCGGGCTCGATCAGCAGCCTGCGGAAGCCGTTCGAGCCGGGGGCCTGGCCGATGCCGCCGAGGCCGCGGTAGAACCAGGCGTCGATGGCGCCCAGCATGTAGTGGTTCTGCGACAGGCCCCTCGTCGGGCCGTCCCACGCCTCGGTGAGCGCGGTGGCGCCGTGCCGCACCTGGTAGCCGTAGCTGGGATGGCTCGTCGAGATGGCGAACGCCCACAGGGCGTCGTGCCGTCCCGCCCGGCCGAGCACCCTGTACAGGGCGGGCAGCGCGATCTCGCCGACCGTGATGCCGCCGCCGGCCACCGCCTCGGCGATCCGGTCCAGCACCCGCTCGTCCGTGACGACGCCCATGTCCAGCGCCAGGATCTGCGACGCCTGGCTGCGGGACTCGGCGAAGGCACGCGAGAACGCGGCGGTGATCCGCTCGGACAGGGCCCGGTAGCGCCTGGCGTCGTCGTCGCGGCCCAGCACCCCTGCGGCGCGGGCCATCGTGCGCGCGGCCCGCCAGTAGCCCCAGGTCGACACCAGCGGGACGGGCGTCGAGTCGTCCAGGCCGATCCAGTCGCCCAGACCGTGGCCGAGGATCCCGTCCTGGGCCTTGGACGTGAGGTAGTCCACGTAGCGGCGCATCGCGTCGTAGTGCGTCCGCATCGCCGACGGGTCACCGTACCAGCGGTAGAGCTGCCACGGGATGCGGACGATCGCGCCGCCCCAGTTGGGGTCGTCCCTGAAGGGGGCGTCGAACACCAGGAACTCCGGCGCGATGTCCGGCACCAGGCCGTCCCCGGTCTGCGCCTCGGCGATGGTGACCAGCAGCTCGCGGTAGTAGGCGGCCACGTCGTAGTTGTAGGCGACGACGTCGAACAGCAGGTGGGTCTGCTCCAGCCAGCCCAGTTTCTCGCGGTGCGGGCAGTCGGTGAGGACGCTGTACATGTTTCCCCGCACCGCGCGGTCGATGATCGTGTGGATGTCGTTGACCAGGGCGTCGGAGGTCTCGAACGTGCCGGTCGGGGTGTTGTCCGCGCGCAGCACGAGCGCGGTCACGGCCTCGGGGCCGACGTGTCCGGGCAGGCCCTGGACCTCGACGTAGCGGAAGCCGTCGTAGCGGAAGCTCGGGTGCCAGGTCTGCGGGCCGTCCTTGGTGACGTACGTGTTGAAGATCGGCGCGCCGGTGGTGGGCTTCGACTGGATGACGCGGCCGTAGCCGTCGAGCTGGTCGCCGGGCACGAGCCGCAGATAGCGGCCGGCCGGGAGGTCCAGGCTCAGCTCGGCCCAGCCCGCGACGACCGTGCCGACGTCGAAGACCGGCGTGCCGTCGGTGGCGTCGAGCCGGGCGGTGGCGGGCAGCCGTTCGGTGACCCTGATGGGCGGGCAGGCGCGCGACCTGAGCACGTCCTTCGTGCCGGGGACGACGGTGGCGGGGCGCCAGCCGGAGGCGGTGCGGCGGGCGTCGTGGTCCTCGCCGCCGTACCAGTGCGAGCGCACGGTCGGGCCCTCCGCGGCCCGCCAGTCGGGGCCCGTGACGAACCGGCCGAACGAGCCGTCGGCGTAGTCCAGTTCGAGCTGCGCGATGGCCCGCGGGGCGGCCTTGGAGCCGAAGAACTTCATGTACCGGTCCTGGTGCGGGAAGACGTGCGCGATCCCCGGGCCCAGCTCGACGCCGAGCGCGTTGCGGCCCTCGCGCAGCAGCTCCGTCACGTCGTGGGTGGAGTACACCACGCGCCTGGCGAAGTCCGTGTACGGCGGCTCCAGCACGGCGTCGGTCACCGGCGCGCCGTTCACCGTGGCCACGTAGACGCCGAGGCCCGCGACGTGCAGCCGGGCGCGGGCGACCGGCTGGGCCAGGACGAACTCGCCCTTCAGCAGCGGGAGCGGCCTGCCCTCGCCCGCGCGCGGGTCGCCCTCGTCGTGCCAGTCGGGGTGGGTGATCCACGCGGCCGTCCAGTCGTCCGGGCGCAGCAGGCCCAGCTCGAAGCGGGCGGGCGGGCTCCAGCCGGACCAGCGGCCGTCCGCGTCGCGGACGCGCACCCGCCAGCGCGCCGCCGTGCGGGAGGTCAGGGGCCGGCCGCCGTACACCACTCTCTGCTCCGGGCCGCTGACCTCGCCGGTGTCCCACAAGCCGGGCTCGACCTGTACGTGGTAGCCGGTCTGCGTCGTGGTGCCGGTCAGCTGCCAGCTCAGCGCCGGCCGGGTGATCTCGATGCCGAGGGGGTCGATCAGGTCGCACGTTCGCAGGTTCGTCACCAAGGCGGGATCTCCAGGTCAGGTGATTTTGAGCATGTACGCGGCCTTCGTGGGCGGCTTCGGGGGCAGGTCGGCGTAGAGGGCCTCCTCGGCCAGCCGCCAGGCGACGGGGCCGTGCCCCAGGAGCTCGACCTGGGCCGGGCGGCTGTTCAGCAGCCCTTCGCCGGTGCCCAGGCTGGTGATCGCGGCCGTCCCGTCCTCCGGCCAGGCGAGCAGCGTGGCGTACACCGCGTCGCCGCGCCGGGTGAAGCGGATGTCGCCCGGCCGGTAGGCGCGCTCGGCCTCGTTGTAGCCCTCGTAGCCCCTGGTCTCGCCCAGGCCCGTGGCGCCCTCGGCGGCGCGCTTCCACGGCGTCGTGCAGTACACGCCCTCGCCGCACACCCGCAGCCAGTCGCCCACCTCGCCCAGCAGGGTGCGGGCGCGGGCGTCCACGGTGCCGTCGGCGCGCTGCGGGACGTTGAGCAGCAGGGTGCCGTTCTTGCTGACCACGTCGATCAGCGTGTGGACGACCTGCTGGGACGTCTTGCGCGGGTGGAACATCGGGTCGTCGTCCGAGCAGTCGAACCACTCGCCGTCGCTGGTGTCGAACTGCCAGGGGTGGGGCTGCGCGGCGTCCAGCTGGCGGCGTTCGCAGTCGAGGACGACGGCGGTGCGGTCGGCGTCGGGGACGTCCTTGACGGTCACCAGGCCGCCGGTCGGGCAGGTGTTGTAGTAGTGGGCGAGCAGGTCGAGACCGCGCGTGCTGACCGGCTCCGACTCGACCACGCTGCCCGCGTCGAACGGCAGCCGGCCGTCGTCGAGATAGACCAGGTCGGGGCGGTAGCGATCGACCGCCTCGCGCACGCGGGCGTAGAAGCGCTCCGCCACGTGGGGCGGGGGCTTGGCGTCCGGGGCGTGCCTGGCCGGGTAGAGCTCGGCCGGGTCGAGGCCCTCCCACCAGGTGCCGGCACCGTCGGCCTCGGTGAGCGCGCCGTCGTGCGGCTCGCCGGTGGCCGGGTCGATGCCGTGCGCGACGTCGAGCCAGCGCCAGGTCCAGTTGTTGTGGAAGCTGAGCCCGAACGGCAGCCCGGCCGCGCGGGCCGCCCGCTCCCAGGCGCCGACGATGTCGCGTCGCGGGCCGATGCGGGTGGCGTTCCACGCGTGCCGCGCGGAGTCCCACAGGTCGAAGTTGTCGCAGTGGGCGGCCAGGGCGACGAAGTAGCGGGCGCCGCTGGAGACGTACAGGTCGATCAGCTCTTCGGGGTCGAACCGCTCGGCGCGCCAGCGATGGAAGAGGTCCTTCGCACCGCCGCCTGCGCCGAAGCGGGCGCGGTGGTGGGCGTGCTGGCGGTCGGCGCGGCGGCGTTCCCAGGGCTCGGAGGCGGGCTGCATGCCGTAGAGGTGGCGGGCGTACCAGTCGCCCGAGCTCGCCACGGACTGCGGGCCCCAGTGCGACCAGATGCCGAACTTGGCCTCCCCGAACCACGGGGGGACGGGGTGACGGCGAAGCGACTCCCAGTCCGGCAGAAACCCGCGCATGGCCCACCCATTTCTATTGAAACGATTTACGCACTGTATATTTATTCAATATTGGATGTCAATGCATGATGGGCTGGCAGGCGGGGATCTTCACATATAGGGTTAAAACGTTTGTCGCGGAGGGACGTGCGGATGGTTGACTTCCACGAAGACCCCGGGCCGGGCTCCGGGCGGCGGGCGGCACGCGCGGACTTCCTCTCCGACGCGCCGCGCCTGTCGCTCAACGGCCGGTGGCGCTTCCGGCTCTCTGGCACGGCCGAGGGCACCGGCCCCTCGCTGCCCGACCCGGCACTCGACGACACCGGCTGGGAGACGATCAGAGTGCCGTCGCACTGGGTGCTGGAGGGACACGACCGCCCGCTCTACACCAACACCGCCTACCCGTTCCCCATCGACCCGCCGCACCTGCCCGACGGCAACCCCACGGGCGACTACCGCCTCCACTTCGACCTGCCCGAAGACTGGCCCGAAGACTGGCCCGAAGACCGGCCCGAAGACCGGCCCGGCGGCCGGGCCGTGCTGCGCTTCCAGGGGGTGGACTCCTGCGGCACCGTGTGGCTGAACGGCTCGCTGCTCGGCCACTCGAAGGGGAGCAGGCTGCCGTTCGAGTTCGAGGTCACCGGGCTCGTCCGGCCGCGCGGCAACCTGCTCGCCGTACGCGTGCACCGCTGGTCGTCGGGCAGCTACCTCGAGGACCAGGACATGTGGTGGCTGCCGGGCATCTTCCGCGACGTGGAGCTGCTGGCCCGCCCCTCCGGCGGCATCGACGACTTCACCGTCCACGCCTCCTACGACGCCGCCGAGGGCTGCGGCACCCTCCTGGTCACCGCCGACGCCCCCGGCCTGGTCGAGATCCCCGAGCTGGGCCTCGCGGTCGCCACCGGGGAGCAGGTCACCGTCCCCGCCGTCGAACCGTGGAGCGCGGAGCGCCCGCGCCTCTACCGCGGCACCCTCAGCGCCGCCGGGGAGACGATCGACCTCCCGATCGGGTTCAGGACCGTCGAGATCGCCGGCGGGCGGCTGCTGATCAACGGGTCGCCGGTCCTCTTCCGCGGCGTCAACCGGCACGAACACCACCCGGAACGCGGCCGCGCCCTCGACCGCGACACCATGATCCGCGACATCGTGCTGATGAAGCAGCACAACGTCAACGCCGTCCGCACCGCCCACTACCCGCCGCACCCGGAGTTCCTTCGGCTGTGCGACGAGTACGGGCTGTGGGTGGTGGACGAGTGCGACATCGAGACGCACGGGTTCATCTACGCGGGCTGGGCGGGCAACCCGCCGGCCGAGCCGATGTGGCGCGACGCCCTGCTCGACCGGGCACAGCGCATGGTCGAACGCGACAAGAACCACCCCAGCGTGGTCGTCTGGTCGCTGGGGAACGAGAGCGGGAGCGGGCCGGCGTTCGGCGACATCGAGCGGTGGATCCGGGCCCGCGATCCCGGCCGGCCGCTGCACTACGAGCGCGATCCGAGCTACCGGCACTCCGACTTCCACAGCCTCATGTATCCGTCGCTGGACGACCTGGAGCGCATCGGGCGGCGCGAGGAGGACCCGCCGGACGGGGTGGCGCCGGGGTCGGCCGACGACGTGCGCCGTCGCGGGCTGCCGTTCCTGCTGTGCGAGTACGCCCACGCCATGGGGAACGGGCCCGGCTCGCTGGCCGACTACCAGGCGATCCTGGAGTCGTACGAGCGGTTCTGCGGGGCGTTCGTGTGGGAGTGGATCGACCACGGGCTGACGGGGCACGACGCGCTGGGCCGCCCGTACTTCCGGCACGGCGGGGACATCGACCACCAGCCGAACGGCGGCCGGTACTGCCTGGACGGGCTGCTGTTCCCCGACCGCACGCCGTCTCCGGGTCTGGCGGAGCTGCGCAAGGCGATCGAGCCGGTCGGGATCGCCGTGGACGTGGTGGCGGGGGAGGTGGTGGTCGCCAACAAGCACGACCTGATCGACCTCGGGCACCTGGAGTTCCGCTGGCGGGTGGAGGTGGACGGCACTCCTTCGGAGGGGGGTGGGGTGCTCCCGGTCCCGGTGTGCGGGCCGCGTGAGACGGTGCGGGTGCCACTGCCGGAGGTCGCGGTCCGCCCCCTGGAGGGTGAGACGTGGATCACGATCGAGGCCGCGCTCGCCACCGCGACCCGCTGGGCGCCGGCGGGGCACGTGGTCGCCTTCACCCAGTCCCGCCTCGGCGCCACCCCCCACCGCCGCCGAACCCCTTCACCCACCGTCCTCGCCGCCCCCCAGCCGGCGGACGGCCTTGAAAGCGATGCGCCGGGTGGCGGCGGGGGATTGCGGTTGGGCGGGGCGGTGTTCGATCGGCGGAGCGGGCGGTTGGTCGGGCTGCACGGGGTCGAGCTGGACGGGCCGGTGCTGGATGTGTGGCGGGCGCCGACCGAGAACGACCGCGGCCAGGGCCCCAGGAACGCGCTCGCCGCCGACTGGGAGGCCGTGGGGCTCGACCGCTTCCTGCACCGGACCGCGGCCCTCGAAAGGCCGGACGACCGCACGCTCGTCGTCCGCGGCCGGAGCGGCCCGGCCACCCGGACCCTCGGGTTCCGCACCGCGTACACCTGGCAGTGGCGCGACGGCGGCCTGCACCTGCGGATCGAGGCCGAGCCCGTCGGCGACTGGCACGACACCGCGTACGGCCACCTCAATGTGAGCCCGCCGCGCATGGGCGCCAGGTTCGCCCTGCCCGGCGGTTACACCGACGTGACGTGGTTCGGGCGCGGGCCGGGCGAGTCGTACGCGGACAGCCGGGACGCCGCGCGGGTGGGCCGGTTCGCGCTGGCGATCGACGCGCTCCAGACCCCGTACGTTGTGCCGCAGGAGAACGGCAACCACGTCGAGACCCGCTGGCTGGAACTGTCGGGCCCGGGGCTGCCGGCCCTGCGCGTGGACGGGGAGCCGCACCTGGACTTCACCGCCCGCCGCTGGACCGGCGAGGCGCTGCAGGCCGCGGGCAGGGCACACGATCTGCGCGACTCGGGGCGCGTCTGGCTGAACCTGGACCACGGGCAGCAGGGCCTCGGCAGCGCCTCCTGCGGCCCCGCCCTGCCCGAGCGGTACCGGCTGCCTGCCCGGCGCTACTCCTGGTCGATGACGCTGACCACGTTCAAGGAGATTTCATGACGGAACCGACCAAGTTCGACTTCTGCCCGTGGCTGTTCTGGGACCACGCGACCGAGGAGGACCGCCGCGCCCAGGAGAGCCATCTGGAGGAGCTGCGGGCCAGGTTCGAGCTGGAGGCGGCGGGCAAGGTGTTCGTCTCGCCGCTGGCGGGCGTGTACGCCGACCGCCTGCGCATGGGCGACCACTGCTACATCGCGGCCCACGCGTACGTCACCGACGACGTCGTCATGGGCGACGACTGCACCGTCAACCCGTACGCCGTGGTGCGCGGGAACATCGTGCTCGGGAACGCCGTGCGGATCGGCGCGCACACGTCCCTGCTCGGCTTCAACCACGGCACCGCCCCCGACCGCCCGGTCTTCCGGCAGGCGATCACCTCGAAGGGCATCCGGATCGGCGACGACGTGTGGGTCGGCTCGAACGTGGTCGTGCTCGACGGGGTGACGATCGGCGACCACGCCGTCGTCGGCGCGGGCGCGGTCGTCACCAAGGACGTGCCCGCCTGGGCCATGGTCGCGGGCAACCCGGCCCGCCGCATCCGCGACCGCCGCGCCACCGGTCCGGGGGACGATCTGGAACGGCTGCTGTCCGGGTTCGCCGACCGCGCCAGGGGGCAGGCGGAGGAGGTGCTGGGGCGCTGCTGGACGGGGGAGCGGTACGTGGACCGCCCGGACGCCCCGCCGACCGTCCGCGCCTGGTGCGACGCGGTGGAGATCGCCGACCTTCTCCTGGACGGCCCGCCCCCGACGCCGGCGAGGGAGGAGATCGTCGCGTTCCTGCGGGATCGCCAGGACCCGGCCACGGGCCTGGTCCCGGAGATCGGCGCCTCCGGGCCACCGGAGCTGGACGGGGCCAGCGCCTATCACGTGCTCTGCGTCGGCTACGCCCTCGACCTCCTCGGCACCCGGTTCCCGCACCCCGTCCACGCCGTCGCGAACGTCACCTCGCAGGAGCTGATCGCCTCGCTCGACGCCCTCGACTGGGAGCGCAACGCCTGGACGGCGGGCTCGTGGGTGGACGCGTTCGGCACCGGCCTCCACCGCAACCTCGCCGACTTCGGCGTGCGCGGCGAGAGCGAGACCCTGTACGGGTGGCTGCTCACCCGCTGCAGCCAGGCCCACGGGATGTGGGGCGAGCCGGACCCGGACGCGGGCTGGCTGCAGGTGGTCAACGGGTTCTACCGGCTCACCCGCGGGACGTTCGCGCAGTCCGGGATGCCGGTGCCGTACCCGGAGCGGGCCGTCGACACCGTGCTCGCCCAGGCCCGCGACCCGCGCTACTTCGGCCCGGACACCGGCAACGCCTGCAACGTGCTCGACGTCATCCACCCGCTGTGGCTGCTGGGCAGGCAGACCCGGCACCGCCGCGAGGAGGGCGCGGCCTGGGCGAAGGAGCATCTCGTACGGGCGGTCGGCGGCTGGCACGACGGGGCGGGCCTCAGCTTCGCGCTGACCCGGGGGAGCGGCGCGGCCCGCACGCCCGGGCTGCAGGGCACGGAGATGTGGCTGGCCATCATCTGGCTGCTCGCCGACTACCTCGGCGTCTCCGACGCGCTCGGCTACCGCCCCCGGGGCATCCACCGCCCGGAACCGGCGACGCGCCCGTCCGGCCCCGGCCGCTGACCGGCCGCGTCGAGCAGCACGCGCGGTTCGAGCGCGGCGGCCATCGCCCGGTGGCCGGCCGCGCTCGGGTGCAGGTGGTCGCCGCAGTCGTAGCGGGGCAGCAGGCGGCGGGGGCCGGCGGGGTCACGCAGCGCCGCGTCGAAGTCGGCGAGCCCGTCGAACACGCCGCCGTCGCGTACGAACGCGTTCACCTCCTCCCGGGCCCGCTCGCCCGCGGGCGTGTGGTACTCCGCGCCCGCGAAGGGCGGGAGCGTGCCGCCGATCACGCGTACCCCGGCGGTGTGCGCCCGCTCGGCGATGCGCCGGTAGGCGGCGACGAGCGGCCGCGCCCGCGCGCCGGCCCCGAGGTCGTTGATCCCCGCCAGCAGGATCACGGCGCCGATGCCCGGCTTGGTCAGCACCTCGGCGGCCAGCCGCTCCTCGGCGTCGCGTCCGGTCCCGGCGGCCAGCACCCGGCCGCCGGACACGCCCTCGTTCACCACGGCGAGCGGCCACGACTCCAGCAGGGCCCGGTCGGCGAGGAGGTCCGGCCAGCCGTGGCCGGTCTCGGAGCCGACCCCGGTCGCGATCGAGTCGCCGAGCACCGCCACGGCCGACACCGGCTCTGGCGCGGTGACGATCAACGCGTCCAGCCAGTGCCAGAGCGCCACCCCCTCAACGTACGCGGCCCCGCTCTCGTCGGCGGCGTGGTCACCCGGGAGCGACCGGTAGGCCGCGTCGTCCGGCGGGGCCGTGGCCCGGTTGCGGCCGGTCAGGGTGCCGCCGTCGCCCCGCAGGTGCAGGCTGACGGCCAGGCGCTGCCGGACCACCAGCCGTCCGCGAGGATCGCCCCCACGCAGACGGGACCGTCGCCGGCCAGGTCCGTGACGTCGTACACCTGGTATGGCACCCGCTGCCGGTAGTCGGTCCAGCCCGGCGTCAGCTCGCCGTCGCCGACCCGGTGGCCGTTGACGCGCAGCTCGTACAGCCCTCTGGCGCTGCACGCGATCCGCACGGCGGTCGCCGGGGGCAGGTCGAGCACGCGCCGGAAGTACCGGGGCGCGGGCAGGCCCGCGGTGCGGGCGGAACGCGGCTCGCCGTTGTCGGTGGGCGGCTCGAACGGGGGCTCGGTCTCGGGATCGTGGGTGATCCAGGCCGCCACTGCAGCGCCTCGCCCGCGGGCACCTCGGGAAGAGACCAGTTCACCATGCCCACTCCTTCGCCGGCCGGGCCAGCGGGTAGTCGCGCCGGGGCGCGGTCGGATGCACCTTGCGCCCGCTGTACATCGGCCGGGCCGTCCCCTCCGGGCTGATGCCGATCACGTCGTCCCCCCGCCATCGCACGCGGTACTCCCGTCCCGCCGCCACCTCGGTGGTCGCCGTCTCGGGCACGGGGAACGTGACCGTGACGCGCTCGCCCCGCCGTGGCACGGGGATCGACAGGTAGCCGTCCGGCGCCCACGCCCCGGCCCTGGTCCCGTCGAAGTCCCCGCTCTCGCGGGCGACGCGCACCTTGGCGTACCCGGCCCAGGCGGGCACCCGCATCCGCAGCTCGCGCAGGTCCTCGTGGACGTCCAGGTCGACGCGGCCCTCGTGGGGGAGGTGGCTGAGCACGGTGACCTGCCGGGTGGCCCGGGTGAGGAGCAGGTTGACCCGGACGGCGCGGGGGTCGGCGGTGACGATCGAGTTCCAGCCCCAGAACAGGCCGCGCAGCCCCGAGCCGACGCAGCACGCCTGCACGTCGGCCGTGTGCCCGCGGCCCAGCTCCACGTCGCAGACGAAGTCGTTGGGCGCGCCGTACCCGGCGAAGGCCCCGCGTACCCGCTCGCCCACCCGTACGTGCGTGACCCAGCCCGGCTCGTCCCCCGACGCGTCGGGCGCGGAGTCCACCCAGCTCAGGTCGAGGAGCTGCGACTCCACGAGGTGATTGCGCAGGAACCGCTCCACCACGCCCCAGTACGCGGTGTGGCCCGACCCGGCCAGCGTGGTCCCGGTGCCGATCAGGTCCACCAGGGAGCAGCTCTCGTGCTCGTAGCGCTGGTCGGCCAGGTCGCCGGGCGTCCAGCCGAACGCGGTGGCCTGCCCGAGGGCCCAGTCGTAGGCGCGGCGGACGTACGCGGTCAGCTCGTGGTCGCCGGCGTGGCGGGCGTAGCGGGCGAGCCCTTCGAGGGTGCCGAGGCGGGTGTGGAAGTGGGCGCTGCGGTACGCGCGGGCGGGGTTGAAGGAGCCGTCCTCGTTGAAGACCCCGCTCTTGTGCACGATCAGCCGGGCGAACCATCCGCACAGCTCCAGCGCGTCCTCGTTGCCCGTCGCCTGGTGGTAGCGCAGGAGCGGCATGATGAGCCGGCCGCTGAACGAGGCCGGGTCGGGGGCGAGGTGGAGCGCGATCGCGTTCGGCGAGGGCCAACCGCCGGGGGTGTACTCGGAGGCGGGGTAGAACCAGACGTCCCGCTCCTTGATCGCGATCCGCTTGAGCGCGGCCACATGGCGGTCGGCCAGTCGTCGGGCCTCGGGGTCGCCGTCGGAGACGTACCAGGTGGTGAGCGACAGGAGGACCGCCCGCTGGTCGATGAGGTTGGCGTTCGGGGGCCAGCCCACCTCGGGGCGCGCCAGGCGGTAGCTCAGCCCGTCGTCGCCGAAGAAGCCGATCAGCCGCCGCCTGAACCCCTCCTCCACCTCTCGCCAGGTGTCCTTGCCGGTCATGTGCCGGGCCAGCACGCAGGCGTCCAGGAGCCGTCCGTGGCTGGAGCCGTAGTCCCAGTCGCCGTGCCGCAGCGCCGCGGGGCGGGCCAGGAGGTCGGCGCTGAAGTACGGGATGCCGTCCATGTCCTGGTCGGACAGTCCGGCCACCGCGTTCATCGCCAGCTCGGCCCGTTCTTCCAGCAGCACCGTGTGGGGGATTTCGGGCATAGACGTCCCTTCGCATAAATATTCAAACATGCATAGATCTCCCATTCAGGGTGCGTCGTCCCTTCCGTCCCGTCAAGGTGCACCCCGTACTTGGACCGAGGGGTCGACGGTGCGCGCCGTCCCGCCTTGCAGTACGCATAAATATTCGATCCTTGTTGGATATTTGACCCTGAGGCAGGATGAGCAGTATGAGCGATGATCGGATGTCTGGGGTCGTACGGCCCGGCCCCGACGCGGCGGTGACCCTGCGTCCCGTGGCGGGCGGACGCGTCGAGGGCGGGTTCTGGGAGGCGCGGCAGCGGGTCAACCGCGAGGTCACGATCCCGCTGGGCGGCGAGCGCGTACGCGAGTCCGGCGCGTTCGACAACCTCAGGTTGGCGGGCACGCACCGCGGCAAGGTGTTCGCCGACTCCGACGTCTACAAGTGGCTGGAAGCGGTCGCCTGGGAGCGCGGCCGGGCGGACGACGACGACCTCGCGCGGCCGTACAAGGAGGCGTCCGAGCTGGTCGCGCAGGCCCAGTGCGACGACGGCTACCTGCACACCCACACCCAGCTCACCGGCGCCGAGCGCTACTGCGACCTGGCCTCCAGCCACGAGCTCTACTGCGCCGGCCACCTCATGCAGGCGGCGGTGGCCGGCAGCCGGGCGGTCGGCGACCGTACGCTGCTGGGGGTCGCCACCCGGTTCGCCGACCACCTGGCGGCGGCGCTGCCCCTGGAGGCGCTCGACGGCCACCCCGAGGTCGAGACGGGCCTGGCCGAGCTGCACCGGGAGACCGGCACGCGCGCGTACCTCGACCTCGCCGTGCGCCTGGTCACCACCCGCGGCCACGCGCTCATCCCGCTCAAGGGCCACCACGGGCCCGGCTACCGGCAGGACCGGGTGCCGGTGCGCGAGGCCGCCACGGTCGAGGGGCACGCCGTACGCGCCATGTACCTGGCCGCCGGGGCGGCCGACGTCGCCGTGGAGACCTCCGATCTCGACCTGCTCGCCGCCCTGGAGCGGCAGTGGCACGACATGGTGGCGACCAAGACGTACCTGACCGGCGGCCTCGGCTCGAACTGGTACGGGGAGGCGTTCGGCGGCCACCACGAACTGGCGCCGGACACCGCCTACTGCGAGACCTGCGCGGCCATCGGCAGCATCCAGTGGTCGTGGCGGATGCTGCTGGCCACCGGCGCGCCCGGGTTCGCGGACCTGATCGAGCGCACGCTCTACAACGCCGTCCTGCCCGGCGTCTCGCTCGGCGGCGACCGCTTCTTCTACGTCAACGCGCTGCGCGTGCGCGCCGGCGCGGACCCCGACGACCTGCGCTCGCCGGCGCGCGGCCGCCAGGACTGGTACGGCACCGCCTGCTGCCCGCCCAACGTGATGCGCCTGCTCTCCTCCCTCGACCACTACCTCGCCACCCGGGACGGCGACGGCGTCCAGCTCCACCTGTACGCGCCCGGCACCGTGCGGGCGGGCTCCGTGGTGCTGGAGGTGGCGACCGGTTACCCGTGGAGCGGCCGGATCGAGATCACGGTCAGGGAGACCCCCGACCGGCCGTGGACGCTCTCGGCCCGCATCCCCGCCTGGGCCGACGCCGCCGGCGTGGACGACCGGCCGGCCGAGCCAGGCACCTACCACCGCGTCCGCAGGACCTGGCGGCCCGGCGACCGGATCGTGCTCGACCTCGGGATCCGGCCCCGGCTGACGGTGGCCGTGCCCCGGCTGGACGTGGCCCGCGGCCAGGTCGCCGTCGAGCGCGGCCCGCTGGTCTACTGCCTGGAGCAGGCCGACCACCCCGGCGTCATCGTCGACGACCTGTGCGTGGCGGGCGCGGACCTGCGCGACGGGACCGCCGTCACCGGTCTGCCCGACGAGGTGGTGCCGGTCATCGCGCGCGGCCGGGCCCACGTGCACCGGGAGGAGGACGGCGGCTTCCCCTACCGCACCGCCGCCGCCCCCCGGGAACCGGAGCACGCGGGCCCGGTCGGCCTCACCTTCGTGCCGTACTACGCGTGGGCCAACCGGGGGGCGGGCCCGATGACGGTCTGGGCGCCGATGCACGGCTGACATATGATCTCCGGGCGCGCGTGACTTGACCATGGCCGTCGTCGCGCGCGCCCGGCCGTACCCCCCGACGCTTGGAGGCGCCCACGCCGTGAGGACGCTGCTGGCCGAACGAGACCGCCTGTTACGCCTGTCCCTCCAAGATCGCAAAGCCGCCGCCGGCCTGGTGCTCGTGCACGCCGGGGCGGCGCTCGCACCAGCCGCCACCGCCCTGTCCACCGGCTGGCTGGTCGCCGCACTCACCGGATCCGCGAGCGGCCGGGAGCCCGGCACCGCGGTCGTGTGGCCGCTGGTGACGATGGCGGCCCTGCTGGCTGCCACCGAGGTGCTCGGGGCCTTGAGCGGCGCGCTCGAACAGTTCGTGGCCGGCCGCGTGGACGCCCGCGTGATGCGGGAGGTTCGCCGGCTCGCGCTCGCCCCCGCCGACATGGCGCACCTGGAGGAGCCGGCGTTCGCCGACGACGCCTCCCGCGCCTCGGACGCGGGAGGCGGCCGGGTCCGCTCGCCGGGCACGGCCGCCGTCGGACAGTTGCGGCTCGTCTTCAGGATGCTCGGCGCGCTGGGCTCCGCGGCCGTGGTGGCGGTGCTGTTCTCGCCGCCGTTGGCCGTCTTCCTGCTGGCCGCGGCCCTCGTCCAGCGGGCGCTCATCCGCCGCTGGTGGGTGGGCCTGGCGGCGGTGGCGGACGCCCGCGAGGACCTGCGCCGCCGGGCCGAACACTGGGCGGACGTCGCCTCGACCGCTCCCGCCGCGAAGGAGATTCGCCTGTTCGGGCTGCAGGACTGGGTGGTACGCCACCGTACCCGGGAGGTGCTGGCCTGGGCGGGGGCCATCTGGGAGCGCAGGCGCGACATCCTGCGGCAGCAGTGGCTGACCGCCCTGCTGGCGGCGGCGTCGGCCGGAGCGGCCCTGCTGTTCCCCGGCCTGGCCGCCGTCCAGGGCACGCTCCCCGCCGCCGACCTGGTGACCGTGCTGGTGTCGGCGTTCGCCCTCTTCTCGATCAGCTCCATGGGCTACGAGGCGTTCGACATCGAGTACGGGCTCGGCGCCGTCCGCGCGCTCGACCGGCTGGGTGCCCGCCCCGTGCCGCCGCCCGGCGAGCCGCGCGGGATGTCGGCTCCCGCCGAGATCCGCCTGGACGACCTGGCCTTCCGCTACCCCGGCACGGACCGCGACGTCGTCGCCGGGGTGGACCTGACCATCCACCCCGGCGAGGTGCTGGCGCTGGTAGGGCGCAACGGCGCCGGCAAGACCACGCTGATCAGGATCCTCGCCGGCCTGTCCCTGCCCACCGCCGGCCGGGTGCTGGTGGACGGCGCGCCGCTCGGCCCCGGCGACCTGCCGGCCTGGCGCCGCCGCATGGCCGTGGTGTTCCAGGATTTCAACCGCTACCCCCTCTCCGCCGCCGACAACATCGCCATGGCCGCGCCAGAACACCGCGCCGACCTCGACGGGATCCGCGCCGCCGCCCGCCGCGCCGACATCGACGGCGTGATCGAGGCACTTCCGGACGGGTACGACACCCCGCTCGCGCGCGAGCGCACCGACGGCACCGACCTGTCCGGCGGGCAGTGGCAGCGCATCGCCATCGCCAGGGCCATCTTCGCCGTCGAGCACGGCCGCGACGTGCTGATCCTGGACGAGCCGACGGCGCACCTGGACGTCGAGGCCGAGGCCGGCTTCTACCGGCAGGTCGTCGCCGAGGTGCCGGGGACCACCGTGCTGCTGATCTCGCACCGGCTGTCCACCGTGCGCAACGCCGACCGGATCGTGCTGCTGGCGGGCGGCCGGGTGGCCGAACAGGGCAGCCACACGAGCCTGCTGGCGGAAGGGGGCGCCTACGCCCGGCTCTTCCGCCTGCAGGCGGCCCGGTTCACCGACATGGAGGCGACGAGCGGATGACCACCTCCGAACAGGGAAGGCTCCGCCTGGTCCGCCACATGTTCGCCCTCGCCTGGCGAGCCGACCGGCGCGTCTTCACCGTGATCACCCTCCTGTCCGTCGCCCAGTCCGCCACGACCGCCCTGACCGCCCTCGGCCAGCGCTGGCTCGTGGACGCCGCCGGCGGGCACGCCGTGCGGGCTCTCGTGGTGGCCGTCGTCGTCGGCATCGTCGGCCATGCCGTAGCGGCTGCGGGCAACCGTACGCGCTACAACTACCAGGACGACCTGATCAACCGGGTGGACATCGAGGTCTCCCGCGAGATCCTCGACGCCACCGCCGCCATCCCCACCCTCGAACACCTCGAACGCACCGACTACCTCGACCGGCTGAGCCTGCTGCGCCGCCAGACCCGCGCCCTGGCCGGCTCCTGCTGGGCGCTGTCCGACACGGCCATCGCGGTGGTCAGCGTCGGGCTGTCGCTGTGGCTGCTGGCCTCGGTGCACCCGGCGCTGTCCGCGCTGGCCGTGCTGGCCCTCCCGCCGCTGTGGGCGGCCGGGCGCGCCCGGCGGCGGCTGGCCGCCGCGCACGCCGCCACCGCCGAGCAGTCCCGCCTGGAGCAGCGCCTGCACCGGATGTGCATCGAGCCGGACACCGGCAAGGAGGTCTACGTCTCCGGCGCCGGCCCCGTCCTGGACGCCGCGGCCGACGCCGCCCGCCACCGTGTGATCGACGCCGTCCTGCGGGCCCGCATCGGCGCGATCGGCTGGGAGCTGGCGGGCTGGCTCTGCTACGCCGCCGGGTTCGTCGCGGCGCTGGTGCTCATGACCGGGATGGTCGGTCGCGGCGAGGCCACGCTCGGCGAGCTGATGATGGTGATCAGCCTCGGCGCCCAGCTCCGCTTCCAGGTGTACGGCACCGTGGAGGGCTTCTCCCGGATCGCCGACGCCGGCCACTCCACCCGCCACTACCTCTGGCTGCTCGACTACGCGAGCCGCCGGCGGCCCACCGGCACCCGGCCCGCGCCGGACGCGCTCCGGCACGGCATCGAGCTCCACGGCGTCGGCTTCACCTACCCCGGCTCGGCCGA